>CAZXIG010000196.1:0-5722 GCA_964640405.1 uncultured Candidatus Kuenenia sp.
GGCCACGGCAGAAAATCCCCTTAAAACCACACGGGCTGCGGCAAAATCGCGAGGATCAGCCGCAGAGCCCTTCAGTCGTTCGGTCGAACTGCCGTCAGCTTGCGAGGACGTCCGCCACCTTCTGCCACACCGTCCATGCACCGACGGTGATGAGGCCGATCGCCGACAGCCACAGCAGCAGATCCCAGGCCCGTGACGGCTGCAGCCGGCGATCGAGCGAACGGTAGCGAAAATACAGCACGGCCACGCCAAGCGCCGCCAACATGATCGCCTGCGCGACACCGCTCGCGAGCACCATCGCCACCGGCTCGCGGATCACCAACGCCAGCACGAGGGCAACCAGCGGCCAGGCCACCGCGATTCGCCGCGTCCATGCTTTGCGCGCCGCCTCGTCGCCGGGAATCCTTCCGGCCAACACCAACCCGTCGGCGATGATCCTCGCATTGCCGTCGGCGGCGGCGAAGAGTGTGGAATACAAGACGGCGAAGGCACCCACCAAAAACACGTCGGCCGCCCATGGGCCGAACACCGGTCCATACATCGCCCCCAGCGACCGCACCATCTCGCCGCCTGCCGGCCGCAGCCCGAGCCGGCCCAGCGTGGCGGCGCCGAGGAGATAGAAGGCCACGGTCACGACCGTGTACACGACCATCGACGCCCAGGCGTCGAGCCGCAACACGTTGATCCAACCGCGGGCTCGCTCCGCCCATGCCGGCGAATCATCGCGCGACCCCACCGCCTTGCCATACCCCTTCTCCAGGCACCAGTAGGGATAAAACATCAGCTCGGCCGCGCCCACGCCGATGATGCCGAACGTCGCCAAGGCCGTCATCAGCGGCGACTGGCCCCCGATCGCCGGCGGCACCGCGGGCACGACGCCGCTGACGAATTCCGCCCGCGAAATTGCCCAGGCCGGATCAAACTGCAAGACGACAAGAGCGGCCAGCGTGACGAGCGTGAACGTGCCGACGAGCACGATCGCAATCCGCTCGATGACGCCGTAGCGGCCGATCGCCAGGAGGACGGACGTTGCGACCGCCGTGATCACTGCCCACACCGTCCAGTCGACAGGAACCGGGAGCGTTGGCATCTGGCGGGAGAGTTGCTCGAGCCGACGATGAAGCTCGTCGGCCTTTGCGGTATCGCCTCCGCGCCGCGCCGAGGCTTCGGCGATCCGCGCCGCCGCCGCCTCGTCGTGCACACGGTTCCACTCGCTGCCTGCCGGCGTGATCGGAATGCCCGCGGCAAGTGTCTGGGCGACACCGGCGAGAATGCCCCCTTGCTGCACGATGATGAGGACGGTCATGACGGCCCAACCCCAGTAGATCCAGCCGCGGCCGCCAAGCCGCGGCCCCGGCACGGCATCGAATGCGGCCAGGGGCGTGCGGCCCCAGGTGAGCGTGTTGCGGCCGATCTCGATCTGCGCGGCCACCTTGATCGCGCAACCGATCACGATCAACCACAGAAGCACGAATCCCGCCTCGGCACCCACTGTGGTGGCCGCGATGAGCTCACCCGACCCGACGATCGAACTGGCGAGGATGATCCCCGGGCCGAGGTAGGCGAGCGAGTCGCGGAGCGTTCGTGGCGGGTCACGGGTGCTGTCGACCATTTCGATACGATACTCTGTTTCCATCGTCCTGCCGATCATCTGCGCCACGCGTCGACATCGGCGGCCCGAGCCCTTACCCGTTTGACGTGAGCCCCGTGTCTGCCATCCGTCTTTCGCCGCTTGACAACGTTGCGATTCTCGCCCGGATGGTTCCTGCCGGCTCGACAATCGTCGTCGATGGATGCACGCTGACCGTGCCGGCCTCCTTGGGCCTCGGCCACAAGGTGGCTCTGCGGCCGATCGCAGCCGGCGAGAAGATTCTCAAATACGGCGTTCCCATCGGCTCGGCCACCCGCGAGATCGCGGCAGGCGAACACGTCCACGTCCACAACGTCCAGAGCGACTACCTGCCGACCTACACGCTCGATCACGGCCGCCTCTTTCCGGGCAACCGACGATGACTCCCACGAACCTTATCCGCGACGACGCGTTCCTGCGGGCCGACGGCCGCAAGGGCATCCGCAACACCGTCGCCGTCGTCTACCTCGTCGAGTGTGCCCACCACGTTGCGCGGGAAATCCAGCTGCCGTTTCGCGAGACCGACGTGCACTTGATCGGCTTCGGGGGCTGCTATCCCAACGACTACTCGTTCCGCATGCTCAGGTCGCTCTGCACTCATCCCAACGTGGGAGCCGTGCTCCTCGTGTCGCTGGGCTGCGAGGGCTTCAACCGGCACGGGCTGCTGCAGGCGATCCGTGAGTCCGGCCGGCCTGCCGACCTCGTGGTGATCCAAGAGACCGGGGGGACGCGGCCCGCGATCGACGGGGGCCGCCGGTGGATCGCGGAGATCAGGCGAGACCTGGAGAACGCCCCGCGCGGTCCGATGTCTTCGGCCGAACTCGTCGTCGGCACAATCTGCGGCGGCAGCGACGGCACGAGCGGCATCACGGCCAACCCCGGCATCGGCCGCGCCTTCGACCGGCTCGTGGCTGATGGTGCCACCTGTATCTTCGAGGAGACGGGCGAGCTCATCGGCTGCGAGCAGATCATGGCTTCGCGGGCGGTGACGCCGGAACTGGGGCGGGTGCTCCTCGACTCCGTGGCGAAGGCGGCCCGCTACTACACGGTGCTCGGCCACGGGAGCTTCGCGCCCGGCAATGCCGACGGCGGGCTCTCGACGCAGGAAGAGAAGAGCATGGGCGCCTACTCGAAAAGCGGCTCCTCCCCGATCTCGGGACTCATCAAGCCGGGCGACGTGCCGCGTGCCGGCGGGCTTTATCTGCTCGACGTGGTGCCCGACGGCGAGGTGCGTTTCGGGTTTCCCAACATCAACGACAACGCCGAGATCGCCGAACTAATCGCCTGCGGAGCGCATGTCACGCTCTTCTCCACGGGCCGCGGATCGGTCGTGGGATCGGCGATCTCGCCGGTGATCAAGGTCTGTGCCAACCCCGAGACGTATCGCAATCTCCGCGACGACATGGACGTAGACGCGGGCCGAATCCTCGAGGGCCGCGGCACGCTCGACGAGGTGGGCGCGGAGATTCACCGGCTCACGCTCGAGGTGGCGGCGGGAGCCCGCACGGCCTCGGAATCACTCGGCCACCAGGAGTTCGTGCTCGGCTACAAGAGCTTCCAGCCTATCGGCCCCGCCTGCCATCCGAACTACGCCTGACGGCACACACTGCCATGCCCCACGCCCCCCCGATCACCGGCATCCTCACGCCCCACATGGTGCCGCTCGATACCCGGGTCCGCGTTGGCCGCGTCCGGGCCTGACACCGGCTCAAACGACCTGCCGCGGATAGAAGTCAGCCTACAGCTCGTCGACCGAGTGCGGCACGGTTCCGGCCATGACCATGGCCTCGAAAATGGGCAATCGCCATGTTGTTATTAACGGTTCAATATACTTCGTGTCAGGGTCCAACCAACGCCCACCGCAATCGGCCCACGACGGAAGGCGGCGTATGTCTCGTTCACTGGTAATCGGCTTCTGGCAGGTGGACCTCGGCAGCGTTGGCCTCATCGCGACGCGAGGTTTCCGGGGCGGCCGCTCGAACCGCGGGCGGTTGTCGGGGCTGACCGCTATCCTGGCAGTCGCCGCGATGGCAACCGCCTGGGGCGAAGATGCGAATGGACTGGCCGATCGCTCGCCCGCGAGGGATCGACGGCCCTCGCGACGGCAGCTGTGCAGGCCGGCGATCCGGTGCGCGGAGCGCTTCTTTTCTATACGCCGTACCTGACATGCACGAAGTGCCACATCGCGGGCAACGGTGTCTCGCCGCTAGGGCCCAACCTCGCCGGGCAGCGCCTGGGCGTCGACGGCCCGCTCGCGGGTGCGGCGCTCACGAAACACATCGTCGAGTCGCTGCTCGAGCCCTCGAAGATCGTGCGGCCCGAATATCGCGCCGTCACCATCCTCACGACCGAAGGGCAGACCGTGTCGGGGCTGGTGGTCAGCCAAACGCCGGATGAAATCGTGCTCCGCGACGCCGCCGCAGGCGGCAGGGAAATCACGATTCCCGGCGGCGACGTGGATGAGCGGACGGACCTGAACACTTCGCTCATGCCCAAAGGGCTCGTCAATCTCCTTGCCGACCGCCAGCAGTTTCTCGACCTTGTCATCTATCTCGACGAGATCGCCCGCGGCGGGGCGGACCGTGCCGCGTCCCTGCGGCCCGACCCCGCGCTTCTCGCCCAGGCCGACCCCGCCGAGTACGAGGCCACGATCGACCACGCCGGCTTTCTCGCCGACTGGGCCGATCCGCAGAAGGCCGCGGAAGCTTTCAAGCGCGGCGAGGCCATCTACGGCCGCGTATGCGCCAACTGCCACGGCACGCAGGCGGCGCCGGGGTCGCTGCCCACGGCGCTGCGGTTTGCGGAGGGCAAGTTCAAGGCCGGGGCCGACCCATATGCGATGTACCGCACGCTCACCACCGGCACGGGGCAGATGGTCGCACAGGGCTGGATGGTGCCGAGCCAGAAGTACGACGTGATCCACTACATCCGCGAGGCCTACCTCAAGCAGCACAATCCGTCGTTCCACGCGGCCGTCACGTCCGATTACCTCGCCGGACTTCCGCAAGGCACGAGCCGCGGTCCCGAGCCCTCCAAGATCGAGCCGTGGCGAATGCACGACTACGGTCCATTCCTCGCGGCGAGCATCGAGGTGGGCGGCGATGGTACGAACGTGGCCCGCAAGGGGCTCGAAGTCCGGCTCGACCCCGGCCCGGGTGGTATCGGACGCGGGCATGCGTGGATCCTCTATGAACTCGACACGCTCCGCGCCGCGGCAATCTGGACCGGCGACGATTTTCTCGACTGGCGCGGCATCAACTTCGACGGCAGCCACGGCACCCATCCGCGCGTCGCCGGCCGCGTGGTCGCGACCACGCCGACGCTGCCCGGCTGGGCAGACCCAGCAAACGGCTCGTTCGCCGATCCTCGGCCGCTCGGCCGCGACAAACAGCCCTCCGGTCCCTTGCCGCACGCGCATGTGCAATTTCGTGCGATGCACCACGCCGGTGACCGTATCGTGCTCGACTACACCGTGGGCCAAACGCCGATTCTCGAGACCGCAATGCTCGCAGAGGCATCCAACGCGAACGGCCACCGTGCAGCGCCGATCGTGCCCCGCATCTGGTCGCTCGCCCCGCACGAAAACGAACTGGCCGCCCGCGTCGCGGCAGTAGGCAAGGATCGTGCGCAGACAGCTGTGGCCCTCGTCGGCGGGCCGACGAAGAACGCGCGGCTCGAAGCCCGCGACGGCTTTCATACGCTCGTCCTGCCTCCGAGCACGGCGCCGGTGACTGTCGCTGTCGCCGTTGCCCCGGGCGATCAGCCCGCGCTCGACGCTGCCGTCGCCCGCCTGCCATACCCCGAGCCGCTCGACACCGTCGTCGGCAGGCCCGCCCGCGACCCGTGGGTCGCGTCGCTCAAGACCCGGGTCATGCGCGGGGCAGACACGGGCCCGTTTGCGACCGACGTGCTGGCCCCGCCGGTCGCGAACCCCTGGAACGCGCAGCTGCGGTTCAAAAGGATCAGTCGGCCAATGGCACTTCGGCAAGCGTCTGCCGAGTGGGGCCGATCGGTCGTCGTGGACCTGAACGAGCTCGCCCCAGTCTGTCGGCGGGCCACGGGCCGGCGAGATGGGCGGTGGTTCGAGCGGTT
>CAZXIG010000197.1:0-5683 GCA_964640405.1 uncultured Candidatus Kuenenia sp.
ACAAGGTCAACAAGGCGGTGATCACCGTCCCGGCCTACTTCAACGACGCCCAGCGGCAGGCCACGAAGGACGCCGGCCAGATCGCGGGCCTCGAGGTGATGCGGATCGTCAACGAGCCCACCGCCGCGGCCCTGGCCTACGGCCTCGAGAAGAAGAAGGACGAGAAGATCGTCGTGTTCGACCTCGGCGGCGGCACGTTCGACGTGTCGGTGCTCGACGTCTCGAAGGACGGCGTGTTCCAGGTGGTGAGCACCAACGGCGACACGCACCTCGGCGGCGACGACTTCGACCAGGCGCTCATCAACCACGTGGCCGACCAGTTCCAGAAGGAGCAGGGGATCGACCTCCGGAAGGATGCGATGGCCATGCAGCGGCTCCAGGAAGCCTGCGAGAAGGCGAAGAAGGAGCTGTCGAGCGCCCAAAGCTCCGACATCAACCTGCCGTTCATCACGGCCGATGCGTCGGGGCCGAAGCACCTGCAGATGACCATCACGCGGGCCGAGTTCGAGCGGATGTGCGACGGGCTCATCGAGCGGTGCCGCGGGCCGGTGCTCCAGGCGCTCAAGGACGCCAAGCTCGACCCGAAGGAGATCGACGAGGTCGTGCTCGTCGGCGGCTCGACCCGCATCCCGAAGGTGCAGGAGCTCGTCAAGAAGATCTTCAACAAGGAGCCCCACAAGGGCGTGAACCCCGACGAGGTCGTGGCGCTCGGAGCGGCGATCCAGGGGGGCGTGCTCGGCGGCGACGTGCAGGAGGTGCTCCTGCTCGACGTGACGCCGCTCTCGCTCGGCATCGAGACGGAGGGGGGCATCTTCACGAAGCTCGTCGAGCGGAACACCACCGTGCCGACCGAGCGGAAGCAGGTGTTCAGCACGGCGGCCGACAACCAGACGGCCGTGACCGTGAGCGTGTTCCAGGGCGAGCGGCCGATGGCCCGCGACAACCGGCTCCTCGGCCAGTTCAACCTGGAGGGCATTCCCCCGGCGCCCCGCGGCACGCCGCAGATCGAGGTCAAGTTCGACATCGACGCCAACGGCATCCTCTCGGTGAGCGCGAAGGACCTCGGCTCCAACAAGGAGCAGACGGTCAAGATCGAGCAGTCGAGTGGGCTGAACGAGAGCGAGATCGAGCGGATGCGGAAGGACGCCGAGGCCCATGCCGAGGACGACAAGCGGAAGTTCCGCCTCGCCGAGGCCCGCAACAAGGCCGAGGCCCTCTGCTTCCAGACCGAGAAGCTGATCAAGGAGAACGACGGCAAGCTGTCGGCCTCCGACAAGGCGCCGATCGAGGCGGCGATCGCCAAGGCCCGTGAGACGGCCAAGGGCGAAGACGTCGACGCGATCAACTCGGCCCACGGCGCCCTCGAGCAGGCGGCCCACGCCCTCTCGAAGGTGCTCTACGAGCAGACGGCCCAGCGCGGCGGCGCGGCCCCCGAGGCCGCGGCCGGCGCGGGCAAGGGCCCCGACGACACGATCGACGCCGAGTTCGAGGTGAAGGGGTGATACGGATCCACGGATGATGCGGAAGCGTCTGCGAGGCTCCGGGCTGCCCGCGCCCCGTCGCCGGACGTTCGCTTCGCCCATCCTGGGCTTCGCTCACTCGATGCTGTCTGCGCTTCGCCATCCATGGCTGCGCTGGCCAGCAACGCCGGCTCTAGGGGCACGGGCAGCCCTTCGCTGACTGCCCGACTGAGAGCCCTAAGGGAGTCGGAACGATCCGATCCGTATGGTGAGAAAGGCGAGGGAGGAATAAGTCATGCCGTTTCGATTCGACAAGTTCACGATCAAGGCGCAGGAGGCGGTGCAGAACGCCATCGAGCTGGCGGGCAGCCGGGGCAACCCGCAGGTGACGCCGGTGCACCTGCTCCATTCGCTCGTGGCCGAGCGGGAGGGGATCGTGCGGCCGCTGCTCGAGAAGATCGGCACCGACCGCGGCCACCTCGAGCGGATCATCGAGGCGGAACTGTCGCATCTCCCGAAGGTGCAGGGGGGCGCCCAGCCGCAGCCCGATCAAGAATTGATCAAGGTCTTCGAGACGGCGACCACCGAGTCGCACACGATGAAGGACGAGTTCGTCTCGACCGATCATCTGCTGCTCGCGCTCGCGAAGGTGCCGTCGAAGGCCAAGAACGTGCTGCAGCTCGCCGCCATCGGCGAGAAGGATCTGCTCGCCGGCCTGCAGGCCGTCCGCGGCCAGTCGCGGGTGACAGACCAGAATCCCGAGGAGAAGTTCCAGGCGCTCGAGAAGTACGGCATCGACCTCACGAAGCGGGCCAGCCAGGGCAAGCTCGACCCGGTGATCGGCCGCGACGCCGAGATCCGCCGCGTGATCCAGGTGCTCTCGCGGCGCACGAAGAACAATCCCGTGCTCATCGGCGAGCCGGGCGTCGGCAAGACGGCGATCGCCGAGGGGCTGGCGCTGCGGATCGTGCAGGCCGACGTGCCGGAAACGCTCAAGGGGCGGAGCGTGGTCGCGCTCGACCTCGGCGCGCTGATCGCCGGCACGAAGTACCGCGGCGAGTTCGAGGACCGGCTCAAGGCGATCCTGCGGGAGGTGGAGGCGGCCGCGGGCAACGTGATCCTGTTCATCGACGAACTGCACACCGTGATCGGTGCGGGCGCGGCCGAAGGGGGTTCCGACGCCGCCAACCTGCTCAAGCCGGCGCTCGCCCGCGGCGAATTGCGGTGCATCGGCGCCACCACGCTCGACGAATACCGCAAGCACATCGAGAAGGACGCCGCCCTCGAGCGGCGGTTCCAGCCGGTGATGGTGGGCGAGCCCAGCGTGGAAGACACGATCGCGATCCTCCGCGGGCTGAAGCCCCGCTACGAGGCCCACCACAAGGGCGTGAAGATCAAGGATTCCGCCCTCGTGGCGGCGGCCGAGCTGTCGCACCGCTACATCGCCGACCGGTTCCTCCCCGACAAGGCGATCGACCTGATGGACGAGGCGACCAGCCGGATCGCGATGGAGCTGCAGAGCGTGCCGAGCGAGATCGACGAGGTGCAGCGGCGGCTCGTGCAGCTGGAGCTGGCGGCCCGGCAGCTCGCCGAGGAGACGGAGGAGCATGCCAAGGAGCGGTTGAAGGAGATCGAGGAGGAATCGACCGACCTCCGCAAGAAGCTCGCCGACCTGCGGAAACAGTGGGAAGCCGAGAAGATGGGGGTGGGCAGCGCGCAGGAGCTGCGGAAGCAGCTCGACGAGGTGCAGCTCGCCTTCGACCAGGCCGGCGTGCAGATCAAGGAGCGACAGGCCTCGGGGCAGCCCGTCGGCGAGGAGCTCTACCAGAAGCTCTACGAGCTTGACGTGAAGCGAAAGGCGCTGCAGCAGCGGCTCGAGCAGGAGGGCACGGAAAAGGAGGCTGGCAAGACGCCGGGCAAGCGGCTGCTCCGCCGCGAGGTGGGCCCTGAAGAGATCGCCGAGGTCGTGAGCGCCTGGACGGGCATTCCGGTCACGCGGCTGGTCGAAACCGAACGGGCCAAGCTGCTCGTGCTGGAGGAGCGGCTCCACCAGCGGGTCGTGGGCCAGGAGGAGGCGGTCGAGGCGGTGAGCGACGCCGTTCGTCGCAGCCGGGCGGGCCTCCAGGACCCGAACCGCCCGATCGGGTCGTTCATCTTTTTGGGCCCGACGGGCGTGGGCAAGACGGAGCTCTGCAAGGCGCTGGCCGAGGTGCTCTTCGACGACGAGAACGCGATGGTGCGGATCGACATGAGTGAGTTCATGGAGAAGCACACGGTGGCGCGGCTCATCGGCGCGCCACCGGGCTACGTCGGCTACGAGGAAGGGGGGCTGCTCACCGAGGCGGTGCGGCGGCGTCCCTACTCCGTAGTGTTGCTCGACGAGATGGAGAAGGCCCACCGCGACGTGTTCAATGTGCTCCTGCAGGTGCTCGACGACGGCCGGCTCACCGACAGCCTCGGCCACACGGTCGATTTCACGAACACGATCGTGGTGATGACGAGCAACGTGGGCAGCCAGGCAATCCAGGAGATCACGAAGGAGGGAGGCAGCGAACAGGAGGTCCGCGATGCGGTGAAGGAGGCCCTGCAGGCCCGGTTCCTGCCTGAGTTCCTGAACCGGATCGACGAGACGATCGTCTTCCACCCGCTCGACAAGAAGCACATCCGGAAGATCGTGGACATTCAGGTGAAGCGGCTCGTGAAGCAGGCAGAGAAGGCCGGCATCACCGTCGAATGCACCGAGGCCGCGATCGACGAGATCGCCCGGCTGGGCTACGACCCGGTCTACGGAGCCCGGCCGCTGAAGCGGGTGATCCAGCAGCAGCTCCAGAACGAGCTGGCCCGCGAGCTGCTGTCCGGGAAGTTTCCGGAGGGAAGCTCCGTGCGGATCGACTTCGTGCAGGACGGATTTACGTTCGAGAAGGTGGGCTGATCCGGTTCCGGCGGCGGGCACGCCACCACTGCCGTCGCAGCAAGAGCAGCGACACGGCACCCACGCCGACGGCGATGGAACCCGGTTCGGGAACCACCATGATCTGGAGATCGTCGATTCGCCAGGTAACGTTGTTCAGGTTCGCCGCCGAACCTCCCCATCCATAGATTCGCACGTCCAGGGATGCTCCCGGCGCTATCGAGAGCGGCGTCGTCAGGTTGTTCGTGTAGTAGACCCACGCGGAGGTCGTCGGTAGCGATCCCGTGCCGCCAGGCACGTCGGTTGCGTAGCCGTCGAGGCTGGTCCTGATGGCATAGCCAGCCGGACCGGTAGTGGTCGAGCGGGAACCGAAGCCCAGCCCCTCCACCGTCATGGCGTAGGCGGACGAATTCGTGAGCGTGACCCCGAAATACGCAGAGGATCCCGTGGAGAGCAGGCCGCCAATGGCGGACGACTGGGAGTTGTAGCCTCCAGAAGCCGGAGTCGACGCTCCATTGAGGATGAACGTGTAGCCGCCGCTCGACGCTACGGTGCCCGTGATGGATGTTCCGCCCCCCTGGCCCCGCGTCAATTCGCCGACGGTGAGGCCGGCGACGGTGTTCGAGGTCGCCCCGAGCGTCTGCATGTTCCAGTAGACCGTGCCTGCGAAAGCCGGCGACGACGCCCCGGATGCAACGCCGATGGCAGCCAAGAGGATCGCGACCGCAGGACCGGACCTGCGGCGGGCAAAGCGATCAGGCTGAATACGCCAGATGGAACAGACGACGAGTGACCGAGCATGCATGCCATGGACTCCCCTCAACGCCCTCCATGGCTTCTATGGGGGGAATCATCCCCTCCAATGGAGAGGCGTCAAGAGGCAGGGACTTTCCCTGTCGGATTCGACAGAAGTCGGCCTGGCATGCGGCGGAGATCAGCCGCGCTTGCGGTCTTCCAGTCCCATCCGAGCGATCAGCTCGTTGCAGCCCGGGGTCATCTTCCGGAGCTTGTCGGCCATGGCCAACTTTTCGCTGGTCGTGGCCTTCTTGAGCTTCGTCGACAGCTTCGCGAGCTTCTGCTTGCGATGCCGGCGACGCTTGATTTCCTTCATCCGGTTGCTGATGCCGCCCATGTCGTCGGGGTCCTCGAATAGGTGTGCGGGAAAGCCCAGACTGTAGAAAAACCGACGTTTCCCGTCAAAGCCCGACGCTGGCCCAGCCGCCGGGGCCGAATACAGGCTTCGGTCCCGGGCGCGTGCTGGCCGGGCGGCATCGGATGCGCCACAATGCGGAAACGGCGTTCGTTTCGCGCA
>CAZXIG010000198.1:0-5625 GCA_964640405.1 uncultured Candidatus Kuenenia sp.
GCTTGCGCATGGGGGCTTGTATGCATGTGATTGCCATACAAGCCCCCAGGCGCAAGCCGGGGGATGATCCGCGTGCTATTCCGCCGGGGGCTCGCCGGCCGCTTCACCCTGCCCGTCGCGCGTCTCGAAGAACTGCTTGAGATCGCCGAACGTACGGAGCGGCTCGCGGCCTTCCTTCATGGCCTTGGAGATCGGCGCAGTCGGCTTCTTGGGGCCCTTCGAGACATACACCTTCGGCTGCTGCTCTCGGGGCGGCCGGCCTCGACCGCCACCGGCGGCTCGGGGTGGCCTCGGCGGCCTCGCCTGCGACTGGGCTGCGGCCGGCTGCTGGGCTCCGCCAGTCTCGCGCTGGTCGCCGCCGCGTCGCTCCTTCCGGCTTCGGTCACCGCGACCACCGTTCTTCTGGGCCGCGGACTGCCGCTCGCGCTCCGCGGGCGAGATCATCGTCAGCGCCACCCGGCGGCGGGCCTTGTCGAGCTCGAGCACCCAGACTCTCACGACCTGCCCCACGCTCACCACGTCGTGCGGGTCGCGGACATAACGGCTCGAAAGCTGGCTGATGTGCACCAGTCCGCTGTCGTGCATGCCGATGTCGACGAAGGCCCCGAAGTCCACCACGTTGAGCACGGCTCCCTGGAGCTCCATGCCCACCTCGAGATCTTCGAGCTTGAGCACGCCCTTCTTGAAGAACGGCTTGGGCAGGTCGTCGCGAGGGTCGCGGCCGGGGCGGGCCAGCTGCTCCACGATGTCGGCCAGAAGCAGCCGTCCGACGCCGAGCTCCTGCGACAGGGCCGCGAGGTCGACTGCAGCGGCCCGTTCGGCGAGGGCCTCGGCCTGCTGACGGTTCGCGAGGTCGGCCGGCGAGCCGCCCAGCCGCTCGAGCACCCGCTCCGCGACCGCGTAGCTTTCCGGATGGATCCAGGTGGAATCGAGCGGATTGGAGCCGCCCACGATCTTGAGGAAGCCGACGGCCTGCACGAACGCCGCCTCGCCGAAGCCGGGCACCTCGAGCAGCTGCTGCCGCGATGCGAACGGGCCGTTCTTCGCCCGCCATTCGTAGAGGTTGCGGGCCGTCGCCTGATTGAGCCCCGACACGTACCGCAGCAGCGCGGGGCTCGCCGTGTTGACGTCGACGCCCACGTAGTTCACGCAGCTGGCCACCACGCTGTCGAGCGAGGCGTGCAGGTGCCGGGCCTTCACGTCGTGCTGGTAGAGGCCCACGCCGATGTTCGCCGGCTCGATCTTCACCAACTCCGAGAGCGGATCCTGCAGCCGGCGGCCGATCGAGATCGCCCCCCGGACGGCCGCCTCGTGCTGCGGCAGTTCCTCGCGGCCGTAGACGCTCGTCGAGTAGACGCTCGCGCCGGCCTCGTTGACGATCACGTAGCCGATGTCGCTGGCCGCCAGCTCGCCGGCCACGAGCTCCGCCACGAGCGACTCGGTCTCGCGGCCGGCCGTTCCGTTGCCGATCGCGATCACGGAGCAGCCGTGCTTCGCGGCCAGCTCCATGATCCTCTTCGCGGCCGCCTCCCGCTTCTCCTTTTGTCCGATGATGTGGAGCACCGCGTGCTCCAGCGGCGTGCCGCACTCGTCGATCACGGCCGCCTTGCAGCCGCTCTTGAATCCCGGATCGAGTGCCAGCACCCGCTTGCCGGCGACCGGGGCCTGCAGCAGGAGGTTGCGGAGGTTGCGGGCGAACACCTCGACGGCGTGCGACTCGCAGAAGTCGGTCATCTCGCGACGGATCTCCCGCTCCAGGCTCGGCATGATGAGCCGGGCCAGGGCGTCGCGGACGCAGCCCTTGAGAAACTCGGCATGCCGATGCCCGGCGGGCACGAGCAGCTCTTCCGCCGCCGCCTGGAGCTCATCCGCCGGCCCCTCGACCCGCACCTTGAGGAGTTTCGCGCGCTCCCCGCGATTGATCGCCAGCACCCGGTGGGGCGGAACCCGCTGAATGGGCTCCGAGAAGGCGAAGTAGTCCCGGAAGTGCCGCTCGTCCTTGGAGAGGGCCTTGCCCTCGCTCTCCACCCGCTGGCTGGTCAGTCGGGCCGACTTGTGCAGGATGCCGCGGAGCCGTTGCCGGGCATCGGCCCGCTCACTGAATTCATGGGCGATGATGTGGCCGACGCCGAGGAGCACGTCGGCGACCGTCGCCACCTGGGCGGCCTCGTCGATGAAGTCGGCAGCCCGCGCGTCGAGATCGGACGCAGCCGGATCACCGGCGAGAATCTCGCGGGCCAACGGCTCGAGCCGCCGCTGCTTGGCGATCTCGGCCAGGGAGAGCTTGCGGGGCTTGAAGGGGAGGTAGAGATCCTCGAGTTGCTTGGGGCTCTCGGCCCCCAGGATCGTGGCCTCCAGAGCGGGCGTGAGCTTGCCCTGCCCCTGGATCGTCCGCAGCACGGTCTGCTTGCGATCGGCGAGCTGTCGGGCCCGGGCGAGGGCGTCGGCGATTCGCCGCACGTCCTCTTCGTCGAGCCCCCCCGTCTGGTCGCGGCGATACCGCGTGATGAAGGGGACGGTATTGCCGGCGTCGAGCAGGTGCGCCGTCGCCTCCACACCGGCCGCGGGCAGGCCGAGGCGTTGGGAAATCAGCCCCAGATCGATGACGGCCGTGAGCGCTGTCGATCCCATCCGACTCGCGTCGCCGGAGGACAGGCCTTCGGCGGACCGCGCAACTCTCCTCCTCGATCCAATTCGCCCGGGCATCCGGGGCGTCACGGGATCCGGAACCACAGGAATCTAGGGTGCCCGACCGACCGCTGTCAAACAGGCGAAACCGCGGGCGATTGCCGGGCCGCTGGCCTTGACGCCCCGTGGCGGGTTCACCTATTCCCCGCCATCTGCGTCGGCGGCACGCCGGAAGGCTCCGCGCAGGCGTGCCGGTCTTCGTGTTCGGTTCGAGTGGAGCGACCGGCACGATCGTGACGATCACGATCCGCAGGGAATGGTCGCCGGCGGCAGGACGCGGCGGCCGGCCAGGAGTCCAGGAGTTGCACACGAGCATGTCCACGACGCAGAGCAAGACGGCCACCGCGGCCCCCACGACCAAGACCGGCGGCCATGCCGCAGCAGCCGACCTCCTCCCGGCGGTTCCCCTCCTGGCCCTCGACCGGCAGTACGCCGTGCTGCGGGACGAGATCCAGGCGGCGATCACCCGGGTATGCGATTCGGGCAAGTTCGTGCTCGGCCCCGACGTCGTGGAACTCGAGGCGGAACTGGCCCGCCTGCTCGACGTGCCCCACGCGATCTCCTGCGCGTCCGGCAGCGACGCCCTCCTGCTGGCCCTCATGGCCCTCGACGTCGGCACCGGCGACGAGGTGATCCTGCCCAGCTACACGTTCTTCGCCACCGCCAGCGCCGTGACGCGACTGGGGGCGACCCCGATCTTCGCCGACATCGATCCGCAGACGTATCTCGTCGATCCCGACGACGTGGCGAAGAAGATCAGCAAGCGGACGAAAGCGCTGGTGCCGGTGCATCTCTTCGGCCGCACGGCCGACATGGACGCGCTCCTGCCGATCGCCCGCCAGGCGGGCCTGCCGATCGTCGAAGACACGGCCCAATCGATCCTCTCCACCTGGCACGGCCGCTGCACGGGCGCGATCGGCGACGTCGGCTGCTTTAGCTTCTATCCGACGAAGAACCTCGGCGGCATGGGGGACGGCGGCTTCCTCACCACCACCCGCGACGACATCGCGCAGCGGCTCAAGCTGCTCCGCGTGCACGGCATGGAGCCCCGCTACTACCACCAGGTGATCGGCATCAACAGCCGGCTCGACTCGATCCAGGCGGCGATCCTGCGGGTGAAGCTGCCGCACCTCGATTCATGGACCACCGCCCGGCAGGTCAACGCCGCCCGCTACGGCGAGATCTTCGCCGCCTCCGACCTCGCCGGCCACGTGACCCCGCCCTCCGACGAGCCGCGGGGCCGTCACGTCTGGAACCAGTACATCGTCCGCGTCTCCGGCGGCCACCGCGACGCGCTGCGGGCCCACCTCGCGAAGAGCGGTGTGGGCACCGAGATCTACTACCCCGTGCCCCTCCACATGCAGAAGTGCTTCGAACACCTCGGCTGGCGGAAGGGCGACCTGCCACACACCGAGCAGGCCGCCGAGGAGACGATCGCCCTGCCGATCTTCCCCGAACTCACCGCCGCCGAGCAGCGGACGGTCGTGGCCCGGATCGCCGAGTTCTTCCAGGACAAGCCAGCCGCGGCACCGGCCCAGACTCCGGCCCGCCGCACCGACGAGACGCTCCGGACCGACGCCCCCGAGCAGCCCGCCCAGGCGCCGCACGTCGTCCGCCGCTTCGTCGGCCGTGCCGACGACGTCCGCTGCTGAATACACGCGACGGCTCGGCATGGGGGCCGCATTGATCCCCCTGCTCGCGCATGGGGGCTTTGATCCGGGAAACCCGCGGGCGTGCACGCGCGTGACGTCCGATCCAAGCCCCCAGGCGCGAGCCGGGGGATCATCCGGTCCGCCTCTTGTTCCGGGCCGCGATGCGAAAAACCAGCGGGCGTGCGGGGGTGTTTGACGGGAGGTAGGATGCTGGCCTGTTTCCAGCCGCCATTCCGCACCCGACGCACCCCATGGCCACCAAGACGAAGAAGACCCCGAAGGTCGCCACCTCCAAGCTGCCCCCCGTCGACCAGAAGACCCGCCGCCTGATCATCGGCCTCGCCGACGAGGTGGCCGCCGCCGCCGAGAAGAAGCGCGACCCCTGGCTCGACATCCCGGCCCGCAGCCTCTCGAACGTCCGCTTCAACAAGTCGCGGAAGATCATCGAGATGGGGGGCCAGACCAACCGGCGCCAGCTTTTCAATCTCTCCCAGGCGAAGAGCTACATGCAGACGCTCCTCGTCGCGACCGGCTGCAAGCAGCTCCTCGAGCAGCAGAAGACCACGAGCATCCGAGGTCTCTACTACCTCCTCAAGCACACGATCGAGGGCACCCGCGAGGAGACCTTCGCCACGCAGGAGGAATGCGACCCGATTATCGAGGATCTCGAGGTCACGCTCGAGAGCCTCCGCGAGGAGCTGCACGTCTACGCCAGCAACCGCGGCGGCATGGTGGGGCCGATCACGCTCGTCGACTCCGGCGACGAGATCGACTGCTCCCGGATGGGATCGGGCGGCTATTCGATCCCGTCGATCGTCGAGGCCGACATCATCAAGTTCAAGTCGTGCGACGCGAAGTTCATCCTCCACGTCGAGAAGGACACCGTCTGGCGGCGGTTCAACGAGGACAAGTTCTGGAAGAAGCATGGCTGCCTGCTCACCCACGGCGGCGGCCAGCCCCCCCGCGGCGTCCGGCGGATGCTCTATCGGCTCCACCATGAGCTCAAGCTGCCGGTCTACTGCCTGCTCGACAACGACCCCTGGGGCTACTACATCTACTCCGTGCTCAAGCAGGGATCGATCAACCTGGCCTACGAGTCGAAGCGGATGGCGATCCCCGAGGCCCGCTTCCTCGGCCTGCGATCCCGCGACTACGACCGCTGCAAGCTGTCGCAGAGCGTGCAGATCCAGCTCAACGACACCGACATCAAGCGGGCCAAGCAGATCGCCGCCTACCCCTGGTTCGCGGGCAAGAAGGCCTGGCAGAAGGAGATCGAGACGATGCT
>CAZXIG010000199.1:0-5576 GCA_964640405.1 uncultured Candidatus Kuenenia sp.
AAAGCCCGGTTCAGATCGCAAAGCCACGCGAAGGTGTTCTGGCAAAGATCGCGAAGTGGACCACGATAGGCTGGTCGGTGCTGTGTCTGTTTTTTGTGTTCGGCGGGCTCGCTAACGTCTCAGCACCAACGGACGCAAGCGATGCTGCACAAGCCGGTCATGCAGTCGGAGTTGGGTGCGGACTCGGTCTGATTTTCGTCGTTTGGGCAGTCGTTGCGCTACCTGCGGCGATCGTCTGGATTATGTCTCGCAAGTCGTGAGGCACTGCATGCTCCGGCAACCCAGTCCCGCACGTTATCGTGTGCTGGCAGTCGTATTCATTGCGACAGCGGCCTGCGCGGTTTCACCAATCCCATGGGCAGGCACAGCCCTGCACGGCATCGATTTGTATCAACGCAATTTAAGTGGCCGATTGCCTGGCATTCATTGCCGTCACGAGGAATCCTGCTCGAACTACTGCAAACGCTGCATTGAGCAGCATGGGCTTCTCTACGGGTCATATCTCGGCCTGCGCCGAATCGCTTGCTGCTGGTGACGGTGATGTGCCTGAAAAGCTGGTTTGCCTCCCATAAATAGGGCGAGCCTCACGCCCCAGCCGGGCCACCCCGGCGCATCCGAAGGAGAGGGGGTGATCCAGTTTTTCGGAGCCGCGCATGCCCTCCCCCGCAGACGACTACGCCCGCCTCGAGCAGTGGGTGTGGTCCCGACTGCCACCGTCCAAGCTTCTCGCCGGCCGCCGGCGGGTGCTTGATTTGGTACCTCTGGCGATTGACCGGTGGTCGGAAGACATGGCGGGTGCCACCGCGGATGCCCCCGCCTTCTCCGTCATGGCCGACTCACTGCGGCAGGACGTCCGCCGGATCTACCGCGGTCGCCGCTACGGGTCGTTCTGGATCATCGTGCTGTCGAGTCTTGTCGGCGAGATCGTGAGGTTGCTCGTACTCTGGTGGCTGTCGAGCAGCGACCACAAGCAAATGTTCCAGACGTGGCGGAGTGAACGTCGTGCCTGACCGAACGCTCGTTTCCCGGCTCTATACCCAGGCTGGCCAGGCCATCGAGGACGGTGCCAAAGCCGCGGCGCGGTATGTGGGAAAGCGGCTGGACACCCAGCTCTACCCCGAGGACATGCAGCAGTTCCAGTCGGCACCGCCGAATGGATATGCGAGGTTCCTCGAGGCCATGTGGTCGGCGATGGACATGCCGGTGGTCAAGGTCGAGGGCCGGGTCATGACCCCGGACGAGTACCTGCGAATGGCCGCGGCCGGCAGCAAGTTGCCGGATTCCGCGATCAACACCGCCAAGCAATCGCTCGCCGGGATGCCTTTCGATGAGAACGACGAGGCGGGAATCGCCCTGCGGGACGCCCTTCTCGGGCAGCTGCGGGACAACCTCCCGGGCCGGCATGCGGAGCACGGGTGGGACACCGGGGCGACACCGGAGCAGATGGCCGAGTTTGAGAAGCGCGGCCCCCTGGAATCCCGATACCGACTGACACCCGAAGGCGAGCAGGGCTATCAATCGGAGCGGGTCTACAACCTGTTCACGACTTTCCAAAACGGCGAGTACACCCCAGTCTGGTCGGATGCGGGCTCCAAGGTTCTCGGCGTCCTTGGTGCTCCGTTTGACCGGCACACGCTGGGCGTCGAAGGCGACACCGCGCGGCTGGCGGCGAGTCGGTTCAACACCCCAACCGGCCGCATGGACGAGAGCCTGTACTGGTGGAAACGAGGGGAGCCGGATGGCTCCGTCGGCACGTCATCGAACGGGGTGAAGTACCCGAGCCTATCGGCGACCACCCTGGAGGGAGCGACGACGAAACTCGACTCCACCGACCACTACATCCCCTACTACAACCAGCACCTTTTCGAGCGGTATCTCTACAACCTCGACCTCGAGCCTGGGGAGCGGCAGCGGCTCCAGGACATGCGGGACGACCTGTTTCGGATCACCCCGCGATACCCGGCCAACGCCGATCCCAGGGACATGCGGAAACTCATCCGCGACCTGCGGGACTTTGACCAAAAAGCCCGGGGATTCGCCAACGCCGAGTACCCCGAGGCCGTGCGGAAGTACTCGCTGCCCGTGGAAGCCTGGACCACCGGCGGCCACGACTTCACGGGGCGTTCCTCCCCCAGCGCCCCAAGCAAACCCGTGGAGGCGACCTACCTCTCACCATTCGGTGAGATGCTCGCGAATTACCCGCGAGACGCCGTCGATCTCCAGACGATCGCCACGCTGGGAGTGGGTGCCCTCAAGGGCGGAACCCCGCTGTTCCGCGGGCTTCTGGGCGCGTCGAAGTCCGGCGTGAAGGCCGTGGGGCGGCAGGCGGCCGTCTCCGCGGCCGGGGCGATTCGGCGCAGCGTCGACAACACGCTCGACGATCTCGTCCAGGAAGTGCCCACGAACGCCGCCATGCAGGCCGCGAATCAGCCGGGCCCGACGCGATCGACGACCAGCGCTCTCTCGGCGTTCTTCACGCCCATGGAAACGAGCATCGTCACCGACGAAGCCGGCAACCCGGTGAAGGCCAACGATCCCGAGTATCGAAGGCATCTGGAGGCGACGTATCAGCGGCGACAAAATGAGTTGCGGGGTCTACTGGACAGGGGTACAAACCTGTACGGACGTGAGTTTTTGACGAAATAAGCCGCCCCCGCGAGGCCCAGATGCCTGCCGACGTGTCGGACGACCAGGTCGACGCATCGCCGGATGTCGAACCCGTGGATGTCACCGCGGAGCCGGAGGCGTCCACGGCACCGCCAGCGGACCCGCCTGCACCGGAGTCCGCCTCACCGTGGGACTCGCTCAAGCAACTGCCGGTTTTCGAGGGGAAAACCGAGACTGAGATCGCGGCCGGCGTCCAGCAGGCCATCCAGCGGGAGCAGGCTCTCCAGCACCAACTGCGGCAGTACCAGTCGCTCCTCCCGGTCGCCAGCGACTACCTCTCCAACCGGGAGATGTTCGAGCGGTGGAAGGCGTCACAGCAAGCGCCCCAGCAACCGGCGCCGGTGCAGCAGACGGCCGAGCAGCAGGGCTGGTGGAACCCGCCGAAGATCCGGGATGCGTACCGCCAGTACCTCGTCAAAGACGAGAACGGCCGGGAGGTCATCGCCCCCGACGCCCCGCTGGATGCCCGCCACGCCCTGGCCGAGTACCAGGCGTACCGGGCCGACTTCGCCAAGAAGTTCCTCGAAAATCCCGAGGAAACCCTGGCTCCGATGGTCGCAAAGGTGGCTGAACAGCGGGCGCAGGAGTTGATCCAGCAGCAGTTGGCCCGCCGGGACGAGGAGCATTTCGTCACCCAGGTGGAGCACGAAAACGCTGATTGGCTCCGCGACGAAAATGGGAATGTCTCCCGAGAGGCAGTTCTCGCCCAGAAATATGTGGAGGACGCCAAGCGGTACGGCATCCAAGGGGCCCGGCCCCGCTGGGAATACGCCAAGGCGATGGTCGAACGCGAGCTGTTGCTCAACTTCTACCAGCAGTCCACGGCGGGCAACCCCGGCAACCAGCCCGTACCGCAACAGCCGAATCCCGGTGAGGCCGCCGCCCGGCAGAACATGGAGTTCCTTCGCCAGCAGGCGATGCGAACTCCGCCACGAAGTTCTCCGGGCACGACCGATCCGCGAGTGCCGCCGCCGAAGCTCTCCTTCGAGGAGAAGTTTCGATCGCAGTTGGCACAAGAAGGACTGATCTGAACCCTCCAAAGGTGCATCACCATGGCCAGCGTAGGCGACTGGGCCCGAGTAATCGGCACGACGATCGTCCAGCATCTTCGAGAAGAAGAACTGGCGGTGTTCCGCAAGTTCAAGGTCTTCGCGATGCTGGAGCAGTCCGGCAACGTGCTCATGAACCAGTCGGGCCGCGGCTTCGACTGGAACGTGCGCTACCGCAACGCCCCCGTCTCCGGCTCGACCGGTGACACGCCGCGGACCTTCGCCCGCCAGAATCTCTGGAAGCGGGCCGAGCTTCCGTACAGGGGATTCACGACCCAGGACAGCATTTTCAGGCGCGAGCTACTCGAGAACCGCGGCCAACAGGCGCTCGTCAACGTCGCCGGCCAGATGACGCAGCGGCTCCAGGAGTCGCTCGAGCAGCACCTCGCCTACCAGGTCTACTCCGATGGCAACGCGCCCGGCCGGGAGAACGACTTCCACGGCCTCGACTCGTTCCTCGGGTTCGATGGCACGATCAGCGAAGCCGCCGGCGCCGGCCCCGCAACCCGGCGGACCACGGGCAACGCGATCGACCGCTTCGGCTTTCCGTCCGACACGTACGCCGGGCTCTCGACGCAACTCGGCTACTACGGCGGCGGTCGCGTCAGCCCGACCGGCACCTGGCCCGAGGCGCCCGTGGATCCGGAGTTCGACTTCTACTCCGGATTGATCGTGAATTACACGAGCACCGGCTTCAAGAACAAGTCGACGTGGGCGGACAACTGCGTCGAGGCGACCCGCGCCGGCATTCACCACTGTCGCCGCAACGACACTCGCGAGTCGGCCATCGACATGGTGATCCTGGATCGCAAGCTCTACATCCAGTACCTCACCACGCTCGATGGCAAGGAACGGATCAACGTCGAGAACAGCAGCCTGCGGTCGCTCGGCTTCACCGACACCTTCCAGCAGGACGGCGTTTCGATCACGAGCGAGTACGCCTGCCCCGCCAACCGTGGCTATGGCCTCTCCATCGGCAACATGGAGTTGCGGAGCCTCGAGAGCACGCTGATGGTCGGTGAGGGACCGTTCTACGACGAGGAAAATTCCAGCTATAGGTACGCCTGCTCCGTGCTGGCGAACCTCCGCTGCCGCTCGCCGCGGAACTTCTTCCTGCTCGCCCCGATCGCCTGAGCCCATCCACCAGGAGTCCGTCGCATGTCCAGCCTGTTCTCCGATCCGCCGTTCGCGCGTGGCACGACGCTGCTCAACAACGAGGTCATCGAACTCGACCCCAGTGGCAACCCGATTGCCGGCGTGGAGATCGTCGGTGCCGTGAAGGTCTTCCCCGACGCGGTGCCGGGGACGGGCCCGGCCGCCATCCGCAACAGCAACCGGCTCGTCTACTGCATGGCGGCCCGGTACACGCCGGTCGACGGGGTGACGAAGCTCAACGCCGGCGGCACCGGCGCCGACAAGGGCAAGTGGTACGTCCTCGACCGCCGCGGACCGCTGGGCACGTTCAGCACCGTGGCCGCCGCCGCGGACATCACCGACGGCCGGATGGTCGGCGTGCTCGACGAGTACCTCAACGTCGAGGTCCGCCCGAACGACATCGTCTGGCTCGTGGTCAAGGGGCCGGCGACGACGCAGAAGGGCAACACGTCCGTCATCCCGGGTGGCCTCGGCGTCGAGGTGGCCTCGGGCCTGTCGGTCACGAAGGCCACGACGGCCAACATGGTCGCCCAGGCCATCGACCCGGTGCTGCTCAGGATCGGGACGGCCTCCAGCGCCTCCACGTCGCTCACGGTCACCGACGCCACCGGCATCGTGGCAGACATGCCGGTGACCGGCACCGGGATCGCCGCGGGCTGCTTCGTCTCCTCGATCGCCGGCACGACCGTCACCCTGTCAGCCGCC
>CAZXIG010000200.1:0-5458 GCA_964640405.1 uncultured Candidatus Kuenenia sp.
AAGCGCAGCGGACATGCAGTGAGCGAAGGACAGGATGTCCGCAGCGAACGTCCGCGAGAGGGCATGTGCAGGCCCGAGCCGGGGTGGACCAAAAGCGGTTGAACGAACGTCAGGCCTTGCCCTGCAGCTTCTTGTAGGCCGCGACGGCGAGCTGGTCGCACCGCTCGTTTTCCGGGTGGCCGCTGTGGCCGGCGACATGCGTGAAGCGAATCGTGTGAGCGCCGGCGAGGCGGTCGAGCTCCCGCCAGAGATCCTCGTTCTTCACCGGCACGAGCCGCCCCTTCTCCTTCCGCTTCCAGCCCTGCTGCTTCCATTTCGGCAGCCACTCGGCGAGGCCGGTGCCCACGTAGACGCTGTCGGTCACGAGGGCCACCACCGTCGGCCGCTTGAGCTGCTTCAGCCCTTCGACCACGGCCGTGAGCTCCATCCGGTTGTTCGTCGTCTGCGGCTCCGCCCCGCTGGCCTCCGACTCCTTGCCGCTCTCGGGATGGCGGAGGATGTACGCCCAGCCACCCGGGCCGGGGTTGCCGCTGCAGGCGCCGTCCGTGTACAGCTCGACTTCGACTCCCTTGCGTTCCTGCGCCATCCGTCTCGTTCTCCCTGTGATCGGCGACGCGGCCGTCGCCCGTCTCCCGTCGTCAGGCGACCTCGCGGCCCGCCCCGGCGGCGGCTTCCGTGCGGTCGGCCTCGCCGGCGGCGGCGAGCCGCAGCGGGAGCTGCACCGTGAATCGGCTGCCCCGTCCAAGTTGGCTCTCGACGGTCACGTCGCCCCCGAGGAGACGGCAGAGTTCACGGACGATCGACAGCCCCAGGCCCGTGCCCGAGAACTCGCGGGTCATCGCGTCGTCCCCCTGCTGAAACACCCGCCCCTGGCGGAATTTTTCGAAGATCGCCTGCTGCTCCTCCGCGGCGATGCCGACGCCGGTATCGATGACCTCGAGGAGGAAATCGCCGGCGGCGGGATCGGGGCCGGTGCGTGCCACCACGTCCACGCGTCCTCCCTCCGGCGTGAACTTCACGGCGTTCGACAGCAAGTTGGCCAAAATCTGCTGCACCTTCGCCTGGTCCTGTTCGATGGCGCCGAGTTCGGGAGCCACGTCGAAGGTCACGTCGATCCGCTTCCGTTCGGCGAGCGGCCGCACCATGTCGCACTGCGCCGAGACGACCGACTCCAGGTTGAACACGACGGGGCGAACCTCCATCTTGCCCGCCTCGATCTTGGCCAGGTCGAGGATGTCGTTGATCATCT
Source organism: uncultured Candidatus Kuenenia sp. (assembly GCA_964640405.1). Classification (GTDB taxonomy): domain Bacteria; phylum Planctomycetota; class Planctomycetia; order Pirellulales; family UBA1268; genus QWPN01. The sequence continues at coordinate 1,250 of CAZXIG010000200.1, forward strand.
CCAGGAGCATCCGCCCCGAGGTGCGGATGTTTTCCACGTAGCGGCGCTGCTTGTCGTCGAGCGACTGGATCGCCCCGAGCACGTCGGAGAATCCGATGATGCTGTTGAGCGGCGTGCGAAGCTCGTGGCTCATCGTGGCCAGGAAGTCTCCCTTGAGGCGATTCATCTCGTAGAGATTGAGGTTCGCCTGGGCCAACTCGTCCACCTTCTCGTCGAGCGCGCCGTTGGTCTTGCGGAGTTCCTCCTGGGAGTCGATGAGCCCCCGCAGCATGCGATTGAACGCCACGCCCAGCTCCTCGAACTCGTCGGCGGTGTGGATGTCGGCCCGGGCCTGCACGTTGCCGCGGCGAACCTCCTCGCTCACCTCGCGCAGGTGCGCCAGCGGCTTCACGATCACGTATCGGACGATGGCGTAGGCCGCCAGCATCGCCAGGAATACGGTCATGATCGCGGTGGCCAAAAGAATCGCCCGGTTCCAGTTGATCGCCTTGCGGGTCGCGGCGTTGTCCATGACCACCTTCACCACCGCCATGAGATCGCCCTCGGCATAGGCCTCGCCCTGCGCCGTCGCCGCCGCCACGCCGGTCGCCACGCCGCGGCTTTCATGGCAAATCAGACAGCTCCTGCGAGCCCTGATCGGCTGGTAGTAGTGGTACTGCGAGTTGTCTTCGGTGCGGAATTCGCGAAATTCGCTCCCCTTGAGCGCGGCGGCCGGTGGCGGCAGCCCGCGAAAGTAGTCGAGCACCGCCACATCGAGCCGGTTGTAGGCGGCTCGCTCCTCCCCCGGCGCGTCGGGATTCAGCAGCTTCCAGTCGTACCGTTCGCTCTGCAGGAAATTCGCGAGGTTCTCGATCGTGCTCGCATACTGCTGCTCCTTCTCGAGCGTCTTCCAGTGATACTGCAGCATGATCGCATCGACGAGGTGGCGGCCGGTCGTCCGCGTCGTCGTGTAGACGAGCTGCTCCGTGCGGCTTCCGTACCACCAGAAGCTGCCAGCGATCAGCACGAACAGACACAGGCCGAACAGGAAGCGGCATTTCCGCTCCAGGCTCGTCGCGCCGAGGATGTCGGGGAGGGTTCGATACGCCATGGGGTCGCCCGTCGGCACGTATCGTACCCGAACCGCACTACAGCATCTCGACGGGATCGACGTCGATGACCCAGGCGACGGTGTCGGGGGTCTTGAGGCCGGCCGTGGCACGGCGGACGAGATCCCGGAGGGCCGGGCCGTCGGGACCGTGGACCTGCACGTGCCAGCGGAAGCGGTCGCGGAGCCGCTCGATCGGCGCGGGGGCGGGCCCCAGGATCCGGATCGCGGCGTCGCCGGCGGCAGCGGCCCGCAGCCGGTCGGCGATGTGGCCCGACCAGTCGGCCGCCGCCCGCTCGTCGAGGCTGCGGACGACGAACCGCACGATGCTGCCGAAGGGCGGATAAAGGAGGGCCTCGCGGACGGGAAGTTCGCTGCGGACGAACGCCTCGTAGTCGTGCGCCGCGGCGGCGCGGATCGCCGGGTGGTCGGGCGTGCTCGTCTGCACGACCACACGGCCGCCGAGCGGACCGCGGCCGCTGCGGCCCGCCACCTGCGTGACGAGCTGACAGGTTCGTTCGGCGGCGCGAAAGTCGGCGAGATGCAGCGCGGCGTCGGCGTTGACCACGCCCACGAGCATCACGGAAGGGAAGTCGAGTCCCTTCGCGATCATCTGCGTACCGACGAGGATGTCGATCCGCCGGTCGCGGAAGGCATCGAGCGTCCGCTCGTGGCTGCCACGGGTCCGCATCGTGTCGGTGTCCATGCGGGCGACGGCAGCGTCCGGGAAGGCCGATCGGATCTGCTCCTCGAGCCGCTGCGTGCCCGTGCCGCGATGCACCAGGCCGGGCGCGCGGCACTCCGGACAGTCGGCCGGCAGCCGCGACACGAGCCCGCAGCCGTGACAGATGCCGCGGCTCCCGGGCTGGTGGAGCGTCAGCGCGAGATCGCACTGCGGGCACCGGGCGGTGTGGCCGCAGCTCTGGCACTGCACGTGCGTGGCGAAGCCGCGCCGGTTGAGCAGCAGCATCACCTGCCCGCCGCTGTCGAGCGCCCAACGGATGCCGGCCGCCAGCCGCGGGCTCACGGCCCCCCGGCTGCGGCTCCCACGGTCGCGGAGATCGACGGTGATCACCGCCGGTAGCTGCGAGCCGCCGACGCGGCCCGGCAGCCGGCACATCCGCCACTCGCCGGCCAGGCAGCGGGAGAACGTCTCCAGCGACGGCGTGGCCGAGCCGAGCACGAGCGGCACGCCCTCGGCCTTCGCGATCCACTCGGCCACGTCGCGGGCGTGGTACCGCGGCGCCGTGCCCTGCTTGAACGAGCTTTCGTGCTCCTCGTCGATCACGATCAGGCCGAGCCGCGGCGTCGGGGCGAAGATGGCACTGCGGGCCCCGACCACCACGCCCACGCGGCCGGCCGCGATCTCCCGCCACTGGGCATGCCGCTCCGCGGGCGTGAGATGGCTGTGCAGCACGGCCACGGCACCGAATCGCGCCCGAAATCGATCGCAGGTCTGGGGCGTGAGGCTGATCTCCGGCACGAGCACGATCGCCTGCCGGCCGTAGGCGAGCGTTTCCTCAACCGCCTGCAGATAGACCTCCGTCTTGCCGCTGCCCGTCACGCCGAAGAGCACCACCGTCTCGTGCCGCGATTCCCGCATCGGCCGCCGGATCGCCTCGAGCGCGTCGGCTTGGGCGGGCGAGAGCTCGGTCGGCTTGTCGTGGCTCACCCGCGGCCGTTCCGCCGTCTGCCCGTGCCGCGGCCGCTCGACCTCCCCCGCCTCGGCGAGGAGACCGAGCTTCACGAGCCGGCCGACGACGGCGCGGCTCGCCCCCGTCGCCTCCGCCAGCGCGTCGGCCGTGCGCGGCTCCGTGGCGGCGGCGAGCACCTTCGCCTGGGCCGGCGTGAGCTTCCTGGCCGGCGCGATGCCGGTGGCCACGAGCAGCGGCGCGACCCGCACCTTGCGAGAGAGCCTGACGCCGGCGGGCAGCACGGCCTCGAGCACCTCGCCCCACCTGGCCATCCACCGCTCGGCCATCCACGCCGTCAATTCGAGCATCCGCCGCGAGAGCAGCGGCCTTTCGTCCTCCACGCCCGCCACGCTCTTGAGCGGCGTCTGCGGCAGCTCGCCATTCCGCACCGCCACGCAGTAGGCGAGCCGCAGGCGGTTGGCCCGGCCGAGCGGCACCCGCACGCGACGCCCCGGCTCCACGGCGGCCGCGAGCGACTCGGGCACGAGATAGTCGAGAGGCTTGTCCACGCCGTCGGGCAGCACGACCGTCGCGACCATCCCTCGACGGGCGTCGTCCTCGACCCACTGCGGCCGGCTCTCGAACAGTTCCCGCTGGCTCGTATGCTGATGCGACATGACGCGATTAGACCGTCATGGCTCCCGGAGACCAAGCGATGCGGATCGGTGTGTTCGGCGGCAGCTTCGATCCGGTGCACGTCGGCCATTTGATCGTCGCCGAATGCTGCCGTGAGCAGGCCCGGCTCGATCGCGTGCTCTTCGTGCCCGTCGCCACGCAGCCCCACAAGCAGGATCGCGCCCTCGCCCCACCGCCCCACCGCATCGAGATGCTGCGGCTGGCGACCGGCGGCCACGACGGCTTCGACATCTCCACGATCGAGATCGACCGCGGCGGCGTGAGCTACACCGTCGAGACGCTCGCCGCCCTGGCCACCGCTCACCCCGCCGACACGCTCTGCCTGATCCTCGGCCCCGACGCGCTCGCCGGCCTGCCGACCTGGCGCGATCCCGCCCGGATCGTGGCCGCCGCCGAACTTGTGGCCGTCGAGCGGGAGGGCGTGGACGACGTCGCTGCGATCGTCGCGGAACCGCGGCTGGCCGCCCTGCTCGGCCCTGACCGCGCCGCCCGCATCGCCGCCACACGCGTGCGCGTGCCCGCCATCGGCGTGCGGGCCAGCGACCTCAGGACCGCGATCGCCGCCGGCCGCAGCATCCGCTACCGCACCCCCCGCGCCGTCGAACGCTACATCGAGTCCCACGGGCTCTACAGGGCGTGACCCGCACTGGTAGGTCGGGGGTGCCCATGCCCTCTCGGCGGACGTTCGCTCAGGACATCCTGTCCTTCGCTCTCTGCATGTCCGCTGCGCTTTCGGCATCCTGCCTGCGCTTGCTTCCATAGCCCGCCGAGAGGGCACGGGCACCCCCTCCC
>CAZXIG010000201.1:0-2297 GCA_964640405.1 uncultured Candidatus Kuenenia sp.
TATCCCCCGGCTCGCGCCTGGGGGCTTTTATTTCCGGCATCCAAGCCCCCAAGCGCATACAAGCCCCCATGCGCAAGCAGGGGGATGATGCGGCCGCAAGCAGACCGTTCGGCGTCGATCGAGATACGACGCGTTTTATCCCCCGGCTCGCGCCTGGGGGCTTTTATTTCCGGCATCCAAGCCCCCAAGCGGAGGCGATGTCCCGAATTTGAAACGACGGGCTGCTACCGCGTCTGCGGGGCGTTCTGAGCGGCGGCGTTCTTGATGATCGCCTCGCCCTCGCGAATCACCTCACCGGTGACGGCCTTCACCTTCTGCTTGTCGACCGAAATCTCGATGTTGCCGTTCGACTGCGAGATGTGGATGGCACCGGCGACGACCAGACCACCGACCACCAGTCCGAGAAGCAGCAGCGTCCGCATGAGAGGCCTCCTGTGCGAGTGCCGCGGGCGCCTTCGGCCCGACGGTCGCGGGACGATTGCAGAAAACACTGCCCGGCACAACGCCGTTTGGAGCGGAAGAAACATGGGCAGGGGGGCGTCGCCTTAGCGTGACGGGGCCGAGGTGGCCCGGGAGTGGCGGCGGCGGACCGTGTTGCCGTACACGTGCAGCGGGCGGTAGGGCCGCTGCGTGATCGGCGTGCTCTTGATCTGCTCGCGAGTCGGCCCGAACGTGACGATCCGGGGATCGAAGCCCGTCTGCCCGGCGCCGAAGGTCGGCTCGGGGACGACCGCGGCCGCCACGATCGCCGCGAACAGCAGGGTGCGCATCGGGTTTGAAACTCCTTTCGGTGTCGGCACGTGGCGAAGAATCGGCAACCGCTGTGCCGAACTTTGCAGCTCCATCGGGTTGCCGCGGGATCGACAGGATCGATTCACCGCGAGTATTTCCAACCCCGCGGGCGAGGGGGACGGCGGCTTGGTCCGCAGCACCCGAGCGCCGATTCGGCGCGTCAGCGGCCGCCGTTTGCTATGCTTCGCGCCACCCGCACGGCGGCATTTCTGAGCGAATCGTGCGGCTGATCCAGACAAGCGGGGTATGCATGCGACGCGAGCGACTGACGATGTGGCTGGGCATGGGCCTGGTCGTGGTGATGGGCTGTGCGCCTTCCGGAACCGTCAAACCGGCGACGGGGCCGGCCGCGGTGGCATCGACGGCGGCGAAGCTGGCTCCGCAGCTGTCGGCGGCAGATGCGACGAAGCAGGCCGTGGCCGCCGTGAAGCAGGCGTCGGCGGCGTATGCCGAGGCCTACAACAAGCGTGACTACGCGGCGCTCGCCGCCCAGTGGACCGACAAGGCCGAGCTCGTCGAAGGGGGCGTGCGGCTGGAAGGCCGCGACGTGATCGTGAATTCGATCCGCGGTTGGCTCGAGCGGCATCCGCAGGCGAAGCTGGCCGTCGAGGTGAATGAGGTCGAGCCGCTGGCGACGTCGCTGGCCCGCGTGGAGGGCGTGCTGCGTTTCACCCGCGAGCCCGGCGCGACGCCGGTGGCGACGCGGTTCGAGAGCCTGCGGGTGCTCGACGACGGTGCCTGGCGGCTCGCCGAATCGCTCGTGATCCCGAGCCACGACGCGGCGCTCGACGACCTGGAGTGGCTCGTCGGCAAGTGGGAGGCCCCGAATCCCGACGGTGGTTCCGTGAACATCGAGTTCTCAAAGGCGCTCGACGGCCATGCGATCGTCGGCCGTGGCAAGCGTCAGCCCAAGGAAGGGGCTGCGGTCGAGTCGCTGCAGCTTATTGCCGCCGATCGCGGTACGGGGCTCGTGCGGAGCTGGGTGTTCGATTCGACGGGTGCCCGGGCGGAGGGGGTGATCGAATCCGATGGCGCGTCGCTCCAGCAGGTGCTCGTAGGCACACCGGCCGAAGGGGCCGTGGGCCGCGTGGCCCGGTGGGTGCAGGTCATCTCGCCGGCCGGTGCCGACCGGTTCACGCTGCATGCGATCGACCGCTCGCTCGACGGCGTGAGCGTGCCCGACGAGCGGCCGCTCCATTTCAAGAAATCCAAGTGAGCTTCAGGGAGGCATCAAGAATGTTCCGTTTGCACTCGACTCGGAATCCGTGGGGCGTGGCGGTGACGCTGGTGGCGCTCGTCTGCCAGACGCTCGCGCCGACCGCGGCCTTCGCCCATGGTGGCGGTGGCGGCCACATGGGGGGCGGCGGTGGCATGCATTACGGTGGCGGCGGTGGCGGCATGCACTACGGCGGCGGAGGCATGGGCGGCTACGGCGGCGGTCGGGATTTTGGTGGCGGTCGCGACATGGGGGGCTTCGACGGAGGCCGATCGTTTGATGGCGGCCG
>CAZXIG010000201.1:2397-5451 GCA_964640405.1 uncultured Candidatus Kuenenia sp.
TCGAGGGCGGCCGCGACTTCGACGGAGCCGGCCGGCTTGATGGCGGTGCGCGGCTTGATGGCGGTGGCCGGCTCGACGGCGGCCGTGATCTCGGGGCGGGCCACTTCGCGGGGGCCGGCAATCTCTCGAAGGCCGACTTCCAGCGGATCGCGGGCACGGGCGTCGGCCGGGCGGGCATCGGACGAGATGCCGTGCGGCCCTACTCGGCCGCGAACCTTGCCAATCGCGGCAACATGATCCGCAACAACTTCTACAACGGCGGCTGGTACGGCGGCCGCGGCTGGTACAACAACCACTTCAATGCCTGGTGGCCGGGCGGCTGGTGGGGCGGGTTCGGCTGGGGCATGGGCATCGGCATGCTCACGGGGCTCGCCTGGGGCGACCTCGCCTCGTGGGGAGGCTATGGCGCGGCGCCTGTGGCCTACAACTACGGCTCGAACGTCTGCTATCAGGACGATGGCGTCTACGTGCAGGGCGAACGCGTCGGCTCCGCGGAGGAGTATGCGGCGCAGGCCTCGACGCTCGCGGAGCAGGGCGGCCCGCAGGTGCAGATCTCCGACAAGGACGAGTGGCGGCCGCTGGGTGTCTACGCCCTGGCCCGTTCCGAGGAGACGAACCCGAGCACGTTCCTGAGCCTCGCGATCGACAAGCAGGGCCTGCTGCGGGGCACCTATTACGACGCGGTGGCCGACTCGACGATCAACGTCACCGGCAAGGTCGACAAGAAGACGCAGCGGGCGGCCTGGACGCTCGGCGACAAGAAGACGCCCGTCTACGAGACGGGCCTCGCCAACCTCACGCAGCAGCAGACGACCGTGCTCGTGCACCGCGACGGCGGCAGCGTGGAGCAGATGCTGCTCGTGCGGGTGCAGCAGAAGGATGCCGGTGGAGCGGGTGGCGGAGGGGCCGGCAAGGCGGGTGGCTCCGCCGCACCGAAGACCGGTGCCGCGGCACCCGATGATTCCGGGGCGAAGGCGATCGCCGCGGAACTGCGGGGCGAAGGAATCACGGGTGAGAACGTGGCCGACGAGGCCCGCACCGACGAAAATCCCGACGCCGACATCGCCCGGGACGAGATCGGGCAATGAGCCGCTGGCTCGTCGCCTGTGCCGCCGCTTCGGTGACCTGGAGCGGCGCGGCGCATGCGGCCGAGCCGCGGGCCCCAGCTCCTGTTGCGAACCCGGCTCCGGGCGTGGCGGCAGCCCGTGAGTTTGCGGCCGGCACCTGGCTCGACCTCACGCATCCCTTCGATGCGGCGACGATCTACTGGCCCACGGAGCCGGGCTTCCGGTTCGAGCCGGGGAACAACGGTCCAACGGCGAAGGGCTACTACTACGCCGCGAATCGATTCGCCACGGCCGAGCACGGCGGCACGCATCTCGACGCCCCGCGGCATTTCGCCGCGGGCGGGCACACGACCGACGAGATCGAGCCGGAGCGGCTGGTCGGCGAGGCGGCCGTGATCGACGTCGTGCACAAGTGCACGGCCGATCCCGTCTACGAAGTCACTGTCGACGATCTCGTCGCCTGGGAGCGGCGGCACGGCCGCCAGCTCGTCGACGTGATCGTGCTCGTGCGAACGGGCTGGGCGGCCCGCTGGGCCGACCGCGAGCGGTATCTCGGCACGGCGGCCAAGGGGCCCGAGGCGGTGAAGGCGTTGCGGTTTCCGGGGCTCGCCCCCGATGCGGCCAGGTGGCTCGCGGAACACCGCCGGGTGAAGGCCGTGGGGATCGACACAGCGAGCATCGATCACGGGCCATCGACGCTGTTCGGCGCCCACGTGGCACTCTGCTCGGCGAACGTGCCGATCTTCGAGAACGTGGCCGCGCTCGATCGGCTTCCGGATGAGGGGGCCTTCGTCGTGGCGCTGCCCATGAAGATCGCCGGCGGTAGTGGCGGCCCGCTACGGATCATGGTTCGCCTGCCGTGATGGGGGCCGGATTGATCCCCTTCAGATGCAAGCCCCCAGGCGCAAGCCGGGGGATGTTTCGGAATGACGACCGCATTGATCCCCCTGCTTGCGCATGGGGGCTTTTATGAGGAATCACGCGCATAGAAGCCCCCAGGCGCAAGCCGGGGGATGTCGGGCGCCATCCCGACCGCGAATCGGCACGGGTGCTTACCCGGTCGTCCGCATGCCGGCGGCGATGCCCTGAAGGCACAGCCGCAGTAGGTCGCGGAACGGCGGCTCGGCGCCGGCCTCGGCCGCCTGCTGGCGACGCCGCATGAACTCGATCTGGATCAGGTTGAGCGGGTCCACGTGCGGGTTGCGGGCCTCGATCGACTTCTGAAACCAGGGCGTGGTCGCCAAGAGTTCGCCGCCGCCCACGATGTCGAGGATCGCCTGCCGCGTGCGGTCGCGCTCGGCCGCGATCCGCTGCCAGATGCGGCGGCGGGCGTCGTCGTCCTCGGCCAGTTCCGAGTAGCGCTGGGCGATGTACATGTCGGCCTTCGCCAACGCGAGCGTCGCGTTGTCGATCGTGGCCTGGAAGAACGGCCACTGCCGATACATCTCGCAGACGTGCTGCCAGGCCCGGCGGTCGTCGTACTTCACCTCCGTCAGCGCCGTGCCCAGGCCATACCAGGCCGGGATCATGCAGCGGCTCTGCGTCCAGGCGAACACCCAGGGAATGGCCCGCAGGTCGTCGAGCGTCCGCTCGCCGCGGCGCCGCGCCGGACGCGAGGCGATCGGGAGGTTCTCGATGTCGTCGATCGGCGTCGTCTGGGCGAAGTAGCCGATGAAGCCGGGCTGATCGACGAGCTCGCGGTACACGGCCCATGACCGCTCCGACATGCGTGCCGCGACGGCCTCCCATTCGGCGGCCGGCTCCGCCCGTCGCACGCTCGAGGCCACGAGCGTGGCCCAAGCCACCTGCTCGAGATGTCGTCGGGCGATCTCGGCGTCGTCGTATCGCTCGGCCAGCACCTCCCCCTGCTCGGTGAGCCGCAGCGAGCCGTCGAGCGTCTCGGACGGGAGCGAGAGGATGCCCCGGGCGGCGGGCCCGCCGCCGCGGCCGAGCGAGCCGCCGCGGCCGTGGAAGAAGGTGAGCTTCA
>CAZXIG010000202.1:0-5442 GCA_964640405.1 uncultured Candidatus Kuenenia sp.
ATCCCCCGGCTTGCGCCTGGGGGCTTGTATGGAGGCGGGGCCGTGGGAACGGGCGATCACGCGCCGCCGTCGATCGCGATCACCTGACCGGTGATGAACGCGGCCGACTCGCTCGTCAAAAACTCCACCGCCCCCACGACGTCGGCCGCCTGGCCGAGCCGGCCCAGCGCCGTACGGCGGGCGATCCGGGCCCGGTTCTCCGGTGAGAGCGAGGCTGAAAGGTCGGTCTCCAGAAACCCGGGCGCAACCGCATTGACGCGAATACCCCGCGGCCCCAACTCGCGGGCGAGGTTGCGGGCGAAGCCCTCGAGCCCCGCCTTCGTGGCAGCGTAGACCGCCAGGCCCGGCGAGCCCCGCGCCGCCACCACCGACGAGACGACCGTGACCGACGTGGCGGTGGATGCGGCGGCGGACGCAGCCGACGCGGCGGCAGGCTGCACGAGCATCTGCCGGACGCACTCGCGGACGAACACGATCGAGCCCTTGAGATTCACCGCGAGCATCTCGTCGATCGCGGCGTCGCTCGTCGTCGCCAGCACCCCCTCGTGGGCGATCGCCGCATTCGCGATGCAATGGTCGATGCGGCCGAAGCGACCCACGGCCTGCTCCACAAAGCCGCGGATCGCGGCGGCATCGGCCGCATCGACGCGCCCCGCGAGTAGCCGATCCCCGTGCGCGGCCGCCAAAGCGTCGAGCGCCGGCGAACCCGACCGAGAAAACGTGGCGACGCCATCGCCACGCGAGAGAAACCGCTCCACGAGGGCCAAGCCCAGCCCCCGCGAGCCGCCGGAAATGAGCGTGATAGGCATGCGGGGCGTGCCCTCAACGGGCTGAACGCGGCGTCTTGCCGGCGGGGGTGGTGGCGATCTTCTTCACGATGTCGAGGATGCGCGGCACGCTCTGGGGCTCGAGCTGCTCGCGGCAGGCGGCCAGCGTTGCCGCCCGCACGCTCTCGGGCGTGCCGCCCGCCGGCAGCGGGTCGGACAGCACCACCTCCGCCGCCACCAGCTCGCCGGTGATCGCGCTCGGCAGCCCATACACGCGGGCCTCCGCGATCCCCGGCACGCCGCGGACCACCTCTTCCACCCGGCTCGGAAACACCTTCGCCCCGCCCACGATGATCACGTCGGTGCGCCGGCCCACGAACTCGTAGCGGTCGCCCCGCCGCTCGACGAGATCGCCCGTGCCCACCTCGGCCGTGTCGCGCGAGAGCTGCACGAGCAGCTCACCGTCGCGGCGCGTGGCCAGCCGCACGCCGCCGGGCAACGCCTTGCCCAGCCAATTGGCCGGGAAGCCCGGCTTGCCGTCGGCCACGCGAAACACCTCGCCCAGCTCCGTGGTCGCATACACCTGCGTGATCTTGGCCTGCGGATAGAAGGCCCGCGCGTCGCTCAACAGCTGCGCGTCGGCCGCCTCGCCCCCGAGCGTGATCCGATCGACCTGGCCGCGGCAGAGCACGCTGCGATCGGCCGAGGTGAGCAAGCGCCGCAGCAGCGTGGGCGTGGCCGGCATCACCTGCACCGCCTCGTTGACCAGCGCCCGCGCCACCACGTCGGGATCACGCGAGGCGGGCACCACCAGCCGGCCCCCCGTAAGCAACGCCTGCACCCACACCTGGATGCCCGCCCAACGGGCCGCGTCGTAGACCATGAGCCAGCCGAGCCCATGCCACTGCTCCGAGAGCCGCGCGGCCGCGAGCACCGAATCCCAGGCATGATCGACGAGCTTCGGCGGCCCGCTCGTGCCGCTCGTGGCCACGATCACCGGCGGCGGCACCGAGTCGAGATCGCCCCGCCGACCCGACGCGGTCGGCAGCGCGAGCCCGTCGTCGATCACGGCCCAGTCGTGCAGCTCGCCGGCGAGCGCCTCCGAATCGGGGGAGAGGAACGCGAGCGGCACCCGCTGCCGGCCGCAGGCGGCCGTGATCACCGCGAGCGACTCCGGCCGCACCGCCCGGGCCACCACGCCCACGGGCCGATCGGCCTCCAACGCCCCTTCGAGCTTCGTGACCGCCGCGGCGAGCGTGGCGTAGTCGATCACCCGGCGGGCGTCGGTGCCGGCCTGGGCCACGATGGCGATGCGGTCGGGCGACTGCCTGGCGATCTCCGTGATCGCGACGGCCAGCCGTTCGGCCGCGGGCGCCGCGGCGAGTTGATCGAGAAGCGTGTCGAGCGTGGCGTGCATGTCGCTGGCTTTCTCAAGAGGGGTTGGCAAGGGCTGCGGTGTAGATGGCAACGAGATCGGAGACGGTGCGGATCGCCGGCCGCGGCGCGGAGGCGGGCCAGCTGCGGAACGGATCGACGCCGAGCGACCGCTCGAGCAACACGATCGACTGCGCGAGATCGAGCGAGTCGAGGCCGAGGTCGGCCGCGAGCAGATGCTCGGGCTCGATCGCGGCCACCGACCGGCCCGTGTCGCGGAGCACGGTGCGGATCGCGTCGGTGACGGCTGCGGACGGGTTCACGGTTGAAACTCTTGCATCGTGGCCGAGCCGGGCGCCGCCACGCCGCGGCCGGTGACGGCCTGCACCACCAATTGGAGCAGCGTCACCACCATGATCCAGCAATCGGCCAGCGGGGCATACCACCGGCCGAGAATTTCCACGTAACGGGCGTCATATTCCAGCCGCGGCCCCCAGTCGAGGGCGTTTCGGCCGTGAATCTGGGCCCAGCCCGTCAGCCCCGGCCGCACGAGCAGCCGGGTGGCCTGCCGGCTGGAATACCGGGAAACATAGCGAACCGGGAGAGGCCGCGGCCCGATCAGGCTCATGTCGCCCCGCACCACGCTCACCAGCTGCGGCAGCTCGTCGAGGCTCGTGGCCCGCAGCCACCGGCCGAACCGCCCCAGCCGCTGCTCGTCCGGAAGCAGCCGCCCGGCCGCATCGACCCGCTCGGCCATCGAGCGAAACTTCACGATCTCGAAAGGTCGGGCGTCGCGGCCGGCCCGCAGTTCGCGGTGCAGGATCGGCCGGCCGAGCACGAGCCGCACGAGCAAGGCCACCGCCGCCATCACGGGGGCGAGCGCGACGAGCAGCGCCGCGGCCACGACCACGTCGATGCCCCGCTTGAGCACCGACGCATAGAGCCCGCGCGGCGGCGCGACGGCGGGCGAGGCACTCGAGGACAACGCTGTCATCGGCGGCGATCCTCCGAGGCTAGTGCGGGGAACCGGCTGCCGATGGCAGCCCCACTCTCACGCACCGCCGCTCGATCGCATACGCCAGCCCGCCGGCCATCGCGATCACGACGAGCGGCCCGCAGGCCCTCGCTGACGCCGGGAGCAGCTGGGCCACCATGAGCATGCCGACGAGGCCGCCGGTGACGGCGAGCAGGGCATACAGAATCGCCGCGCGGCCGTGCGGGATGCCGCTGCGGATCAGGCGATGAAACAAAAACTCGCGGTGGGGCTCGAATGGGTTCTTGCGGTGGTAGACCCGCCGCAGCACCGACACGAACGGGTCGAAGATGTAGGGCCACAGCGCCAGCACCATCGGAATGAACACGAGCGACCGCTGCGGCTCCGGAAACGCCAGCGGCACCGCGGCCAGATACGTGCCCAGAAACGCGCTGCCCACGTCGCCCATGAACACGCGGGCCGGCTGCCAGTTGAACACCAGAAACCCCGCCGCGGCGGCCGCCGCGAAGGCCGCCAGCAACAGCGGGAGGTGAATCTTCAGCTGCCAGCCGATCGCCGCCATCACGGCCCCGGTGACGACGGCGCCGAGCGCCGCCATGCCGTCGGAGCCGTCCATGAAGTTGAAGGCGTTGGTCATGCCCACGATCCAGAACACCGTGAGCGGCCAGCCGACCCAGCCGAGCTGGAGCGTCGGCAGCCCCGGAATCTCGATCGTGGAGAGCGGCCCGAGCGCGGCGGTGATCGCCGCCGCCACGCCGATCTGGATGAACAGCCGCAGCGACGCCCGCAGCGGCTGCATGTCGTCGATGATGCCCACGACCGCGATCACGAGGCAGGGCAGCATCACGCCCACGAGGATCGAGAACGCCGCCGGCGGCCAGCGGACCGCCACCAGCAGCGAGGCCAGCGCCGTCGTGACCACGATCGCCAGGCCGCCCCCCCGGGCCGTGGGCAGGGCGTGGGCGCTGCGGCGATTGGGCAGGTCGACCAGCCGCCACCGCGCGGCCAGGATCACCATCAGGTCGACGAGCACCGCCGTGGCCACGAACACCGCCAGCGCCGCCGCGGGCCAGAGCACCGCCTCGATCGAGTCGAACGAGGGGAACAGGTTGGGCTGGGAGTCGGGGTTCATGCACGGACCGCTGCGCGGATCACCTGGGCCACCGATCGGGCCACCTCGGGCGTGACGTGCGCCCCCAGCGGCAATGCCAGCGCCGTGGCCGCGAGTCGCTCGGTGATCGGCAGGGACTCTCCCCGGCTCACGTACCGCCGAAACGCCTCCATCTGGTGGCAGGCGGGATCATAATACGCCCGCGTGTCCACTCCCGCATCCGCCAGGCGGCGGCGGACCTGATCCCGCGATTCGCCGCATCGCCCGGCGTCGATCGTGATCACGAAATCCTTCCAGCTACTCACGGCCCCTGCGGGAATCCGCTGGACCGAGATTCCGGGCAGGTCGGCCAGCTCGGCGGCATAGGCGGCGGCCGCGGCCCGGCGGCGGGCGGCCACCTCCGGCAGGCGGGCGAGCGACGCCCGCGCCAGGATCGCCGAGATCTCGGGCAGCCGGCCGTTGAGCCCCGGAACCGCACAGCCGTAGTGGCCGTCGTTGCCGTATTCGCGGGCGATGCGGACGGCCTCGGCGAGCGCGGCATCGTCGGTGGCCACGAGGCCCCCCTCGCCGGCGACCACGAGCTTCGTGGGGGAGAGGCTGAAGATCTGCGCGAGCCCGCCGGCCCCGACCTGCCGGCCATGCAGCTCCGTGCCGAGGCCGTGGGCCGCATCGACGAGCAGCGGCACTCCCGCCCGCGCGGCGACGCCCTCGAGCGCGGGCATGTCGCACGGGCAGCCGAACGTGTGGCAGGCCATGATCGCGGCCGTGCGGTTCGTGACGGCGGCGGCCGCCGCGGCCGGATCGATCGTGAACGTGTGCGGATCGACCTCGACGAACACCGGCGTGAAGCCGGCCCACACGACGGCCCCGGGGGCCGCGAGGAAGTTGAAGCTCGGGAGGATGATCTCGGGAGCGGCCGGAGCGGCCAAAGCCTTCAGCACGAGCGCGACGCCGAGGGTGCAGCTCGACACGCCGACGACATGTCGCACGCCGAGCACCGCGGCCGCCTCGGCCTCGAGGGCCGCGAGTTCAGGCCCCTTCGTGAGCATCCCGCTCGTGACGGCCCGCTCGATCGCCTCGCCCACCTCGGCATAGGCCGGCACATCGGGCCGCACGAACGGCACCCGCCAGGCGTTCATTGCACAACCCCCGGCGTCGAAAACCCGTTGCCGTAAAAGCCCGGCACATAAAAGCCC
>CAZXIG010000203.1:0-5429 GCA_964640405.1 uncultured Candidatus Kuenenia sp.
CCACACCTTGGCCGGCTCGCCGGGAACTTCGCGGGCGAGCCGGGGCACGGCGTAGCCGGGCAGGGAATCCCGGAGCCGGCGATGGAGCTCGATCGCCCTGGCCTCGGTCACCTCGAAGTGGCCGGCCCCGCGGACGCGGTCGAGCAGGTGGAGGTAGTAGGGCAGCACGCCGATCTCGACGAGCCGCTCCGAGAGGCCGCGGAGCGCGGCGAACGAGTCGTTCACGCCGGCGAGCAGCACGGCCTGATTGAGCAGCATCGCCGGCGCGGACGCCAGCCGCCGCAACGCCGCGGCCACCCCGTCATCGAGCTCGGCCGGGTGGTTGGCGTGCACGACCACGACGCAGGCCAGCCGCGTGGCTGCGAGCAGCGCCACGAGCCCGTCGGTCACCCGCTCGGGCAGCACGATCGGCAGCCGCGTGTGGATGCGGAGCCGCTGCACGTGCGGGAGGCCCTCCAGCCGCCGCACGAGCTCGGCGAGCCGTGCATCGTCGGCCATGAGCGGATCACCGCCGGAGAGAATCACCTCGGAGAGCGATGCATCCGCGGCGATCGCCTCGACCGCGGCGGCCGTGCCGGCCAGCGTGGCGCCGTTCTCGGCATAGGGAAACTCGCGGCGGAAGCAGTAGCGGCAGTGGACCGCGCAGGCCCCCGACACGAGCACGAGCGCCCGCCCAGCGTATTTCTGCACGAGCCCCGGCGCGGCGAGGGCCGTGGCTTCATGGAGGGGATCGGACGTGAAGCCCGGCTGGTCGGCCCCCTCGGCCGCGACGGGCAGCACCTGCAGCAGGAGCGGGTCGCGGGGGTTGCCGTATTCCATCCGGGCCACGAACGGCCGCGGTGCGAGGAGCGGGAAACCGGGCGGGGCGGCGGCGGCCAGCCCCGGATCGAGGCCGAGGGCGTGGCAGAGTTCGGCCGGATCGCGGATGGCGCGGGCGAGTTCGCGCTGCCAGCGGGGCGCGTCGGCGCTTCCGGCGCCACCACGTGTTTGGGCCGTGGGCGAGGGAGGCGACACGGCTTCGGGCGTGGCGTGCATCGGAGGCGGTTGACAGGTCGCGGGGGCTGGGCCACGCTTGTCGGCCTTCGCCCGCGATTCGCCCAAGGATACGGCGGCGGGCGGCGAAAGAAAAACCACATCCCTGGGGTGCCACCCGTGCCTGCCTACAACACGAGCGAGTTCAAGAAGGGTCTCAAGGTCCAGATCGACGGCGACCCCTACATCATGATCGAGTGCAACTTCGTGAAGCCCGGCAAGGGGCAGGCGCTCTACAAGTGCAAGCTTCGCAACCTGCTCCGCAACACGGTGCTCGATCGGACGTACAAGAGCGGCGACTCACTCGACGCCGCCGACATCGCCACGATCGAGGCCCAGTATCTCTACAAGCAGGGCGAGGCGTTCGTGTTCATGGACAACGCGAACTACGAGCAGTACGAGCTCTCGAAGGAGCAGGTGGACGACGCCTGGAAGTGGATCAAGGAGGGCACCGTCTGCTCGATGCTGCTCTACAACGGCAACCCCATCTCGATGGAGCCGCCGAACCACATGGTGCTCAAGGTCGAATACGCCGAACCGGCCATGCGGGGCAACACGGCGACCAACCTGACGAAGCCGGTGAAGCTGGAAACGGGGGCCGACGTGATCGTGCCGGCGTTCATCGACCAGGGCGACATGATCAAGGTCGATACGCGGACGGGCGAGTATCTCGAGCGGGTGAAGGCGTAACGGGCACGCGACGCCGCCCGAAGCCGAGTCAAAGACGCCATCCAATAAAAGCCCCCATGCGCAAGCAGGGGGATGATGTGGGTCGCTTCGGGATGGATGCCGCATTATCCCCCGGCTTGCGCCTGGGGGCTTTCACAAAAGGCCGCCTGCGGCCGCAAGGGCCATCGGCCCAGCCCTGCCTGAGACTGCGTGGCATGGATGCCACGCCCTCGAGAGCCGGCGGAGGCCGGCCAAGCGGAGATCGGCAGGATGCCGATGCTCCGCGTGCAGCTAGTCCCACCACCAACGGCCGGCGGGGAGGTCCTTCGCGGCAGCACGGGTGGCGGCCACTTCCCCCTTGTCGTCGAGGAGGAGGTTCGGCGCGTCGAGGGCCATCCGCGGGTGCATCGTCACGCCGCCGCCGATCGGCGTGATCAGCTTGCTGCCACGCCACACGGCGTTGATCGCCGTCTCCACCTCGCGGGGCGTCTCCAGCCGCTCGATCCGGTAGGCCCGCTCGTCGCGGAGCGTCTCGGCGCCCCAGTTCGCCTTCCCGTAGGCGTCATGCTCCTGCATGTAGGCCGCTACGACGGCGAGGTCGATCAGCGTCCGCAGCTGGGCGTAGACGGGGTTGCGGGCCGCGATCTCGGGGTACTTCTTGGTGAAGGTCTGGGTGAACGTGCGGCTGGCCCCGTCGGCGCGATTGGCGTCGAGCCGTCGGCCGTCGGGCATCACCACCTCGTCGGCGCCGCAGAGCTTCACGCCCTGCCCCACGAGCTGGATCGCGAGGTCGTCCTCGGCGATCTTCACGCACTGGTAGTCGGGCATGAAGTACCACCGCTGCAGGGCGTTTTGGCCGGCGCCGCCGGTCGTGAGATCCACCCAGGTCTTCATCTTCACGGGCGCCGGCTCGAGGCCGATGCCGATCAGCTTCATCCGGTAGTCGGCCTCCACGAGCACCTGCGCGAAGTGGGTGGCGGGCGACACGCCGAACACGCTCACCGTCTGCGTGCCGAGCGCCTCTTTCATGCCGCTGACGATCGCGTCAGTGCCCCCCTTGGGATTCACGCGGCCGGTCTTCTTGAGATAGGCCTGCATCGCGGCGAGGCCCTCCGGCTTGGGGTCGATCGAGCAGCCGATCTGCCGATCCTGCGGCTGCCCCGGGGCGAAGGCCCGGATCGCGGCGGCGAGATCCTCGAGCAGCACGGTCGGCCAGCCGGTCTCGACGCCGCGCACGCGGCCGGTCGCATCGGTGATCCACGGCTCGGCGGGGCCGGCGATCACGATCTCGCCCGGTCGCCCGTCCTCGGCCGGATACACGAACACATACTGCACTCGCGTGAGACCGGCGAGCTTTTCCATCGCGTCGGGCACGCCTCGGCCGCCCTCGATCGCCTTTCGCACCTCGGCCTCGAGCCGCGAGAGGGCGACTTTGCGGAGCTTGGAGCTCTTCTGCAGGTCTCCCTCGAACGCCGCGACAGCCGCCTTGCGGTGCTCCACGGACAGCCCGCCGTCGGCGACACTCTGCATACGCAGCACGCCGTTGGCATCGATGAGCACGCCCGACGGCGGCGAGAAGCCGAAGCCCATGCGGCCCATGCCGGGCATGCCCATGCCACCCATGCCACCCATGCCGCCGCCCATGCCTCCCATGCCGCCACCCATCCCACCGCCCATGCCGCCCATGCCGCCGCCCATGCCACCCATGCCTCCGCCGCCGACTTGGGCATGGAGCGGTCGCGCCACGAGGAAGCACGCCACGATGGCCAGACATGCAGCGAGGCGGCCGATCACGGAGGTGCGGTGACAGAATCGCGACATCAGCGGCTGGGCCTTGGCCATGGCAGGTTTCCGGGAAGAATGCGCATTCTCCTCTGGCATCGGCGGCCGCGCGGTGGATGCTTGCGGGGAAGCGAAAACCGCCCGCAGAATCCGTCGCCCTCCGGTCTCCGACCCGTCCGATTGTGACGGTTACAAAGACTACCGCGCCCCGGCCCCGGCACGTCCGGCAAACTCGCGGCGGCCCCGGCCTGAGTCGTCGCCGTTTTTCCGGCCCCCGCCGGCCGACAGGGCGGCCCGCACGCACCCCGGCCCCAGCAGGCCCACGATCTCGCGGTGCAGCTCGGGGTTCCAGGCCACCGTGTGACGGTCGGCCTCCATGAGCACGCGGGTGCCGTCGGCCAGGTCGAGCACGAGCCGCAGCGGCACCTTGCCGGGATGCCGCCGCACCACCTCGGCCAGGCGGTCGAGCAGATCCGGGCCGTGCTCGGCCTCGCTCACCTTCACCGTCACGCTCCGCGCCGGCAGCCGCCAGACGTCGGCCACCGGCACGATCTCGTTGACCACGAGATTCGTCTCCTCGCTGCCGGCCCGACGATCGATCGATCCGGCCACGAGGATCACGGCATCGGCCACGATGTGCTCGCCGAGCCGGGCGTAGTCCTCGGGCCAGCAGATCGTGCGGACGAGGCCGTCCATGTCTTCGAGGTCGAACATCGCGTAGCGGGTGTGCGTCGATCCGGGACGCGGCTGCTTCGTGTTGGAGAGCTTGAGGGCCGCCACGAGGCCGCCGATCAGCACATCCCCCTTGGCCTTCACGGCCCCGAGGCCTCCCGTGCCGTGCGTGCAGACGGTGTCGAGCAGGTCCTTGTGCTCGGCGAGCGGATGGCTGTGCACGTAGTAGCCGAGCACCTCCTTCTCGAACGACCGCATCTCGAGGTCGGAGAGCGGCGGCACGTCGGCCACGGTGGCCGTGGCGGGCTTCGCGGCCGCCGCCGGCGCCGGCTCGTCGAAGGCGGCGAACAGGTTCTTCTGGCCGCTCTTCTTGTCGGCGAGCTGCGCCGCCCCCGACGCCATCGCCCGCTCCACGCCGGCGAGCAACGCCCCGCGGTGGCTGCCGAGCGAGTCGAGGGCCCCGGCCTTGGCGAGGTTCTCGATCGCGGTCTTGTTGACCACCGAGGGATCGAGCCGCCCGCAGAAGTCGTGGAGGTCGCGATACGGCCCGGCCTTCGCCCGCTCGGCGGCGATCGCCTCGGACGCCTGCACGCCGCAGCCCTTGATGGCGGCCAGGCCGAAGAGGATCGTGCCGCCGCTCACCGAGAAATCGGCCATCGACGCGTTCACGTCGGGGGGCGCCACCTCGATGTTCATCCGGCGGCAGTCCTCGATGTGCTCGACGAGGGCGTCCTTCTTCTTGAAGTTGCGGCCGGTGATGTCGCCCGAAAGCAGGGCCGCCATGAATTCCTTGGCGTAGTGCGTCTTGAGATAGGCCGTCTGCCAGGCGAGCAGGGCGTAGGCGGTCGAGTGGCTCTTGTTGAAGCCGTAGCCGGCGAACTTCTCGATCAGCGCGAAGACCTCCTCGGCCTGCTGCTTCGAGAGCCCCTGGGCCTGCGCCCCCTTCACGAACTGCTCGCGGAAGGCGGCGATGATCTCCAGCTTCTTCTTGCTGATCGCCTTGATGCAGGTGTAGGCACTGGAGAGCTCGATGCCACCGAGCCGCTCCAGGATTCGCATCACCTGCTCTTGGTAGACCATCACCCCGTGGGTCTCGCCGAGCACGTCTCGCATCACGGGATGGAGAAACTCCGCCCGCTTGCGGCCGTGCTTCACGTTGACGTACTCGTCCACCATGCCGCCTTCCAGCGGCCCCGGGCGGTAGAGGGCGTTGACGGCCACGATGTCGAGGAAGTGGTCGGGCTTCATCCGCTGGAGCAGGTCGCGGATGCCGC
>CAZXIG010000204.1:0-5429 GCA_964640405.1 uncultured Candidatus Kuenenia sp.
CTCCAGACGGCGCTGCCCCACGCGAGGCCGCCCCCGAAGCCGCAGACGACGACCGTGCTCCCCGGCCCCACGCGGCCCGTCCGCCAGGCCTCGTCGAGGGCCAGCGGGATCGAGCCGCTGGACGTGTTGCCGAAGCGGTCGAGGTTCATGAACACCTTCTGCGGCGGGAGGCCGAGCGACTCCCGAACGCCATCGACGATCCGGGCGTTGGCCTGGTGGAGCACGAACAGGTCGACGTGTTCGAGGAGCACGCCTGAACGCTCGACGATCGCGCGGATGTTCTCTTCCGCCAGCCGGATCGCCCACTTGAAGACGGCCCGGCCGTCCATTTGCATGAACTGCTCGCGCCGGGCGAAGCCTTCCGCGTTGGGGGGCTGCCGCGAGCCGCTCATCGGGCAGGCGAGCAGGCCGGCCCCACGGCCGTCGGAGCCGAGCGAGAAGGCGAGCAGCCCCTGCTCGCGGCCGGCCGGCTGCGGCTCGACGGGCTCGAGGAGCACCGCCCCGGCACCGTCGCCGAAGAGCGGCCAGGTCTTGATGTCCTCGGGATCGACCACCCGCGAATTCGTGTCGGCGCCGATCACGAGCGCGAGCCGGCTCGTGCCGGCCGTCAGAAATTGCGAGGCAGTGACGAGGGCGTAGGCGAAGCCCGCGCAGGCGGCCGTCACGTCCATCGCCGGGGCATCGAGCCCGAGCTTCTCCTGCACGATGCAGGCGGCCGAGGGGATGCACATGTCGGGCGTGAACGTGCCGAGCACGAGCAGATCGACGTCGGCAGGCTGCACGCCGCCGTGCTCGAGCGCCGCCCGCCCGGCGGCGGCGGCGAGGTCGCTCGTGGCGAACTCGGGCGCCGCGTGACGCCGCTCGTGGATGCCCGACCGCGCGACGATCCACTCCGGGTCGCAGCCGAGCCGGGCGAGATCGGCGTTGGTGACCACCTGCGGCGGCACGTGGCTGCCGATGCCCGCCAGCCGGAACCCTACGGCGCGGCCGAACCGAGACGGCCGCGGCGAGGTGAGGATGTCGGACATGCGGTGGTTGCCGGCCTTACTTGGGCTCGTCCTTGGCCGCGGCGTCGGCGGCCTTCTTCTGAATCACGCCCGTCCGGTCGAGGTGGATCTTCGCATATTCGGCGTCGGAAACCACGTAGTACCAGTCGGCGAAGCGGCTGTTGAGCTCCCGCACCCGCTTCTGGGCCGCCTTCACCTTGCCGTCATACTCCTCTTCCTTGCGGCGGTTCTCCCGCTCCACCCGCCGCCGCTCCTCGAGCGCCGCCTGGGCCTTGGCCTCGGCCTCGTCGGCTTCCTGCTGCCCCTCGGCGGCCTCTTTTTTGTCGTCATCCTGCTTGTCCGCGTCCTTCTTCTCGGCCCCCTCCGGCACCTCCGGCAGCGGGTCGAGTTTCGGCTTCTCGAGGAGCGACTCGTTGAACCGCGCCATCACGAAAAGATAGCGGCCGGTCGTGTCGTCGGGCGCCGAGGCGTCCTTCACCGATCCACCCTGCGCTTCTCCGGCCACGCTCGTGCCGTTGCCGAACCGCAGCAGGTATTCGACGCCGTCCTTCATTCCCACGACCGTCTCGCCGTTGCTCGAGAGGATCTCGCCCGTCTGGAACGGGAAGAAGCCGCGCTCGGCCAGCGACGCCACGGCCTCGCGGTCGCCCGTGAACTTCTCCTCGGCCTTCAGATCGGCGCTCAGCCCCGAGGGCTTGCGGGCCACGTCGATGATCTTGAGATCGCCGAGGGCGTTGCGCAGGTCATTGAGCTTCGTCGAGGCGAGTTCTTCGTCGGCGGCGAGCTTTTGCTCGACCGGCTTCTTGTCCTTGCCGAAGCCCTCGAGCTTCACCAGCGACCACTTCGCATCCTTGTCGTCGTAGGCGAGGTCGATCCGGCTCCTGCGGTCCTGCGACACCATGATCCGGCCGCTCGCCTCGTCGATCCCGAACGTGGCCGTCGAGTCGTCGATCGAGAGATTCCGCACGTCCCACGGCGAGAGCTTGAGCAGGTCCTTCTCGATCCAGTCGTCGAACTTCGACGTGAACTTCGACGTGTCGAGCTCCACGCGATACACCGGATCCTGCCCCGCCTTGCGGACGAAGCGGAGCGTGCGCTCCCCCCCCTGCCCGCCGGCGGGCCGCTTGTCTTCCTTGCCGATGATCAGCCGGGCCAGCCGGTTGCCCGAGGCATCGCGGATCTCCACCATCTGCCCCACGCCCGTCATGCCCACCTTGATCTTCTCGGGATCGGGCTCGATCACGCCGTAGGTCTCGTGGTCGCCCGGCGACGTGCTCACCACGTCGAGCACGGGGCGATCGACGAGTTCGGTCGCAGCGGCGGCCAGCTGCTCCTTGGCGTCGGCGGGATAGTTGTCGTGCGACGGCAGCACCCACACCCCTCCCGACTGCACCACTTTGAACGGCTTGAGCGTCGCCAGCTCGTCGTCGTAGGTGAGGATCTCGAGGCTCGCCGCCTTCGCCGCGTCGGAGAGCTCGGGAAACAGCACCCGTTGCGACTCCGGCTCCACTCGCGACGGCTTGAATCGCGGCTGCGCGAGCCAGCCTCCGACCAGCAAGGCCGCGCCCACCGCCAGGAACGTCGCCGTTCGCCGCGCAGCCGGCGACAGTCCGCCCGAGGATTCGCCCGTCGTGTCGTGTGTGCCCGTCATCTGCTATCTCCCGCTCACCTGAGTCTCGATGTCGCCACGCCCTCGCGCTCCTGCGCGCGGCGCTTGAAAAACACGAAGAATGCCAGCACGAGCGGCAGGATCGGCGGCAGGAGCACGGCCAGCCACTTCTGCCGGTCCTGCTCGCGGCGGATCTGGGCCTCGAGCTTCCGCTCCACCGCGTCGACCTCGGCGTCCCGCTTCCGCTTCAGCTGTTCGATCTTGGTGTCGAGCCGCCGCTGGGCGAGCCGCTGCCGGCTGGCGAGCTGCTGGATCGCCTGCATGGCCGCCTGGGGATTGGCGTCGCCCTGGGCCTCCATGTCGCGAATCTTCTTCTCGAACTCGCCCACCTCCTTCTGCATGCCGTCGTTGGCCTCCCGCTCGGCCTGGTCGAACTCGGCGATGAACGCCGCCCGCTGACGGTCGGCGTCCTCGCGGGCCGCGGCCACGGCGTCCTCGATCCGCTCGAGCGTGCGGTGCTTCGGCTTCCGCTTGCGGATGTCGGTGAACCGGTCGTCGCCAGCCAGGTCGTCGAGGATGTTGAGGGCGAATTCCACGTTGTCGAAGTCGAGGCCGAACACCTCGTCAGGCCGGCTCCGCAGGCCGAAGATCCGCCCGTCGAGCAGGTCGATGTCGGCCACCACGACGGCCCGGACCGGCTTCGCCGCCGCGTCCTTCGCGGCCCGCTCGATCGCCGCGGCCAGCACCATCGACTGGTCGGCCCGCCGCTCGAAGATCCGCAGCTGCCGCATGTCGCCGCGATTCCCCATCACCTGATCGACCTCGATCGTTCCCGTGCGATTGGCGACGGTGCGCACCAGCGGCGTGAACGTCACGTCGGCCGACTCGTCGCGGGTGATCGCGCCCGGGAACGGGAAGAGCACCTCCTGGAGGCCCGAGGTGATCGACTGCTGCTGGTTGAAGCCCGGCACTCCGCCCTCGCCGCCGCTCCCCTCGAGGTTGGCGTCGATGAACACGAACTCGCTGGGCAGTTCGAGCTTCAGGTGCGGGTTGTAGTCCTGATAGACGACGAACGGCCCGCCGCCCCCCATCTGCCCCATGGCCGGCCGGGCGGCCCCGGCCGAGAGCCGCACGCCGAGCGCCTCCCAGAGCTGGTTGATGTCGCCCTTCGGCTGGGCACCGCCGCCGCCGAACATGGCCATCGGCCCCATCGGACTCCGCCGCGGCTGCGACGTGCCCGGCGCGTCGGTCATCAGCACCGGCAGCGGGTCCTCGAAGATCGCCACGGGCTGGCCGGCCTTCACGGCCGCCACGAAATTCGTCATCTGCTCCGGCCCGAGCGCCGACGGCTGCACGGCGAGCAGCACGTCGTACGTTTCCGTGATCGGCGCCGACGCATCGACCTGAACCACGTCGTACTGCTTCTCGAGCTCCTCGACGATCGGCTGCCGCGGCCGCGATTGGCCGCTCATCATGTCGAAGCCGCCGAAGAGTTCGGCGTCGGTGGTGAGCACGCCGAGCCGCTTCCGCTTCTGCTGGGCCGCCGTGCAGACCGAGCGGATGAGCTCGTATTCCACCGGCGTGCCCTTGTCGAAGAACGGCACGACCACCTTCTCGAGGCCGCTGGTGAACGCACAGCCCAGGAAGATCTCCTCGTCGCGATAGGCGCCCCGTACCCGGGAGAGCACGTTCACCGGTTCGATCCCGAACTGCTGCCGGGCGAGCGCGGCCGCCTCGGTCTTCGGCTCGGTGGGGATCACCTCCACGTTCACCTTGCCGCGACCGAGCCGCTGCAACTGCCGCAGCGTGTTGAGCAGGTTGAGCCGCGTCTGGGCGTAGTCCTCGGGCACCGTCGGGCTCACGTAGGCCTTGATCTCGATCGGCCGCTTCGCGTCGAGGCCGGCGATCAGCCGCCGGGTGTCGGGGGAGAGCGAGCTGATCCGCTCCGCGGAGAAGTCGGCCCGCACGTCGACGGCGCGGCAGAGGAGCGTCAGGCCGGCGGCCGCCGCGGCCAGGCCGAGCGTCCGGCCGAGGAAGTGGAGCCCCATGCGTCCCCCCTCCCGCGAGCCCGTCCAGTGCCGCCGGCCGATGAGCACCATCGCGAGATACAGGCAGACGGCCACGATGCCGAGGAAGTAGGCGATCGACGAGAGACTCACGACGCCACGGCCGAAGTCGGAGAACTGCTCGCCGATGCTCCAGCTCCGCACCGCGTCGGCCGCCTTGGGCCCCATCACGGCGCCGGCCTTGTCGGCCAGGGCCAGCGGGGCGTTGAAGAGCACGCCGAGGATGAACCCGACCGTGAGGTTGCTCGTGAGGAAGCTGGCCACCATGCCGATCGCGAGCATCGCGAGGCCCGTGAACCAGTAGCCGAGGTAATTGGTGAGGAACAGGCCCGCGTCGGGCGTGCCCCAACGGAGCAGGATGATCAGGTTGCAGACGCAGGAGAAGAGCAGCGCCACGGTGAAGATGCCCACCGCGGCGAGGTACTTGCCGAACACCACCTCCCAGTCGCTGGCGGGAATCGTGAGCAGCAGCTCGTCGGTGCCCTGCCGCCGCTCGTCGGCCCACACGCTCATCGTGATCGCGGGCACGAACACGAGCAGGATGAATGGCAGATAGCGGTTGAGCTGGTCGAGGTTGGCGAGATTGGCGTTGAAGAATTCCGGCGGCCAGAAGGCGGCCAGCGATCCCAGCAGCACGAACACGCAGATGAAGACGTAGCCGGTGGGATTCGAGAAATAGGCGACGAAGTTCCGCTTGAAAACGGCGTCGAGAACGTGCCACTTCATGATTTCGGTCCTGCGGTCATG
>CAZXIG010000205.1:0-5424 GCA_964640405.1 uncultured Candidatus Kuenenia sp.
CACGTCACCGTGCCGGCCCACGGCCACGCCCCGCAGGGCGGGCTCTCCCACTTCCTCTCGACCTACGTGTTCTCGAAGGATCACAAGGTCATCGGCCTGCAGTTCCTGTTCTCGACGCTGGTCTGGTTTTTGATCGGCGGCCTGTTGGCGCTCGCCGTCCGCTGGCAGATCGCCTGGCCGTGGTCCGACGTGCCGGTGCTGGGCAAGCTCTTCGCCCAGGAAGGGGGCCAGATGGCGCCCGAGTTCTACACGATGCTGTTCACGATGCACGCCACCGTGATGATCTTCCTCGTGATCATCCCCGTGCTCGCGGGCGCCTTCGGCAACTACCTGATTCCGCTGATGATCGGGGCCGACGACATGGCATTCCCGACGCTCAACATGCTCTCCTACTGGTTCATGTGGCCGGCGTTCATCGCCTTCGGGGCTAGCTTCTTCGTCGAGGGTGGAGCGGCGTCCGGCGGCTGGACAAGCTATCCGCCGCTCTCGACCAACGTGGCCTCGTCGCCATCGAGCGGCTGGGGCCAGACGCTGTGGCTGCTCGGCCTGACGATGGTGGGCGTTTCCTCGATGCTCGGCAGCGTCAACTACATGACGACGATCATCCTCATGCGGGCCCCGGGCATGACGATGTTCCGGCTCCCGATGACGATCTGGGCCATGTTCATCACCGCCGTGCTCCAGGCCTTCGCCCTCCCCGTGCTCACGGCCGCGGGCTTCATGCAGCTCTCCGACCGCATGCTCGGCACCGGCTTCTTCTCGCCCGAGGGCCTGATCGTCAACAACGCGGTGCCCGGCGCCGGCGGCGGCCAACCGCTGCTCTGGCAGCACCTCTTCTGGTTCTACAGCCACCCCGCCGTCTACATCATGATCCTGCCGGCGATGGGCATGGTGAGCGACATCCTCACCACGTTCGCCCGGAAGCCGCTCTTCGGCTATCGCCCCATGGTCTATTCGGTGGCGGGCATCGCCGGCCTCGGCTTCATCGTCTGGGGCCACCACATGTTCATGTCGGGCATGAACCCCGCCCTCGGCATCACCTTCATGGTTTCGACCATGATGATCGCCCTGCCGAGCGCGGTGAAGACCTTCAATTGGCTGGGCACGGTCTGGGGCGGCCGAATCCAGTTCACGACCAGCATGCTCTTCGCCCTCGCCTTCGTGTCGATGTTCATCATCGGCGGACTCTCCGGCATCTTCATGGCCGCGACGCCCGTCGACATCTTCATCCACGACACCTACTTCATCGTGGCCCACTTCCATTACGTGCTCTTCTGCGGCACGGCGATGGGTGTCTGGGCGGCGATCTACTTCTGGTTCCCGAAGATGTTCGGCCGGACGATGAACGAGTTCTGGGGGAAGGTGCACTTCTTCCTCACGTTCCTGTTCATGAACGGCACGTTCTTCACGATGCACATCCTCGGTGCCGTCGGCTTCCCCCGCCGGCTCGCCGACGCCTACCACTACGAGACGTTCCATCACCTCCAGCCGCTCAACGCGTTCATGACCTGGTGCGCCATCGGCATGGTGGCCTCGCAGATCATCTTCGCGGCGAACTTCTTCTGGAGCATGTTCTACGGGCCGGTTGCCGGCCGGAATCCGTGGAACGCCAACACGCTCGAGTGGACGGCCCCGAGCCCGCCGGGCCACGGCAACTTCGACTTCCAGCCGGTCGTGCACCGCGGACCCTACGAATACTCGGTGCCGGGCTGCGAGAAGGATCACCTGATGCAGACGGATCCGCCAAACGCGGCGGCTGCGGCGGCGGCTTTGGCGGCGCACTGAGCGCGCGGAGACGTCTTCGAGCCCAAGCCGGCTGCGGGACGGCACGAGTTCCCTCGCTGAAGGCCGCGGCGGCCTAAGGCTCGGGATCCTCGTGCCGATCCCTTCGCCTACCGGCAGGGCGAGGGGCGGTTTGGGAGTCGAAGGGTAGGAAAGCCGAACACGTTCGATTTGTAAT
Organism: uncultured Candidatus Kuenenia sp.; assembly: GCA_964640405.1. Taxonomy (GTDB): domain Bacteria; phylum Planctomycetota; class Planctomycetia; order Pirellulales; family UBA1268; genus QWPN01. The sequence goes on from CAZXIG010000205.1 coordinate 1,961, forward strand.
GATGTCATCCCCGACAACCTGGAACTGGCCGCATCTCGTGAGCTGCCTGCTCGTGGGGGTGACGGCGGTGCTGTTGTCTTTCGGTGCGCTCGTCACGACCTACGAGGCGGCGATGGCCGTGCCCGATTGGCCGGCGACGTATGGCCACAACATGTTTCTGTTCCCGTTCGCCGAGTGGTTTCACGGGCCGTGGGATCTGTTTCTCGAGCACGGCCACCGGCTGCTCGGGGCCCTCGTCGGGATGATCACGCTCGTGCTCGCGGCGGTCGTCTGGCGATCGACGACCACGGCCGCCGTGAAGGCGCTCGCGGTGGCAGCCGTGCTGCTCGTCGTCGTGCAGGGGCTGCTCGGCGGGGCGCGGGTGCTGCTCGACGACAAGACGGTGGCCAAGGTGCATGCCTGCACCGGCCCGCTGTTCTTCGCCGTCGCCGTCGCGGTGGCCACGCTCACGCGGCGGGGCCATGTGTCGCCGCCGGCGGGCGGTGGACGGGCGCCAGCCGCGTTGCTCGTGGCCGCCTACGTGCAACTCGTGGCCGGCGCCCAGCTGCGGCATGCCGACGCCACGATCGATCCCACCACGTTCGGCTGGCTCGTCGCCCTGCACATCTTCGGGGCGTGCGCCGTCGCGGCGCTGGCGGCCGCGTCGCTCGCCGGCATGTCCGACGGTCCCTCGGCCGGCCGCTGGTGGGCCCGCACGATGGTCGTCATCGTCGCCTGCCAGTTCCTGCTCGGTGGCGGTGCCTGGATCGCGAATTGGGGTCTGCCGGCAGGGCTCCTGCCCGAGGCGTGGCAATCGGCCGATGCCCGGGTCGCCCGCAGTGCCTGGGCGGCCATGGTGACGACCGGCCACGTCGTGCTCGGCATGCTGATCCTCGGCGGCGCGGTCGTGCTCGCGATTCTGTCCGGTGCTTTCGATCGTGGCCGCGCGGCCGATGTCCCCGCCGGCGAGAGGGCCTTCGCATGACGCCCGTCGCCTCCGTGGCCACCGTCGAGATGCTCTCCCCCGCCGAGATGGTGACGGCCACCGGCCCCGCTCCGGTGGCCTCCCGCGCACGGTCGCCGGTGGCGACGATCTCGCAGCTCGTGCGGCCGCGGATCGCCGTGATGGTGCTCGCGACCGTGGCGACGGCCGCGTGGCTCACCGGCGGTCGCCCCGTCGAGCCGTGGCGGCTCGTGGCCGTGCTCGTCGGCACCGCGCTCGTCGCCGCGAGTTCGAGCGTCGTGAACCAGATTCTGGAGCGCCGCACCGACCGGCTCATGCCCCGCACGTCCAAGCGGCCGCTCGCGGCCGGCGAAATGTCCGTCGCGGCTGCAGCGTGGTGGTCCGCAGGCATGCTGGTCATCGGGGCCGTGGTCGTCACGGTGGCAGGTGGCTGGCTGGCCGCCGCCGCCGCGGTCGCGACCTGGCTGCTCTACGTGCTCGTCTACACGCCCATGAAACGGACGTCGCCGCTGAACACGGCCGTGGGGGCCATTGCCGGTGCCCTGCCTGTGGCCATCGGCTGGCTGGCCGCCGACGGCCCGGCCCGGCTCGCCGACGGCGATGCCCGCGGCGCCCTGGCCGCCGCCGCCCTCGCCGCCGTGCTCTACCTGTGGCAGTTTCCCCACTTCATGGCCATCGCCTGGCTCTACCGCAGCCAGTACGCCGCGGCCGGCCTGCAGATGCTCACCGTCGTCGATCCCACCGGCCTGCGGGCCGCCGGGCAGGCCCTTTCGGCGGCCCTCGCCATGGTGCCCGTCAGCCTCGTGCTTGCCGTGCCTTCGGGAAGCGTCAAGCTCTTTCTGGCGGCAGCCGTGGCCGCCGTCGCGTATGCTGTGGCCACGTTCAGATTCGCCCTTCGCCGCGACGATGCGACCGCCCGCACGCTCCTGCTCACGTCGCTCGCGACACTGCTCGGGCTGCTGACCGCCGCGGTGGCGTTCGGCCGGCCCGCATGACCCTCTCCGCACACCGCCAGACACTTTCCTTCCCGCAGGCACTCCGTCGATGAACGCTTCAGCCATCTCCATCCCGCACGGTCACGGCCACGACGACGGCCACGATGACGGCCACGGCCATCACGGCCACGTCACGCTCCAGTACCAGCCCGGCCTGCCCCTCTCGAAGGGCAAGCTGATCATGTGGCTGTTCCTCTCGACGGAGATCATGTTCTTCGCCGCGCTGCTCGGCAGCTACGTCGTGCTCCGCTTCGGCGCCGCCGTCTGGCCGAAGCCGCACCACGTGCACTTGAGCGAGCCGATCGGCGCGTTCAACACGTTCGTGCTCATCTGCTCCAGCGTCACGATCGTGCTCGCCCTCGAGGCCGCACGGGTCAACAAGGTGGGGCTCGCGAAGGCCTGGATGCTGCTCACGCTGCTGCTCGGCTGCCTTTTCCTCGGCATCAAGGGGTACGAATACCAGGCCAAGTTCTCCCACGGCATCTACCCGTGGGCCCCGCGTGGCCTGATCTACGAGCGGCCCGACCTTTACTACGGCTCGGCCGTGCGGGCACGGCTCGGCGAGCCGGCCATCATCGACCGCCTCAAGGAACTCGACGAGGCACCGGCCGATTCGCTCTCCGCCGAGCAGGTGGCGGCCCGCACCCGGCTTCAGCAGGTGCGGAAAATGGTGGCCAACCCCGACCAGCAGGCCTTCGATCTCGCCGTGGTGGCCGACCAGATCATGCCGTTGCCCGCCGAGGGGGCGGCCCACGGTGGTGATCATGGAGGCGATCACGGCGGGCACGGTGGCGGCCTCAACGACGTATTCCCCTGGCTGCGGCTGCCGATCGTGATCCCCGGCGGCAACATGTGGGCCAGCACCTACTTCCTGATGACCGGATTCCACGCCATCCACGTGCTCGTGGGCCTGATCGTGTTCGCGATCCTGCTCACCTACCGGCTCGACGCGAAGCGATCCGGCATGATCGAGAACGCCGGCCTCTACTGGCACTTCGTCGATCTCGTGTGGATCTTCCTCTTCCCGCTCCTCTACCTCTTTTAGCCGCGAGGCCATCCCGATCATGAGCCACCCCGCACACGACCCCCACGGCCCCGTCACGCGGCCCGGCGAGACCGCCGACGAGGCGCTCGAGCACTCGGCCCACGCCCACGACGAGGAGCACGGCCACGGCGGCATCGGCAAGTATCTGCTCGTCTTCCTCGCCCTCTGCGGCCTGACGACGATGTCGTTTTTGACCTACTCGCCGGCCTGGCCGTGGCGGGATCAGCCCCAGGTGGGCTGGGCGTTCATGATGGCCGTCTCCTGCACGAAGGCGATGCTCGTCGTGCTGTTCTTCATGCACGTCTTCTGGGAGGCCAACTGGAAGTACGTGCTCACGATCCCGGCCGCGATGATGGCGATCTTCATGGCGATCATGCTGATCCCCGACATCGGAATGCGGAACCGCATGGTGTCGCAGGAGCGGGCGCTGCACATGGCCCGCGGGTCGGACCTGAAGCTGCTCGAGAAGGCGGCGGCGGCG
>CAZXIG010000206.1:0-5410 GCA_964640405.1 uncultured Candidatus Kuenenia sp.
CACCGCGGGCCGACTCGGGCGTGACGGCGTCGAGCGGCAACGCTTCGGACTGGGTGAACGGCCCCACGGCCGTGCGGACGAGCGACTCCATCACCGCGGTCGTGCCGAGCGCGGCGGCGAGGTCGCGGCCGATCGCCCGCACGAACGTGCCCGACGAACACTCGATGTCGAGCCCAAGCCGCGGCCAGTCGTAGGCCGTGATCTCCAGCCGGTCGATCCGCACGGGCTTCGCGGCGAGTTCTATCGGCCGGCCCTTCCGCGCGAGCCGATAGGCCCGCTTGCCATCCACGTGCACCGCGGAGTAGTCGCAGGGCCGCTGGAGGATGTCGCCACGAAACGCAACGAGGGCCTGCTCCACCTCCTCGCGGGTCGGCCGCAACGGATGCGGCTCCTCCTCGATCGGCGTCTCGAAGTCGTCCGACGGGCTCGACCGGCCGAGCAGAAAGCTCGCCGTGTAGTGCTTCGGCAGGCCGTGCACGAAATCGACGAGCTTCGTCGCATGACCGACACACACCACCACGACACCGCTGGCCAGCGGATCGAGCGTGCCGGCATGGCCGACCGTCTTCATCCCGAGCGACTTGGCCACCGCATCGACCACCCGCCGCGACGAGACACCGACGGGCTTGTCAACCGGGATCACACCCGTGAATGGGAAACGCATACAGCTCCGCGATTTCATCGGGGGTGCGGCCGGCGACGCGGATCCGCTTCCGCAGGCCGGCCGGATCGGCGACGGCGCCCGCCACGAGCCGGTTAAACTTCAGATCGACCACCGCGTCGGTCCGCCCGCGGTCGGCCCGGGCGTGACCCAGCGGAAAGCTCACGAGCCCGCCGCCGAGCGAGCCGAGCCGCCCGTGCTCGATGGCCACGCTCGTCGGAATACCTTCCGGATAGAGCCGGTCGTATTCGGGCCCGCCGTGCTCGATCGTGATCCGGTCGATGAGCGACTTCACGTCGGCGCTCGCGATCATGGCGTCGGAGTAGTCGTCGGGGAGCAGCATCAGCGACTCCCAGCCGATCGCCTCGCCGCGGGCCGCGGCCTCCCGGGCCTTGAGCAGCGTGCGGGCGAGGATGAACGGGAGCGAGTGGTCGGCCGACTGCCGCGTCGTGGGCGTGCGCTTCGCCGGATCGGCGATGATCGAGTAGGCGGGCTCGTAGATCCGCACGCGGATGTTTCGGATGCCGTCGAGCTCGGCCGCCAGGGCGGGATGGGCCGTGAACAGATCGACGAGCGACTGGAGCGCGCCGGCCGACTGATGCTCGTAGAGGCCCAGCTTGAAGTGCATCGCGTTGATCGCGAAGGCGTCGCCCGCCACCCCCAGCTCGAGGTCGAACGGGCTCTCGCCATTCGGGCAGGGCTGGTTGAGCCGGTAGATCGCCAGCGGATTGCGAAACACGTCCCGCGGTCCCAGGAACCCGGCCAGCGCCCGGCGGGCAGACATCACCGCCGCCTCTGCGGCGAGCGCCGCCGACGCCCCCTTGGAGTCGGAGAGCTGATGGCCGGCACGGATCGCCCTGAAGGGCACGTAATGGGCCACCGCCATCCCGATCGCCGACTCGATCTGGTCTTCGGTGCCGCCGAGGGCGGCGGCATAGGCGGCCGCGCAGGCCACCGTGCCGTGATGCACGTGGTCGATCGAATACTTCCGCAGGGCGAAGACCTCGGCGAGCCGGCCGCGGATCTCGTCGATCAGGAGCATCAGCCGCAGCGTCGCGTCGCCGTCGAGATGAGCCTCGCGGGCGGCGGCGAGCGCCACCGGATAGAAGTCGTTGTGCCCGAACTCGCCGGCGATCCGCCCCTTCGCGGCGTCGTGGCCGAAATTCGTGCCGTTGGAATCCCACTCCCGCACGGCGGAGGCGTTGGCGGCCACGGCCTTTTCCACCGCGCAGGGGCGGTTCGAGCCGAGGCAGATGCCGCCCCGGCTGCCGGCGGCCGGCGGCGCGGCCAGCGCCTCACGACGCAGCACCGTCGGGGCGTTGGCCGCATGGGCCAGGGCCGACACGCCGCAGCCCACGCTGTCGGCATGAAACTGCTCGAGGCGGGCGAGCGTGGCCCCACCGATCGGCTGGGGGTCGCGGAGGAAGCCGAGGCAATAGCGGGCGAGGCCGCGGGCCTGATTCGTGGAGCGGGGCAGGAGCGTGGTCGGATGGTTGGCGTTCATGGCGGCAGGATACACTCCGGCCATGGATCCGACGCAGCTTGGCCCCTTCGCGATCCGCTCCCGGCTCGGCCGCGGCGGCATGGGGGCCGTCTACGAGGCCGAAGACACGACCACGGGGCAACTCGTGGCCGTGAAGATGCTGGCCGGGGCGCTCGGCGACGACGTCATGCTCCGCAAGCGGTTCGCCGCGGAGATCGAGACGCTCAAGAACCTGACGCATCCCGGCATCGTGCGTCTGCTCGCGTTCGGCGAGCAGGACGGGCAGCCCTACTATGCGATGGAACTGGTTCGGGGGCGGACGCTCGAGCAGATCCTGCGGGCGGGCCGGCGTTTCAGCTGCGCGGAGACGATCGGCCTGGCCCTCGAGATCACGCGGGCCCTCAAGAGCGCCCACGACCACGGGGTGGTGCATCGCGACCTCAAGCCGGCCAATCTGCTCTTCATGGACCAGCCCGTCGACGGCGTGACCGTGAAGCTCGCCGACTTCGGGATCGCGCGGCTCTTCGGCGATACCGGCCATACCCAGGCGGGCACCATCATCGGTACCGCCGAATACATGGCCCCCGAGCAGGCCGCAGGCTCGCCCGTCGATCACCGCGTCGACCTCTACGCCCTCGGCCTCGTGATGTTCGCGATGCTGGCCGGCAGGCCGCCGTTTCAGGGGGGCCATGTGCTGGAGGTCATCCAGCGGCAGCGGACCGAGCCCCCGCCGCGGGTCTCTGCGCTCGTGCCGAACATGGTTCCGGAGCTCGATGAGCTGATCGACCGGCTGCTGGCGAAGGATCCGGCGAAGCGGCCCGCCAGCGCGCTGGCGCTCGGCCGGCTGCTTTCGGCGATCGACACGAGCCGGCCCGCCCCGGAACCTGTGGCGGGTGAGCGTCCGGCGGCGGCCGTCGATCTCTTCGCGCCCACCCAGGCCATCGACGCCGACGCCCCGGAGCGGCCGCTCGTGATCCCGTCGGCGGCCACCGGAAGACTCGTCGCCCCCGACGCCCCGACCGAGGCGATCGGCGACAGGCGGCCGACGAGCGCGGACGGCCGGGCACACCAGCTCACGGAGCCCGACGCCGGCGAGCAGTCCACCGACCGCACGATGCGGAACCGGTTCACGACGCTCGAGGAGCTGCACCGCGCGACCCAAGCCGAGGCCGTCCGGGCTCGCCGGCGGGAGTGGCTCATCCGCGGACTCGCCGCCGCGGCGATCGGCGGCCTCGTCGTGGCCGGCGGATCGCTGCTCCTGCGGCAGCCCACGGCCGACGAGCTGCACGGCCGGATCATGGCCATCGCCGCGGACGACGAGGCCGACCTGCGGGATGCCGGTTCGCTCATCGACCTGTTTCTCGAGCGGCATGCCTCCGATCCGCGGGCGGCCTCCATCCAGGCGCTCGCCACCACGCTCGATCTCGACGCCCTGGAACGGCGGGCCCGCCGGCGACCGCTCGGCGGGCGGGTGCTGCCGCCGATCGAACGCGACTATCGGGCGGCGATGGAACGCGAGGCGGAGAGCCCGGCGGGCTGCTCGGCGGCGCTCGAGGCGGTTCTCGACGTGCATGCCCACGCCGCCGAGCCGGGGATGACCGCCGCCGAACACGAACTCTGGCTCGCCCTCGCCCGGCGGCAGATCGAACGGCTGCGGCCCCTCGTAAACCGCGAGCGGGCCGAAGACACGGCCCGCGCGAAGGCGACCCTCGATCAGGCGGCCGCCGTCGCCAGCGCGGCGGCGACGGCGACCGATCCGGCGCGGCGGGCGGCCCTCGAGGCCCGACGCCGCGAGCTGCTCGAGAGCGTCGTCGAGATCTATGGCGAACGGCCCCACATGGCCGACGTCGTATCGCGCACGAAAAAACTCCTGGGCGATTCCCAGCCCGCCGTCCGTCCCCCGAGCCCCGCACCATGACCGCCGACGTTCATCCCTCCGCCCTCACCGCTTCCCGCCGCACCCGCAGCCACGAGGCCTTCTCCCGGGCCCGCCGCCTCATTCCCGGCGGTGTGAATTCCCCGGCCCGGGCCTTCGGCGGCGTGGGTGGCGAGCCGATCTTCTTCAAGGCCGCCACGGGCGCCCGGCTCACCGACATCGACGGCAACACCTACCTCGACTACATCGGCTCGTGGGGCCCCATGATCCTCGGCCACCGTCACCCGCGAGTGATGGCCGCCATCGAGCGGACCCTCGCCACCGGCACGAGCTACGGCGCCCCCACGGAGGCCGAGAGCGGCCTCGCCGAACTGATCATCGCCGCGGTGCCGAGCATCGAGAAGGTGCGGATGGTGAGCAGCGGCACCGAGGCGGCGATGAGCGCCGTGCGGCTGGCCCGCGGGTTCACCGGTCGCGACCGGATCGTCAAGTTCGCGGGCAACTACCACGGCCACGTCGACAGCCTGCTCGTGGCCGCGGGCTCGTCGGCCGCCACGCTCGGCGTGCCCAACTCGCCGGGGATCACGGCCGGCACGGCCCAGGACACGATCGTGCTCGACTACAACGAGCCGGAGCAGCTCGAGGACGTGTTCCGCTCCCGCGGCGACACGATCGCCGCGGTGCTGCTCGAGCCGGTGGTGGGCAACATGGGGCTGGTGGTGCCGACGCGGGAATTTCTCGAGACTGCCCGCCGGCTGACGACGAAGCACGGGGCGCTGCTCGTGTTCGACGAGGTGATGACCGGCTTCCGGCTGGCCTACGGCGGCGCGCAGGAGCGACTCGGCATCACGCCCGACCTCACGACGCTCGGCAAGATCGTTGGCGGCGGATTGCCGCTGGGCGCCTACGGCGGCCGGGCCGACGTGATGGATCACGTGCTGCCGGCCGGCAAGGTGTTTCAGGCCGGCACGCTCTCCGGCAATCCGCTGGCCGTCGCCGCGGGCACCGCGACGCTCGAGGAGCTGCGGGACCGGCCCCCGTATGCCCAGCTCGAGCGGCAGGGCGCCCGGCTGGAGCAGGGCTTCCGCGACGCGGCCGCCGCGGCGGGCCTCACGACCTGGACGGCCCGCGTGGGGAGCATGATGACGACGTTCTTCCAGTCTGGCAGCGAGCCCGTGCCGGTGACGGGCTGGAAGACGGCGGCAGCAAGCGACACGCAGAAGTACGCGGCATTCTTCTGGGGCATGATCGACCGCGGCATCTACCTGCCGTGCAGCCAGTACGAGGCGCTCTTTTTCTCGGCGGCGCACACCGACGCCGACATCGAAGCCACCGTCGCGGCCGCCGCGGAGGCAATGCGCAGCCTGGCCTCATAGAAGCCCCCAGGCGC
>CAZXIG010000207.1:0-5329 GCA_964640405.1 uncultured Candidatus Kuenenia sp.
GGGGGCTTGGATGGGCAAGGCGCAAGCCGGGGGCTTGGATGGACACGGTCACACGTCTCGCCCCCGGTTCGCCTCACCCAATCCCGTCGCGCAATTCGTCCGCCTGACGGCGGATCGTCCGCAGCTCACTCGCGTCCTTGCGGCCGAGGTTCTTCAGCTGCATCGTCATCCGCTGATTCTTGGCGAGCAGCTTCTCGTGCCGCGCGAGGAAGTCCCAGTAGAGCGTCGTGAAGGGGCAGGCATCGGGGCCGCTGGCCACCTTCGGCTTGTAGCGGCAGCCCTTGCAGGCGTTGCTCATGCGGTCGATGTAGGCGCCCGTCGCGCAATACGGCTTCGAGGCCATCACGCCGCCGTCGCCAAACTGGCTCATGCCGAGCGTGTTGGGCAGCTCCACCCACTCCACCGCATCGACATACACGGCGAGATACCAGCGGTGCACCTCCTGCGGCTTCACGCCCAGCAGCATGGCGAACAGGCCGGTCACCATCAGCCGCTGGATATGGTGGGCGTAGCCGTAGCGGAGCGTCTGGCCGAGTGCGTCCTTGAGGCAGTTCATCTCGGTGGAGGCCGTCCAATAGAAGGCGGGCAGCGGCTGCTCGGCCCCGAGCGCGTTGCGGTCGAGATACTCCGGCATGAAGTGCCAATAGATGCCGCGAACGTATTCCCTCCAGCCGATCACCTGGCGAATGAAGCCCTCGGTCGCCTCGAGCGGCGCCCTGCCGGCCCGCCAGGCCCGTTCGGCGCCCGCGACCACGTCTCGCGGGTCGAGCAGCTTCAGGTTCATCGCCTGCGCCAGCCGCGAGTGATAGAGCCATGGCTCGCCCGTCCAGATCGCGTCCTGATAGCGGCCGAAGTTGGCGAGCCGGTGCGCGAGAAAATCGTCGAGCGCGGCCCGAGCGTCGGCCGGTGTGACGGGCCAATCGAAGTCGGCCAGTTCGCCGGGATGGCTCGCGAACCGGGCGTTCACGAGCTCGATCACGCTGCGGGTCGTGGCGTCGGGCGCGAACCGGATCGGGGCCGGCAGCCGGCCGGGGCCCGACTTCCCGAACGCGCCGCGGTTCTCGGCGTCGAAGTTCCACTGGCCGCCGGCCGGTTCGCCGTCGTCCATGAGCACGTCGAACTTCTCCCGCAGCGGCCGGTAGAAGTATTCGAGCCGCAGCTGCTTGCGGCCCTTGGCATGCGCGGCAAACTCGTCGCGGGTCGTGAAGAAATGCCGGTCGGGCCGGATCTCGAGTGGCAGCCCGGCGGCCCGCGCGGCCTCCACGAGCGCCGCCTGCACCCGCCATTCTCCCGGCTCGACGACGACGAGCTTCTCGGGCCCCTGCTTCGCCTTGCGGAGCCGCGCGAGGCTGACGGCGAGGGCCGCGGCGAGCGTGCCCGGCTCCTTGGCCGCCGGTTTTTCCGCCAGCTCCGTGTAGTCGACCTCGATCCCCTCGGAGCGGAGGGCGTCGCGGAAATGCCGCATCGCCGCCAGGAACACCGCGATCCGGGCCTTGTGGGTCCAGACGTGGGTCGACTCCTCGGCCACTTCCGCCATCCACACGCGGTCGCGCTGCCGGTCGAAGCCGTCGAACGCACTGCTCGAGCGGTCGAGCTGGTCACCGAGCACGAGCACGAGCTGACGGGGCATGGGGCACTCCTGGGGGCGGCGTGGATCGTACGCGGTCCGCGGAAACCAGCTACTTGCAATCGCATTGCATGAACGCTATCGTCCCATTTCCCTCGGAGAACACCCCATGCCATCCCCCCGCCCTCCGGCCGACGACCGCCTCCCGGTGACCGTGCTTTCCGGCTTCCTGGGAGCCGGCAAGACCACGCTCCTCAATCACGTGCTGGCCAACCGCGAGGGGCTGCGGGTGGCGGTGATCGTCAACGACATGAGCGAGGTGAACATCGACGCCCAGCTCGTGGCGAATCCCCTGGCCGTCGCGGCCCCGAGCCGGCTGAGCCGCACGCAGGAGAAGCTCGTGGAGTTTTCCAACGGCTGCATCTGCTGCACGCTCCGCGAGGATCTGCTCGAGGAGGTCGCCAACCTCGCCCGCGAAGGGCGGTTCGACTACCTGCTCGTCGAGAGCACCGGCATCTCGGAGCCGCTGCCCGTCGCCGAAACCTTCACGTTCACCGACGAGCAGGGGCAGAGCCTCTCGTCGCTCGCCCGGCTCGACACGCTCGTCACCGTCGTCGATGCGGTGAACTTTCTCACGGACTATTGCTCCCGCGACGAGCTTCGCGACAGGGGCGTGGGGCTCGACGAAAACGATGCCCGCGATCTGGTGCAGCTTCTGGTCGATCAGGTCGAGTTTGCGAACGTGATCGTGATCAACAAGACCGATCTTGTCACCGGCGACGACCTCGGTTTCCTGGAGGCCGTGCTCCGCAAAATAAACCCCCGGGCGACTTACGTGCGAGCCACTCACGGACAGGTTCCGCTCGCCGAACTGCTCGACACCGGCCGCTTCGACATGGATCAGGCAGCGGATCATCCGGGCTGGCTGGCCGAGGCCCCCGGCGAGCACGTGCCCGAAACCGAGGAATACGGAATCTCGAGCCAGGTGTTCCGGGCGCGACGCCCGCTGCATCCCCAACGGTTCTGGAACCTGATCACCGGCCCCGCGTTCAAGGGCGTGATCCGCTCCAAGGGCTTCGTCTGGCTGGCCTCTCGGCCCGACTATGCGGGTGTCTGGTCGAGTGCCGGTGTCGTGTCGAGCCTGCAGCCCGGTGGACTCTGGCTGGCCAGTGCTGAGAAGCACGAGTGGCCCGACGAACTCGACCCCGACGAGATCGAGGCCATCTGGGAGGAGCCCTGGGGCGATCGCCGGCAGGAATTGGTGATCATCGGCGTGAAGCTGGGGAATCGCGTGCTCGCCGAGCTCGATGCCTGTTGCCTCACCGACACTGAAATGGCGGCGGGACCGGCGGAATGGCTGTCGTTCGACGATCCTTTCCCGGCCTGGGTGATCGCCCGCGCCGATGGTGACGACGCCGACGACACGGTGGTCGAAGACGAGGCGCGCTAGCCGCGTCACGTCGCGCCGATTCTCTACCAGCGGGCTTCGAGGCCCACGTTGGCACCGTTGAGAAACACGCTGCCTGTGCTGCGGATTCCGATACCGGTATCAGGAGCGGCGCTCGCTCTGAAGTCCCAGGAGTCGGGAGCGAGGGCGACGCCCGTGAGCCAGAAGAGGTTGTAGCCGAGCCGCAGGCCCCAGGTGTCGGTGAGGCGGTAGATCAGCGAGGCGTTCATGTCGGCGATCATGCCCATGCCGAGGTCGTCGCTCGAGCGGGGCCCGCGGTAGGGCTGGGGCGTGAGCTGGTCGAACATTGACTGCGACTGCGAGAGCATGCTGCCCGCGATGCCGATCTTCATCCAGCCCTCGAAGGCCCAGTTCTGCCAGGCCCAGCGGCCGCGGGTGCCGACCTGGGCCGCGAACAGGTTCGAGCTGGTCTGCACGTCGTAGGTGTTGGCCGTCGGATAGCCGCCGGGAACGATCGCCAGCTGCGCTGCCTCCTCGAGACCCGCCCAGCGCACGCCGAGCAGCCAATCGACGTGTCCGCCGTCGTAGCCCGGACTCCGCTGCCACGGGTAGGGCGACCGCCGATCGGGGCCGCCGTCGAACGAGTGCCACACGGCGTTCGCCTCGAGCGAATTGATCTGGGAGCGATACGACACATCGGCCCGCTCGCCGTCAATCAGGCCCGTTGCCTCCGCGAAGCCCGGCTGCCCGCCAGCCTGCAGGATGTCGGCGTCGCTCTCGAACCAGCGGTTCACGTCCATGCCGTAGACGCCCGTGTAGCCGACTTCCCAGCCCAGGCCGTCGCGGCCGTAATCGCCGTAGAAGAGCCGGGCTCCGGTGCCGATCTCGGAGACGAGGCCATTGGCCGTGACGACCGGCACGTTCGTGTCCGTGGCGTTCACCACGATCGGCCGTTCCTGGGTCGCGTTGTTCCGCTGGAGGAACAGGGCGTCGGCGATGACGTAACGGCGGGCGTCTGCGGCCTGGGGCGGCGCCCCGGAGGCCAGTTCCGGGACGACCCCGGTAACGGCCAGGAGCAGGCAGACGGTCGGCAGGAGCTTGGAACAATCCATACGACCTGTTTCTTCGGCACCACCGTCAGGGGGCATGAGAATCGTTGAAGTCCCTGCCGAAACAGGAGAAACGAGCGAAAATGGGGCGAGTTTGCCGGCCCCGGCGAACCTTTTGCCCTCCCACCGACGTAGTATCCCCACGGTTCCAGCCCGTTCCCTTCCGATGGCACAGATCATGGCATTGCGTGGGCTTTTTCAGCGGCGGCAGGTGGTTTCGCGGGCCCGCCGGAGCCGAAGCGGCCGCCGCGGCCGAGGGCTGCGGTGGGAAACGCTCGGCTTCGGCTTCCACGGGCAGGAAGCCCTGCGGCACGAGTTTCTCGAGCAGCGGGCCCTGATGGCGGCCGACCTCGGGATCACGCTCTCCGACGGCCTCGACTTCTATCTGCCCGGCTCGCAGACCGCCTATGTGCTGACCGTGGTCAACAACGGCGATGCCACCGCGACGAAGGCCTCGCTCACGTCGAACCTGCCTGCGGGCATCAGCCAGGCAACGTGGACCGCGGCCTACTCGGGCGGCGGCTCCGGGCCGGTCGTCGGCTCCGGTCCGCTCAACGAGTCGCTCACTTTGCCGCAGGGCGCGAAGGCCACGTTCACAGTGCTCGCCACGACGAGCCCCACGGCCACCGGCCCGCTTGTCGCCTCGGCGAAGGTCACGCTCGACGGCGTCGAGAACTCGGCGACCGACACCAATGCCTTTGTGCCGCAATCGCTGGCGGTCGCGGCGGCCGCCGGTCCCACGAGCACGCCTGTCGTGAAGCTCGTCAACCCGACCACGGGCGCAACGCGGGCCGAACAGCTCGTCTTCGAGAGCACGCACAAGACGGGCCTCCAGGTGGCGCTCGGCGATCTCGATGGCGACGGCAAGCTGGAAGTGATCGCGGCGCCCAACCGCGGCCGGGTCGCCGAGATCGCGGTCTTCAGCCAAAAGGTTGCGGACGATGGCGGCGTGTCGCTCGTCCGCGACACCCGCTATTCGCTGCAGCCCTTCGGGGCGACTTACCGCAGCGGCCTCACTCTCGCCGTGGGTGATTTCACGGGAGACGGCCGGGCCGATCTCGCGGTGGCCCGGGCCGTGGGCAATGGCGAGGTGAAGATCTACGAATCGACGCCGACCGCGGCCACGCCGTTCACCCAGCTGCGGTCGTTCACGCCCTTCGCCACCGGTACGGCGGGCGTCGCGCTGGCTGCCGCGGATTTCGGCACGTTCGCCGACGGCAAGATCGTCGACGCCACGAAGCTCGA
>CAZXIG010000208.1:0-5324 GCA_964640405.1 uncultured Candidatus Kuenenia sp.
ATCCCCCGGCTTGCGCCTGGGGGCTTGGATTTGGATTTGGATGAGGAGGCTACCCGGGAAACAGGAGTTCCCCGCGGCCCCCGGCGAGGGTATCGCCGTGCCAGTGCTGCCAGGGGCCGGAGGAAATGCGGCGGGCGGGCGTGAACCCGGCGCGTTCCAGCCGGCGGAGGAGGATCGGGATGAAGGCGGGCTGCCAGGTCGCGCCGCGGCGGAACGTAGGGGGCACGATGGGGCGGTCGGTCAGCGCGATCACCGAGCCACGGCGCATGCCCATGCCGGCATGGCGGCCGATGCGGCCGCCGACCACCACCGTGCCGGCCCGCATCTCGAAGCCGGCGGCCTCGCCGCAGTCGCCGCCGATCGCCAGCATCCCGCGGCGCATGCGGGCTCCCGCCAACGCGCCTGCATCGCCCATCACGACCACCAGGCCGCCCCGCATGCCGGACGTGCTGCCGGGCAAGGCGGCGGCGGCATTGTCGCCCACGCTGCCCCTCACGATCACCTCGCCCCCGGCCATCTCCGCCGCGAGCCAGTCGCCCGCAGAGCCGGCGACGGAAAGCACGCCGCCCGACATGCCCTCGCCGGCGTGGCGGCCCACGTGCCCCAAGACGTCGATGCGGCCCGCCGTCATGCCGGCCCCGACGCCGTGCACGCGGGCAAAATCTCCCCGGCATTCGATCGCTTCGTCGCTCGCGTCGCCGGCCACGGTGAACAGGTCGCCGAGCCGAGCCTCGCGTTCGTCGGCGCGGATCGGGAGCCGCGCGATCGACTCACGGTCCAGCGAACGGGTGATCTGCGGAACGATCCCGGAGAGATCGACCGATAGCGGTCCGCGGTCGATCGGTCGCGGCGTCAGAACGAGCGGCATCGGCTGTCGGCACCTGAAACGAGACGGCCGCGGGAGGCGGTTCCTCCCGCGGCCATCAGCATACCGACATCCACGCGACTACTTCGCCCCGGCGAGCACCGGCACCTTGCGGGAGGTGCTGGCCGGCGACTTCGTGAGTTCGACGGAGAGCACGCCCTTGTCGTAGCGGGCCGTCACCTTCGCCGGATCGACCGCCTCGGGGAGCGGGATGGCACGGCTGAAGCTTCCGTAATGGCTCTCGCGGTGCGTCCAGCCCTCGCCCCGCTCCTCCTTTTCGCACTTCTTCTCGCCGGCGATCACGAGTCGATCTTCCGAGACGCTCACATCGACGTCCTTGGGATCGATGCCGGGCAGTTCGGCCCGCACGTGGATCTCCTTGTCGGTTTCCGACATGTCGATCGACGGCAGCCACCGGCCGGGCTCGCTCGTCTCGAACCAGGCCGGCATCTGCGGGGGCCGACTGAAGAAGCCCTCGAACAAACGGTTCATCTCGTTGCGGAAGTCGGCCAGGGTGGCGAGGCTTCCGGGCTCCATGCCCGTCGTGCGCTTCGTGCGAAAAGGAATCAGACTCATCGGTAGGTCTCCTCTTCTCGTGACGTGGTGGGTCAGCATCGAGCGGGGCGGCCGCCGACCATCGACGGCCGCCAACAGTCGGTCAGGCGGAACGCACCTCGATCTTCCGCGGACGCACGGCGGCCAGCCGGGGCACGTGAATCTCGAGCACGCCGCGGCGGCACTCCGCCGAGATCTGCGAGGCGTCGAAGCCGTCGCCGAGCCGAAACGATCGCCGGAAGTCGCCGATGCCGTATTCCTGCCGCAGCGTGCGGCCGGGAAGTTCGCGGGCCACCACGGGCGCGTGCACGGAGAGCACGCCGTCGTCGAACGACACCTCGATCGCGTTGGGCGCGGCACCGGGCACGTCGGCGACGATCAGGATTTCGGACCCGCGGTCGCAGACGTCGACGTTCGGGCCATAGGTGAGCCGCGGTTCGGCCGCCGATCCGCGTTCGGGGGCGACTGCCTGGGTTTGGGTGGCCATGGGACATGCTCCTCGAGGAATGAAATTCGGAAAATCAAACGAGGGTTTGGGAATTCACGAAACGATCCGCCGCCCAGCGGTCACGCCGATCGCACCGCCACCTTGCGGGGCTGCGCCTGCGGCGCCTTCGGGCAGGTGACGGTGAGGACGCCATCGACGAGCCGGGCTTCGACCCGGGTCGTGTCGACCGGCACCGGCAGTTCGATCCGCCGCTCGAACTCCCCGCTGCCGCGTTCTCTTCGATGCCAGGTGACGGGCACCGACTTTTCACCGTTGCCGGCCGGCGTTTCGCTCCGCCCGGCCCTCGCGCCGCGAAGGACCAGTTCCTCGCCCACCACCGAGATGTCGACGTCGCCGGCGTCGAGGCCCGGCAGTTCCGCCTCGATCACCAACGCCTCGTCGCTCTCGGCGACGTTGACGGCGGGGAAGAGCCGTTCGCGTTCGATGGGAGTCGTCCAGCCGTGCAGCGGCGGCGCGGCCGTGAGGGACGTCCAGAGCCGATCAAATTCGTCGCGCAACTCTTCGAACCGGGGCGCGATCCCGGCACGGAACGTGGGCATGGGAAGTGCTCCTGGAAAGGTGATCGGAGGCACCGTCCCTGGAGCGCCGGAATCATTCGCAGCGACGGTGCCGAAAACAACCCCGGGCGTTGTGGGAGATTCGGCAGCCCCTATACTGCGGCCGTCGGCGGCACGGTTTTCACGAAAGGAATTCGGATGCGGTTTACCCTCCTGGACAGGGTTCTCGCGGTCGAGCCAGGGAAGAGCATCACCGCGGTCAAGGCGGTTTCGCTGGCCGAGGAGTACCTCGCGGATCACTTTCCGAAATTCCCCGTGCTGCCGGGCGTCATGATGCTCGAGGCGATGACCCAGGCGGCAGCCTGGACGATCCGCCTGGGCGAGGACTTCGCCCACAGCATCGTCGTGCTAAGGGAAGCCCGGAACGTGAAGTACGGCGATTTCGTGCAGCCCGGCCGCACGCTCACGGTGACGGCCGAGGTGCTTTCGCAGGACGCGACCCATACCAAGGTGAAGGCCACCGGCACCGTCGGCGACCGGACGAGCCTCACCGCCCGGCTCGTTCTGGAACGCTACAACCTCGCCGACCGGAAGCCCCACGGGGCGGCGCTCGACGCCCGCGTTCGGGCCGAGATGCGGCGACTTTGGGCCGTGTTGAACGGGGCGGGCAAGCCGTACGGGAGCGGTCCCGTGCCAGCCTCCACCGTGGCGCCCCTCGGCGGTCGCGTGCCGATGACCGCGGTCGGGCGGTAGGGGTTTTCCGGCGGCTTGCCCCCGCCAACCGGGAAATTGCCCGATTCGGGTTCCCATGCGGTCGCTCCGACATTACAACGGAAGCCAGTTACGCACCCTTTTTCCTCCGTTTCCAAGGTGAACCGTCGATGCCGTCCCGTGATGAAATCTATGAAAAGGTGAAGTCCGCCCTGGTTGAGGCTCTCGGTGTCGACGAGGAAGACGTCACTCCGGAGGCGACGATGGTGGGGGATCTCGGGGCCGAGTCGATCGACTTCCTCGACATCGTGTTCCGTCTCGAGAAGGCCTTCGGCATCAAGATCTCGCGCGGCGAGCTTTTCCCGGAAGACGTGCTCTCGAGCACCGAGTTCGTGGCCAACGGCAAGGTGAACGCCGCCGGCATCGCCGCCCTCAAGGCGCGGATGCCGTTCGCCGACCTCGCCAAGTTCGAGGCCAATCCGAGCGTCCAGAACTTCGCCAACACGCTCACGGTCGAAGACATGGTTCGCTACGTGACGAGCAAGCTCGCCGGTTGAGCAGCACACCCTGGGTAGCGAGGGCAGCCCGCAGCAAGGGCCGCCCGCAGGCAACGACGAGGACCGATGCGCTGGTTTTGGGTTGATCGATTCGAAGAATTCGTCCGTGCCAAACGGGCGATTGCCGTGAAGAACGTGTCGCTCGCGGAAGAGCACATGCACGACCACTTCCCGGGCGTGGCCCTGATGCCCAACTCGCTCGTGGTGGAGGGCATGGCGCAGACCGCCGGCCTGCTCGTGGCCGACGCCATCGATTTCAACCGCCGTGTCGTGCTCGCGAAGGTCGCGGCGGCGGAGTTTCACTTCGATGCCGTGCCCGGCGACTCGCTCCGCTTCCATGCGGAAATTCTCGACCTCAAGCCGGCCGGCTCGCTCACGAAGGTGAAGAGCACGGTGGGCGACCGCGTTCAGGGCGAAGCCGAGCTGTTCTTTGCCCACCTCGAGCCGGGTGAGGGCGTGCCAGAGTTATTCGCGCCCGAGGAGCTGCTTCGCTGGCTCGACCACATGCACATCTTCGAGGTCGGCCGCGACGAGGCCGGCCAGCCGCTGGCCCGTCCCGATTGGTGAGCGGTCGGCCAGCCCCGCTCGGTGATCCTTTTCCAGGGAGGCAGACAGGATGGTGGCCGGCAGGCGCAGGGTCGTGGTGACGGGCATCGGCTGCATTACGCCGCTCGGAACACGGGTCGAACAGCTCTGGAAAAACCTCGTCGCCGGCGCCTCCGGCGTCGGCCTGACCACCGTGTTCGACGCCTCGAGGTTTCCGACGAAGATCGCTGCCGAGGTGAAGGGCTGGGACATTGCCGACGAGGGCCAGGACAGGAAGCTCTGGCACTTCTGTGGCCGACATACGCGGTTCGCCGCCGGTGCGGCCCTGCAGGCCATGGGTGACGCCGGCCTCCCCAAGGGGCTGCCCGCCGATCCGACCCGGCTGGGCGTCTATCTCGGCAGCGGTGAAGGCCAGCAGGACTTCGACGCCTTCACGCGGATGATGATGGCGGCGATCGAAGGGGAGACGCTCGACGTCGCCAAGTTCACGAAGCTCGGCCTGGAGACCCTGCACCCGCTCGCCGAGGTGGAGCAGGAACCCAACATGCCTGCCGGCCACCTGGCGGCGATGTTCGACGCCCAGGGCCCCAACCTCAACTGCCTCACCGCCTGTGCGGCCTCCAGCCAGGCGATCGGCGAGGCCGTGGAGATCGTGCGGCGGGGCGAGGCCGACGTGATGCTCTCCGGCGGCACGCACAGCATGATCCACCCGTTCGGCGTGACGGGCTTCAATCTGCTCACGGCCCTCTCGACCCGCAACGACGAGCCGCAGCGGGCGAGCCGCCCCTTCGACAACGACCGCGACGGCTTCGTGCTCGGCGAGGGGGCCGCGATGGTGGTGCTCGAAGAGCTCGAGCACGCGAAGAGGCGGGGTGCGAAGATCCACGGCGAGGTGATCGGCTACGGCTCCACGGCCGACGCCTACCGGATCACCGACACGCACCCCGAAGGACGCGGCGCCGCCGCATGCATCACGATGGCCCTCAACGACGCGGGCCTCGGCACGCACGACATCCACTACATCAACGCCCACGGCACGAGCACCGACGTCAACGACAAGGTGGAGACGCTGGCGATCAAGAAGG
>CAZXIG010000209.1:0-5312 GCA_964640405.1 uncultured Candidatus Kuenenia sp.
TACCGCGTTGCCCGGAGCAACGCGGCCCGGGAGCTGACGCCGCGATCCCGGCGGCGGCGCGACCGGAGCGGGGCGATGAGTCGCGACTCCGTCAGGTCGTGCATCAGCGCCGCATCGAGGGGCATGCGGGCCGCGTGGTCGACAGATTCCGAAGCGTGGAGCTGGTCCTCGATCGCCAGCACTTCGTCGATCGGCCACACGGGCACTCCCCGCACGCGATGGGTCGTGCCGCTGATCGTCGCGGTGAACACCGTGCAGCCGCCCGCAGCGAAGCCGTGGTGGGAGGCTGCGGCGGCGGTCGTCAGGTCGGTCGTGTGCATCGTGTGTTTCTCCGAGGTCTGGCCGGCCGCTGCCGGCGACGCACGGAAACAGTGCATACGGCGTGCCAAGCCGGAGGGACCCGATTGGGGCCCGCGCCGATACCCCAGGCGGTTCAGTTTGTCGGGAGCGGTGTCAAACTGCGCCGGTTCGGAGAGCTCGGGCGGCTGCCTCGATTGAAATTTTTGCAGCCGCGGCTGTCGCCCGACGCGGCCGATCAGCCTGCGGTCGTGCCGGTGCCCGGGCCGCCGCCATCGCGAGCCGAGGCGCCCGCCGGGTTGGAGGCCTCGCCGCTGCGAATCCGGTCGCGAATCTTCGCCGCAAGCTCGTAATTCTCCGCTCGCACGGCCTCCGCGAGCTGCTCGTCGAGCGTGGGCCCGATCTCGTAGCGTTGGCGGACGCTCTCCCGCATCTCGTGCAGCCGCCGCACCAGCTCGTCGTCGGCGTACTGCTCTTCCGCGTCGTAGCGGGCGAAAAGTTCGCGGAACCGCGCGAGCCCGGCGTTGATCTCGCGAATGGCTGCCTCCGGCCCCCCCTCCTCGAGCGCGGCCAGAGCCCCCGCCTGCACCCGGTGGAAGAGCACGAACGGCCGGTACTGCTCGTGCGACAGTGTCCACTCCTCGTCGGGCGAATGCGCCCGCACGAAGTCCATGAACGCCAGGCTGTGGTCGGCGTCGCGGGCGGCCCGCCGGTATTCGCGGAGCGACAGCCAGCACAGCCGCCGGTGGTAGTACTGCACGAATTCGCGGTCGGCCTCCGCACACTGCTCCTTGGAGAGCCGGAACGCGTCTCCTTCGCGGATCGCTTCGCCGACCAGGTAGTCGTAGTAGGTCTCGGCGCCGTTGGGCCGCTGGCCGTCCGGGCGGAGATCCGTTTCCATCTGCAGGACACCCATGTCGACCCGCATCTGGAGCACCTCGCGGCCGTTACGGGCGCGGATCAGCCGGGCGTTCACCTCGCCGGGCTGAAAGTCCCACTGCTTGAGGAGCGAATCGATGTCACGGGGGCTCGCCATCGAGGAATCCTTGGACCGCACGGATCGCGGGCTTCACTGCCCGCTGCGTCGGATTATACCAGCGACGGGGCCGGCGATTCTCGGCGGCGGTTCCGCCGCGAGCAGGAGCCCGTTCAGTCGGGCGGCAGTCGCCGCAGACGCTTCGTGGCACCGCGGCGTTTCTTCGTTTCCAGACGATTCGCGACGGCGGAGCGGGGCTTCTTCGTGCGTCGCCGCACCTTCGGCGGCACGAGGGCTCGTTCGACGAGGGCCGCCAGTTTTTCGCGGCAGTCGGCGATGTTTCGGCCGCGGTCGCGGTGTCGCTGGCTCGCGATCAGCAGGAATCCATCCGCCGTCAGCCGAGGTCGCAGGGCCGCCAGCATCCGCTGTCGCACGTCGCCCGGCAGGTGGGGCGTGTGCCGCAGGTCGAATCGCAGGATCGCCTTGCTGCTGGTGCGGTTGACGTGCTGGCCGCCTGGTCCGCTCGACCGGACGAACTGCCAGTCGAACGCATCCGCCGGAATCACGATCGGCCGGGGGCCGTCGATGGAGATCTCTTCGCGTGCCGACATGAACTGCCTCGCTCCAGCATTGTATCGGCCGCACGTCGGCCGATTCCGGAATGTGTCTGGCACGCACGTGGTGGATCTGGCTCGGCCGCGTTGGCTGGAACGAGTTCGCCTGCGGGTTGTCAAGCGGAATTTCGTTGCCCGGTGCTGTCAGCCGCTGTCTGCGCCGGAGTCGCGTTTCCTGCGGGGGTGGGGGCCGTTGCCGGGCCTTCTCTGGACAGTCCGTGCGCTGCATCCCCATACTTCGCACCGCCTTCTGGGTTCCGATGGCGAAGAGGCGGGCAGGAGAGTCTTTCACGCATGTTCGATGTCGCGGTCAGTGAGTTGACGACGCCCCGCTGGGAGTTGGTCCAGGAACTCTCGTGTCTCGTCGAGCACGGCCTCACGGCCATTTCCCTCTGGCGGTCCAAAGTCTCCGACATGGGCGTGGCCGCCACCGCGCGGGCGCTGGGCGAGGTCGGCGCCCGGGCGTCGAGCCTGCAGTGGGCGGGAGGATTCACGGGCAGCGACGGCCGCACGTTTGCAGAGAGCGTCGCCGATGCGTCCGACGCGATCGCTGCCGCCGCGGCGTTGGCAACTGCGTCAGCCCAGCCGCCGGTCGTCGTGGTTCACAGTGGATGCCGAGGCGGCCATACCCGCTCGCACGCCGAGCGGCTCCTGTCGGAGGGGCTCGCAGCGCTCGCTCCCACGGCCCGCGCCGAAGGGGTCGTCCTCGGCGTCAAGCCGGTTCATCCGCTGGCGGCGGCGGGCTGCAGCTTCCTGACGGACCTCGGCGCCGCCGTCGAACTCGTGGAAGGCCTCGCGGATCCGCACGTGCGGATCGCACTCGATCTCTGGCAATTCGCCGATGCTCCCGAGTTCGACGCCCTGCTGCCGCGGCTGGCCGCGGTCGTCGGGCTCGTGCACGTCGCCGACCGGGCGACGGCGGTGCTGCCGGAGGCCGACCGCCTGCCGGCGGGCAGTGGCGGGTTGCCCCTCGAGGCCCGGGTGGGTCAGTTGGTGGGCCACGGGTATCTGGGCGATTTCGAATTCGACCCCGTCGGCGAGGCGGTGCAGGAACTGGGCTACGAAGGGGCGTTCGCCGAAACCCGCCGCATGGCCGATCTGTGGATCGACCGGATGGCGGCCGAGGGTCTGCGCCGGCCGTTGCGGGTCGAACCGGCGCATCTGCAATTGCGGACCGTTCAGCGGCGTGGAGCCACGGCGGGATCCCGGAGGTCCCAGGCCTCCACCCAGGTCGTGTCGCGGGGCTGAAGCTCGAAGTCGGCCCGCAGCCGGCGGTCGAAGTCTTCCATGTGGCCCGCCCCGTAGAAGATCGCGATCCGGCGATCGCCACGAGCGATGCGGCGGTGAAGGACCTCGAGCGCCGCGGTGTTGCGGTCGGTGATCAGCGTGGAGCCTTCTTCGCCGCCGAAGGCCGCCGACAGCATCTCCATGTCGGTGAACTGTTCCGCCATGATCCGGCGGAGCTTGAGCTGTCGCTCGGCCGCCGGGCCGAAGAGCAGGCCGAACATCTCGCCGATGCCCACCTCCGTGCCGGCTCCGCCTTCGGCCTCCGCGCGGGCCATGCCTTCGCGCATGAGCCGCGTGAACATCGTCCACCAGGTCTCGCCCCGCTTGGCCATCGCGGCGGAAAATTCCTGGGGAGACATGTCGGCATGGACGAAGTTCGGCGCCGTGTAGTCGATGCTGTCGAGCTGAAACTCGAGTCCCAGCAGCTGCTTCATGCCCTGCTGGGCCGACCCGATCATGCCGGAGGGCTTCTTGCCGGCCTTCGGCACCCGGGCGTTGGGGGGCGCGACGAGCTCGTAGAGCACGCTGTCGTAGTCGGCGAAGCAGCGGTTGAGCGTGTCGTAGTAGTCGCGGCTGCCGATGTGGACGGCGCCGACGAGATCGACCTCCACGGGCTCGCGCCGGCCGGCCTTGCGGGCGGCGGCAGGCGATTCCACGTAGCTCACGATGGACGTGTCGAGCGACAGGGGCCTCTGGGCGTCGTCGCGGGTCACCCGCAGGAATTCGACCCGCTCGGCAACCTCCTGGGCGAGAACAGCCGGGCCGGCCGGAGAAACGGCAAGCAGCGCAAGGCAGGCAAGGGCGAGGGGGCGGGCGGCCGGAAAGGCTGACTTGAAGCTGGGGCCGTGCATGGAAGCGGGCTCCGGAGGGCGAGGCGTCGCCGGGGCGACCTGGCAATAGGCGCAGGATACCGCGGCCAGGGGCCCCCGTCATGCTGGCGGTCAGCCCGTATTCGCCGCCGCACCGGAAGAGTTTGCCAAGTTTCGTCAACCCGATCGCCCGGCAGAGCCGATACGACCGGAGCAATCCGCATTGGCGGAACACCGGATCCTGCTCCCCAGGACACAAAGCGATGGCCACGACACTCGGCATCACGCGTCACACGGCACGTTTCACGGTCTGGCTGGCACTCTGTGCCGCAGCCTGCCTCGCGCCCCGGGCCGCCCGGGCCGGCGACTGGATGCCGCTCCTCCCCGATCAGGACTTCTACGACTTCCAGCTCTTCGCCCCGCCGGATCTCCAGGAGTACGAGATCTACCCGGAGCCGAGCGAGGGCATCTTCTTCTCCTACGACCGGCTCTACTGGAGCATCACGCCGCCGAGCGTGTCGAACGTGGGTGAAACGGAGAACGGCGGCTACCTGATCCCGTCGCAGCCGATCTCGCCGCAGACGCTGGTGCAGCTCAACAACGCCGGCTTTCAGGGGGCCAACACGATCTCGGGATCGAACACGGGTGCGAGCGTGATCGGCGGCGTCTTCACTTTTGGCGCCGATCCTCTGCAACTCGATCTCAATACGAGCTGGATGCGCACGGCGATGACCTGGGGCAACCGTTTTGAAGGTGGCTGGATTTACGACAACCGCGGCGTCGCGCTGAGCTACTTTGATTCGGGCAATCAAAACCAGCAGTTCACCACGCTGAATGAATTCGCGGCCTCGTCGCCGACCCAGATCTTCACGCAGCAAATCTCCTCCAGCGGGGGAGCTGCTCTTGGCGGTGTCGCGCCGCCACCATTGGTCATCACTACGATCACCTCGAACAGCCCGCCCCCGGATCACCTCATCGCCCAGAAGCTCACGCAGGACAACTCGACCCGCATCCAGAGCGCCGGAGCGGCGATGATCGTTCGCCGTGAACTCGGGCGCCGCGGCAGCGGCACGACGGCTCGGTTCGCCTTCGGGCCGCGGTTCTACCAGCTCGAAGACCGGTTCAATATCGCGTACGAGAGCAACCAATACGCCTTCAATCAGGGGCCGACGGGGGGCGTTCAGGGGCAGGGGATCAACATGGGCGGTGCGGCCGGCGGCGCGGGCGGGCTGGGTGGCGGCGGACTGGGTGGCGGCGGACTGGGTGGCGGCGGACTGGGTGGCGGCGGGCTGGGTGGCGGTGCCATGGGCGCTGGCGGTGCAGGCGGCC
>CAZXIG010000210.1:0-5290 GCA_964640405.1 uncultured Candidatus Kuenenia sp.
AAAGCCCCCATGCGCAAGCAGGGGGATCGGGCCCTACTCTCGTGAGGCCGTCATCGACCGCACCGCGTCGACGAGCACGTCGAGGTCGCCGTGCCAATCGATCGTCGCGCTCTGCTGCGTGGCGAGCTGCTTGAGCTGGGCGGTGCCCTTCGCGAATTCGTCGCTGCCGATCACGAGCGCGGCGGGGAATCCGCGGGCGGACGCCAGCTTGAGCTGCTGCCCGAGCTTCTTGGGCTCGGGAAAAAACTCGACCGCGATCCCGGCCGCGCGGAGCGCCGCCGCGATCCGCAGGTAGTCGGCGAGGTGGGCCGCATCGAAGTAGGCGAGGAACACGTCGGCCGGCGTCTGCACGGTCGCCGTGCGGCCCAGCTCCTCGAGGCCGGCGAGCAGCCGGTCGATGCCGAGCGAGGCGCCGACGCCGGGCAGCGGCTGCTTCGTGTAGAGGCCGGCCAGGTTGTCGTAGCGGCCTCCTGAGCAGATGCTGCCGAGTGTGGGCAGGTCGTCGAGAAAGCTCTCGAGCACGATGCCGGTGTAGTAGTCGAGGCCGCGGGCGATCGACGGGTCGATCGCGAGCCGCTCCGGAGCCACGCCCGCCTGTGCGGCGCCGGCCACGAGACCGCGGAGCGCGGCCACACCGGCCCGCCCCTGCTCCGACTCTCCCACGAGCACGTCGAGCCGTGCGAGCACCGCATCGGCCGCACCGGACAGGCTCGCCATCTCCAGAAGCGCGGCCACCGCGTCGGCCGCCACCCCCTGCCCCGCCAGTTCGGCGGCCACGGCCTCGGGCGTCGCCTTACCGAGCTTGTCGAGGCTGCGGAGCACCGTGGTCGAGCGGTCGGTGAGCCCGAGCCGTCCGAGGATGCCGCCGAGCACGCGGCGGTCGTTCACGCGGATCGTGAAGCGTTCCACGCCGATCGCGGCCAGGAGGTCGTGCACGACGAGCACCATCTCGAGGTCGGCGACGGGGCTCGTCGTGCCGATCGTGTCGAAGTCGCACTGCATGAACTCGCGGTAGCGGCCCCGCTGCGTGTTCTCGCCGCGCCACACCGTGGCCATGTGATACCGCTTGAACGGCAGGCCGAGCTCGTGCACGTGCTGGGCCGCGAACCGGGCGAACGGCACGGTGAGGTCGAACCGCATGCCCACCTCCCGTCCGCCGTGGTCGGTGAAGCGGTACATCTGCTTGTCGGTCTCCTCGCTCCCCTTGCCCGTGAGGATCTCGAGGTATTCCAGCGCCGGCGTGTCGATCGGCGCGAAGCCGTAGGAGCGGTAGACGCGGCGGGCCACGTCGAGCACCCGCTCACGGGCCAGCGCCTGCGCCGGCAGGTGATCCCGAAACCCCTTCAGCGTCCTCGGCTCAATCATGGGAGGACCGGCAGCAGGGGCGGCTTCGGGCTGCGGATCGACTTGCCGCGGTTCTTCTTCTTGCGGCCGTCGCCGACGTACTCGCCGCCCGGGCCGAGCACGGCGTCCATGTATTCCTCGACCTGCTCGCAGGTCTCGAAATACTGGTCGTAGACCCAGTCGTCCTCGTACTCGCACTCCTTGGTCGTGTACTCCCGGCAGATCTGCGGCCGCGTCTCGTAGATGCCGCAGCGGTGGTCGTCCTGCAGGTGCTTGCAGACGGTGTGCACGCAGACGTACCAGTCGCCGTCCTCGGTAAACACCGTCGCATGCTCGTGCAGCAGAAACCAGCGGATGTACTCGAACTCCTCCCGCGTGGTGGGCGTCTCGAGCGGCAGGGCGAAGTAGCGGCAGCACTTCGCGGTGCAGTATTCACACAGCACCTTGTCCTGGGGCACGTCCTCCCGCTTGGGCTTGGCAGGCAGCACGGGCAGGGGAATGTCGGCGACGGCCATGACGGAAAACCTCCGGAGTCGGGCCGGCAATATAGCGTTTTTGGGAGCGGGTTCGCGGCCTCCTATACTGCGGACTTTTCACGGCCGCCACGGAAGGTCTGCCCCCAATGCCCAAACGCTGGCACATCCGCCCCCACGACCGCACGGCCGTCGCGGCGCTCGAGCGGTCGGCGGGCGTGCCGAGCATCGTGGCCGCCCTGCTCGCGGCCCGCGGCGTGAGCGATGCCGCGGCCGTCACGTCCTTCCTCGGGGGCAAACTCTCCGACCTCCGCGATCCGGAGACGCTCCCGGGCGTGCCCGACGCCGCCGACCGGATCCTCTCCGCCGCGCGGGCCGGCCGGAAGATCGTCGTCTACGGCGACTACGACGCCGACGGGATGTGTGCCACCGCGATCCTCATGAACTGCCTCGACGCGCTCGATGCGCAGGCGTCGTGGTACGTGCCCGACCGGCTGGAGGAAGGCTACGGCCTCAACGCGACGGCCCTCGAGACGCTCGCCGCACAGGGCGCGAGCCTCGTTGTCACGGTCGACTGCGGGATCGCGAGCGTGGCCGAGGCGGCCCGCGCCCGCGAGCTCGGCCTCGAGCTGATCGTCACCGACCACCACACGTTCGCCGACACGCTCCCGGAGGCGGCCGTGCTCGTGCACCCCCGGCTCCCCGGCGCCGGCTATCCCTTCGGCGAGCTGTGCGGCGCGGGCGTCGCGTTCAAACTCGCCTGGGCGATCGCCACGCGGGCCAGCGGCGCCAAGCAGGTCACGCCGCGGCTCCGCGAGATGCTGCTCAAGTCGATCGGCCTGGCGGCGCTCGGCACCGTGGCCGACGTGGTGCCGCTGCTCGACGAAAACCGAATCTTCGTGAAGCACGGCCTCGAATGCCTGCGGCAGCGGGGCGGCCCCGGCCTCGCGCGGCTGATGGAGCTGGCGAAGCTTCACGAGAAGTCGCAGCTCGACAGTGAAGACGTGGCCTTCCGGCTCGCCCCGCGGCTCAACGCGGCCGGCCGGCTGGGCCAGGCGGCCTGCGGGATCGAGCTGCTCACGACGGCCGATGCAACGCGGGCCGAGACGCTCGCCAACTACGTGCACGAGCTCAACGCCCGGCGGGAGACGGAGGAGCGGAGCATCCAGCTGGCCGCGGCGAAGCAGGCGAAGGAGCGGTTCGACCCCGACCGCGATCCCGCGCTCGTGCTGGCCGACCGCGGCTGGCATGCGGGCGTGATCGGGATCGTGGCCGGGCGGCTCGCCGAGCGGTTTCATCGGCCGGTGGTGATGATCGCCCAGGACTCGCTCCAGGGGCGGCCCGCGACGGGCAGCGTGCGGAGCGTGCCAGGGTTCGACGTGCACGAGGCGCTCGTCGCCTGCCGCGAGCACCTCGTCACCTGCGGCGGCCACGCGGCGGCGGCTGGGCTGCGAATCACGGACGACAAGATCGAAGCCTTCCGCGAGGCATTCTGCGCCGAGGTCGACCGCCGGCTGCCGCAGTCGCTCCGCCAGGCCCAGCTCACGATCGACGGCGAGACGACGCTCGCCGGTCTCACCCTCTCGACGGTCGAGCAGCTCGAGCGGCTCGCGCCCTTCGGTCAAGCCAACCGGCGACCGGTGCTCTCGGCGGCGGGAGTGAGCCTCGTCGAGCCGCCCCGGGTGATCGGGTCGGGCAACCGCCACATCGCGATGCAGTTCATCCAGCACGGCGCCCGCGTCCGCGGCGTGGCCTTCGGCGGCGCCGAGTGGCTCGACCATCTGCCGCCGCCGGGCCAGCCGTTCCACGTGGCCTTCAAGCCGAAGATCAACGAGTTCCGCGGCCGCCGCACCGCCGAGATGGAGGTGATCGACTGGCGACCCGACGGGATCGACGTGGGCGTCGAACTGCCCCAGCTCGTCGCCACCGCATAGGATGCAGGCATGGCTCGGCCGCTCTGGTTGATCGTGACGTGCGTCCTCGCGGGCATCCACACCTGTGCCCACGGTGACGATTGGCCGCAGTGGATGGGGCCGCGGCGGGATGGCGTGTGGCGGGAGGCGGGGATCACGAAGTCGATTCCACCGCAGGGGCTGCCCGTGAAGTGGCGGGTGCCCGTGAAGGGGGGCTACGCCGGTCCGGCCGTCGCCAATGGCCGTGTGTATCTGATGGACTACGACCGCCGCGAAGGCGAGGCGGTGAACGATCCCGGCACCCGCAACGAACTCTACGGCCGCGAGCGGATCCTCTGCCTCGATGCCGCGACGGGACAGCTCGTCTGGAAGCACGAATACGAGCGGCCGTATGCGATCTCCTACGCATCGGGCCCGCGATGCACGCCCACGGTCGCCGACGGCAAGGTCTACACGCTCGGCGCCGAGGGAGATCTCCTCTGCCTCGATGCCGCGAGCGGCCGCGTGCTCTGGCAGAAGGACTTCGTGAAGGACTACGCCGCCCCCGTGCCGATCTGGGGCTTTTGCGGCCATCCACTCGTCGATGGCGAGCTGCTCATCTGCCTCGTCGGCGGCGAGGGGAGCGTGGCCGTGGCGTTCGACAAAAACACGGGCCAGGAGCGGTGGCGGGCAGGCTCCGCGAGCGAGCAGGGCTACTGCCCGCCCACGATCATCGAGGCCGCCGGCATGCGGCAGCTCATGATCTGGGATGCCGACAAGCTCAATGCGCTCGAGCCGGCGACGGGGAGGCTCCTCTGGTCGCAGCCGCTCAAGCCCGCCTACGGGATGTCGATCATGGCGCCGCAGGTGGCCGACACGCCTCGGGGACGCATCCTGTTCGCCAGTGGCATCGGCCGCGTGGGTGCGCTCTACACGCTCGCCGCCGACAAGCCCGCCGCGAGCATCGTCTGGCGGGGTCAGCCGAAGACGGCCGTCTATTGCGCCAACAGCACGCCGTTCATCCGCGACGACACGCTCTACGGCTGCGACTGCGAGACGGGGTTTCTGACGGCGGTCGATCTGGCCACCGGCAACCGCCTCTGGGAGACGGGCGTGCCGACGATGGGCCCGCGTCGTGGCCGGCACGGCACGGCGTTTCTCGTACGGCACGAGCCGTCGGGCCCGGGCGTCACCTGGCTCTTCAGCGAGACCGGCGACCTGATCCTCGCGCGGCTCACGCCGCAGGCCTACGAGGAGCTCGGCCGGGTGCACCTCCTCGACCCGACGAACGAGTGCTTCGGCCGCGATGTGGTCTGGAGCCATCCGGCGTTCGCGAACCGCTGCGTCTTCGCCCGCAACGACGCGGAACTCGTCTGCGTGTCGCTGGCCGAGTGATTTCCGGGGGATTCGGATCGGCGTTGTCCCGCCGGGAAATCCGCGGTAGTCTTCCGGTCTCTCCCGCGTGCGACTGACGGCGCCGAACGACGACGTTGACCGCACCCATCGGGGCGTAGCTCAGCCTGGCTAGAGCGCTACGTTCGGGACGTAGAGGTCGCTGGTTCGAATCCAGTCGCCCCGACT
>CAZXIG010000211.1:0-5279 GCA_964640405.1 uncultured Candidatus Kuenenia sp.
ATGCCCGAATTCCTCGGGTTGCCCGGCGACACCTCGGAGATCGACGTCGTCTACCGCGGCACCCGCGAGGGGCGGGCCGTCGTCGTGCTCTGCGAGGTGAAAACAAACATCACGGATGCCGAGGTGCGGGAGTTTCTGGAGATCGTGAGCCGCGTGCGGCCGTCGATTGCCGCGGACGACGTGCGGGTGCTGTTCTTTGGCTACCGTGCCGGCGAATCGGCCCGGCGGCTCATCGCCGAATACGACGCCCTGCTGGCTTTTCCGCGGGGGCTGGTCGGTTTCTGACCGCCGGTGGCGCGGTATCGCTGACGAACCGGGGCTGGTTCGGACATACTCGTGGGCGATGACCGCACGGCCGCCACACGACGCTCACTTCCTCACGCAGCTCCGCGAAAGCGGCGCGGTGATCGCCGCGCTCGCCGAGCACCTCGACACGATCGCCGCGATCGCGGCCCGACTCTCGGCCTGCCTCGCTGCCGGCGGCACGATCTACCTCTGTGGCAACGGCGGCAGTGCGGCCGATGCCCAGCACGTGGCGGCCGAATTGGTTTGCAAATTTTTGCGGGAACGGCATCCGCTGCCCGCCGTGGCGCTGACCTGCAACACGTCGCTCCTGACGGCGATCGCCAACGACTACGACTTCACGCAGGTGTTCGCCCGGCAGGTGCGGGCCCATGCGGGACCCAAAGACTGTGTCGTGGGCATCAGCACGAGCGGCCGCTCCCGCAATGTGCTCGAGGCGCTCGCCGCCGCCCGCGAGCGGGGCGCGGCCACCGTGGGCATGACCGGTGCCGACGGTCACGAACTGGCCGCTGCCTGCGACGAGTGCCTGCTCGTGCCGTCGTCGAGCACGCCTCGCATCCAGGAAGCCCACCTCGTGGCCTGGCACCTGATCTGCGACCATGTCGAGCGGATGCTTCCGGCCACGACGCCCGGCACCCGTGAGGGCCGGTCATGAACGCCGCGGCTGCCACCATCCCGGCTGACGCGCAGCGGCGCGCACCGCGGCTTTTGCTCGTGGGCGACGTGATGCTCGACCGGTATCACGTGGGGGCGGTGGAGCGGATTTCCCCCGAGGCTCCCGTGCCCGTGCTGCACGTGAAGCGGTCGTTCAACCGCCCGGGCGGCGCGGGGAACGTGGCCGTCAACATCGCCGCGATGGGGGGAGTGCCCGACCTCGTCGCCGCGGTCGGCGCCGACGAAGCCGGCCGACTGCTCATGGCGGCCATCGAGGCGGATGGCGTGCCCGCCACTGGGCTCGTCACCACGCCGACTACGCCGACCACTGTCAAGACGCGACTGCTCGCCGGCTACAACCAGATCGCCCGTTTCGACGAAGAAGCCGTGCTCGGCGACGCCGCCTGCCGCGACAGGATCGTGGCCCTGGTGCAGGAACACGTTCCGCAGGCCGATGTGGTGGTGATTTCCGACTACGCCAAGGGCGTGTGCGACGGCAGGGTCTGCCGCGCCGTGATCGAGGCGGCGAGAGGCCGTGGGATTCCCGTGATCGTCGACCCCAAGGGGCACGACTTCAGCCGCTATGCCGGAGCCTCGGTGATCACGCCGAATCGGGCCGAGACCACCGCGGTGGTCGGATTCCCGGTGCGAGACCCCGACGACGCCGTCCGTGCCGGCCACGCTCTGCGGCGCGACCTCGGCATCGACGCGGTGGTGGTCACGCTCGGGGAGCAAGGAATGGCCGTTGTGGCCGCCGATGGCTCGGCCGTCATTCCCACGCAGGCGCGGCAGGTCTATGACGTGACTGGTGCCGGCGACTCCGCCGTCGCCACACTCGCCGTCGCCCTCGGCCGTGGTCTGGAACTGAGCGCGGCCTGCTTCCTCGCCAACGTGGCAGCCGGCCTGCAGGTGGCCCGCGTCGGCACGTCGAGGGTCACCTGGGACGAGATGCTGGCCGCGATCGAGCAGCAGCTCGTCATCTCGGGCAAAAAGGTCGTGAACCCGGCGGAGTTGCGGGAGGCGGTGCGTCGCGCCCGGGCCGGCGGCAAGCGGATCGGCTTCACCAACGGCTGCTTCGACATCCTCCACCACGGCCACGTGGCCTTGCTCGAGGCTGCTGCCCGCGAATGCGACCTGCTCGTGGTGGGCCTGAATTCGGACGCGTCGGTGACCCGCCTCAAGGGAGCCCCGCGGCCCTTCGTGCCCTCGGCCGAACGGCAGGCCGTGCTGGCCGGGCTGTCGGCTGTCGCCTGGGTGTGCGAGTTTGACGACGACACCCCGCTCGAGTTGATCAAGCTCGTCGAGCCCGACGTGCTCGTGAAGGGGGCCGACTACGCGGCCGAGAACATCGTGGGCGCCGACATCGTGCTCGGCCGCGGCGGCCGCGTCGTCACGCCGCTCTTCATTCCGAATGCCTCGACGACCACGATCGTCGACCGCATCCGGCTCGCCGGCGGCGATTCCCACGCATCGGGGGCCTGACCGTGCTCCAGCGGCCCTGGCACCAGGCGGCGTTGCTCGCGGGCATCACGCTGCTCGTCTTCTCGCCGACGCTCTCGGCGGGCTTCGTCTACGACGCCCGGCTCCAAATTCTCACCGATACCTTTCTGCACGACCCCCGGAACTGGTGGCCCGTGCTGAGCTTCGGCGTGCTGTCGATGGACGTGCTCGATTTCAACCGGCCCGTGCATCTCGCATCGCTCATGATCGATGCGGCGGTGTGGGGCAAGGATCCGTTCGGGTATCACCTCACGAGCGTGGCGTTGCACGCGGTGAACGTGGTGATGGTGTGGGGGGTGTTGGTGAAGATGACGGCGCCGGCCAATAAAAGCCCCCATGCGCAAGCAGGGGGATATTGCGGCGTCCATTTCGAAGCACCCCACATCATCCCCCGGCTCGCGCCTGGGGGCTTGGATGAAGGCGATTGCCTCAATAGAAGCCCCCAGGCGCAAGCCGGGGGATCCGCGGAGGAGACAACGTTGTCCCCGGGCTTCCGCCCGGGGCTTCCCGTGCTCCTGCCGCCCCTGCTCTTCGCCGTGCACCCGCTCGTGACCGAGGCCGTCTGCGAGCCGACGTTTCGGGAGGATCTGCTCGTCGCGTTTTTCACGCTCACCGGGCTGCTCCTCGCGATGGGCCATGCGCCGCGCGCTCGCGACGGCTGGCGGGCCGCGGCGTGCATGGGCTGCTGCCTGCTCGCGATCGCGAGCAAGGAGTCGGGCATCGCGGCTCCGGCCGTCATCGGCCTCTACTGGCTGCTCTTTCGTCGCGGTGAGCCGGGCTGGTTTTGGCCGGTGGCGATGGGCGGCGCCAAGCTGGTGGTGGTGACGTTTCTCGCAGCCAGGTTCCTGCTCGAGCCGTCGCCGTCACGCATCTTCGAGGCGCGGCCGGACTATCCGGGCGGTTCCTTCTGGGCCGCCCTCGCCATCGAGCCGCGGATCCTCGCCCTCTATGCCCAGCTCGTGCTGCTGCCGGTGAACCTCTGCGCCGACTACGGCCTCTACTCCGTGCGGCATCTGCCGTTGCCCGTCGCGCTCGCCCTGGTAGCGGGGCTCGTCGTCGCCGCCGTCCTCGCGATCCGGGCCGACCGGCGGATGGCCCTCGCCGTGGCCCTCGTCGTCGTGCCGCTTCTGCCGGTGTCGAACCTCGTGCCGATCTACCGGGCCGCCGCCGACCGCTATCTCTACCTGCCGCTGGCAGGCGTGGCCCTCGGCATCGGCCTGCTGCTCGACGGGCCGTGGCTCACCGCGCGGCCGTGGCTCCGGCAACGGGCCGTCATGGCCGGCCTTGCCGCGGCCGTGCTGCTCGGGCTGGGCACCACCGACCGGCAGCTGGTGTGGTCGAGCCCGCTCGCCCTCTGGGAAGACACCTTCCGCAAGAACCCCGTCGCCTTCACCGCGGCCTCCGGACTGGGCGAGGCGTTGCGGGAGGCCGGCCGACTGCCCGAGGCCGAACGGGCCACCCGCGAGGCGATCCGGCTCTCCGACGGGAAACGCGGTGACCCCTGGGCCACGCTCGCGCTCATTCTCGATGCCCAGGGCCGCACCGCGGAGGCCGACGAGGCACTCGACAAGGCCTTGGAGGTCGACCCCAAGCTGGCCGATCCCGCGGCCCGCGTGGCGATCCTGGCCATGGAGCGGTCGCATGCCGACGAACTGCTCCAGCTCCAGGAACGGCGGGCCGCCCGGCGGTAGCGAGGGCTTATTCCGCGACCGCCCGGGGGGGCTTACAATCCGCCCCATGGGAACCATGAAACGCCTGCCGCGGCACCGCCGCGATGCCGAACGCGGATCACCGCGCGGCCCGACCAACGCCTCCCCCGTGGATCACGCGGTCGAGGAGACGCCCGACAAGGGCAGCCGCGCCGTGCGCTGGCAGGACTTCCTCTTGCACCTCGCGATCATCGTGCTCGCGGTGCTCTGGATCTACACGCCGGTCTACCATTCGTTCTTTCCGGCCGACTGGCTCTGGGACGACGATCAGCTGCTCACGGCCAACCTGACCGTGCAGCACCGCGTGTCGCCCGATCCAAACGTACCCCCCGATCACCTCCGCACGCTGGCGAAACTCTGGTTCAACCCCGACGGTGCCGACTACTTTCCGCTTAGCTATACCGCCCTCTGGCTGCAGTGGCCGCTCTTCCAGATGTGGCCCACGGGCTATCACCTGACGACGGTGCTCCTGCACCTCTGCGGGGCCCTGTTGCTGTGGCGGCTCTTCCACGTGATGAACCTGCCGGGCGCCTGGCTCGGTGCGATGATCTTTGCCGTGCATCCGGTGTGCGTGGAGTCGGTGGCCTGGGTGTCGGAGCTGAAGAACACCCTTTCGCTGCCGCTGTTTTTGCTCTCCGCGATCCACTACGTGAAGTTCGACGACAAGGCCGCCCTCGAAGGGCCCGACTCGGCGTCGGCCAAGCAGCACTACCTGCTTGCGATCGGCATGTTCCTGCTGTCGATGTTCGCCAAGACCTCGGTCGTGATGATGCCGGTGGCGATCCTGCTCTACGTCTGGTGGAAGCGGGGCACGGTGACCATCACCGACGTCGTTCGCTCGGCCCCCTTCTTCCTGATCTCGCTGATCCTGGGCCTGATCACGATCTACTACCAGCATGGCCGGGCCATCGGCCAGGAGACGATCATCGTCGGCGGCCTCGATTCGCGTCTGGCGAGTTCGGGCATGTCGCTGCTCTTCTACCTCAAGCTCATCTTCTGGCCCGTCACGCTGCTGCCGATCTACACGAAGTGGGAGGTCGACCCGCCCAAGATCTGGCAGTTCCTCCCCTGGCCGATCATCGCCGCCGTGGGCTGGTGGTTCTGGCAGAACCG
>CAZXIG010000212.1:0-5254 GCA_964640405.1 uncultured Candidatus Kuenenia sp.
CGCTGGGCGTCGTTGAAGTAGGCCGGGACGGTGATCACCGCCTTGTTGACCTTGTGGCCGAGGTAGCTCTCCGCCGCCTCCTTGAGGGCGCGGAGCACCTTCGCCGAGATCTCCGGCGGCGTGAACTCCTTGTCGCCCGCCTTCACCTTCACGTAGTCCTGCGGCCCCCCCACGACCTCGTAGGGAACCATCTTCTCCTCGGAGGCTACCTCGTCGTGCCGCCGACCCATGAACCGCTTGATCGAGTAGATCGTCCGCTTCGGGTTGGTGACGGCCTGACGGCGGGCGATGTCACCCACGAGCGTCTCGCCCTTGTCGTTGAACGCGACCACGCTCGGCGTGAGGCGATTGCCCTCCTTGTTCGCGATCACCTTGGGCTCCTTGCCCTCCATCACCGCGACCACGGAGTTCGTGGTGCCGAGGTCGATGCCGATGATCTTTTCGCCCTGCTTCGTTGCCATGGTGATGTCGGTTCCTCTCTGTGATTTTCCTGGTGTCTGCCGCCGGCCTGCCGGTGTCAGAAGTGTCTGGTTTCGTGATGCTGGAGAAGGGATGCAAAGCCCGTGCCAGCCGCGCGACCGCCCCGGCACAGGCCGTTTTGGGGCGTATTTACGGGGCAGAT
Source organism: uncultured Candidatus Kuenenia sp. (assembly GCA_964640405.1). GTDB lineage: Bacteria > Planctomycetota > Planctomycetia > Pirellulales > UBA1268 > QWPN01. The sequence goes on from CAZXIG010000212.1 coordinate 623, forward strand.
GTTCCAGGTACAGTTGAGACCTGCGGCTCGGGACATTCCGGCGGCGGCCTAAAGGCTGCCATTTTGGCCGCTCGCGGAAGGAACCATGGCCAAATCGTCACCGGAATCGAAATCGTCGAAGGCCGCCGCCGGCGGCAAGGATGGCGGTCTGGCGAGTCTGCGATCCCAGATCGACAGCATCGACCGCGAACTCGTCGGGCTGATGAACCGGCGGGCCGAGGTCGCCCGCGAGATCGGCCACCTCAAGAGTTCCGCCGGCCAGGCGACCTACGACCCGGCCCGCGAGGAGATGGTGCTCGAGCGGGTGACGGCCTCCAACGAGGGCCCGCTTTCGAACGACAGCCTCAAGGCGATCTACCGCGAACTGATCTCCGGCTCCCGCGCGATCGAGCAACACCTTCGCGTGGCTCACCTCGGCCCGGCCTGGACCTACAGCCACCTCGCCGCCCTGCATCGCTTCGGCAATGCGGTCGACTTCGTGCCGGTGGCGAGCATCTCGGCCGCCTTCGAGGAGGTGCATGCCGGCCACTCCCACTACGGCGTCGTGCCGCTCGAAAACTCGACCGACGGTCGGATCGCCGACACGCTCGACAACTTCGCCCGCCTGCCCGTGAAGATCTGCGCCGAGGTGCCGCTGCGAATCCACCACAACCTGCTCGCCGCCTGTGACCGCTCGGCGATCAAGGAGGTCTACAGCCGGCCGCAGGCCCTCTCGCAGTGCCGCAACTGGCTCGCCCGCCACCTCCCCTCGGCCCGGCTCGTCGAGGTGACGAGCACGAGCGCCGCCGCCGAGATGGCGGCGAAGACGCCCCACGCCGCCGCGATCGCCAGCCGCCAGGCCGGAGTGCACTACGGGCTCGACGTGCTCGCGGAGAACATCGAGGACGTCGCGGGCAACACGACCCGGTTCGCCGTCATCGGCCATGCCGACGCCAAGCGGACGGGCAAGGACAAGACCGCGCTGATGTTCGAGATCGAACACAAGCCGGGCGGCCTCGCCGACGCCCTCTCGATCCCGAAGAAGCAGAAGCTCAACCTCACCTGGATCGAATCGTTCCCGCTGCCCGGTGAAGAACGGGGCTACATCTTCTTCGTGGAGCTCGAAGGCCACCGCGACGACCTCCGCGTCCGCCGGGCGATCGCGGCCCTCGAAAAGCGGTGCAAGCGGGTGGTGATCCTCGGCTCGTATGCTCTGGCAGCTGCCGTCGGCTGAGCCACCCCCCTGCCCCGATCGCCACCGGAGATTCCATGCACGGCGCGACGACCGGTACGGAGCTGCCCGGACCGTCGACCGGCGAGCGCGACCGGGCTGGTGCAGGCCCGCCCTCGAATGCCTGGGCCTTCCCGGTGGTGCTCGTGCTATTCACCGTCGGTGGCGGCTGGGCGCTCGTCCACGAGTTCGTCTGGTTCCAGTTGCTGCAGCTCTCGCTCGGCTCGTCCGCGATCTCCCTGGCGGTAGTGCTGGGAACGTTCATGGGGGGCATGGGCCTCGGCAGCTTCATCGCCCCGCGCCTGTGCGGTGCGGGGCGGCACCCGCTCGCGGTCTACGCCACCCTCGAGGCCGGTATCGCGGTGGCCGGCGCGGCGATGCTCTGGGCGGCGCCGACGCTCGGATCGCTCTATGCCGCGAGCCTGCCGGCTGGATACCCCGGCCTGGTCCTGCGCGGGCTCGTCGCGGCCGTCTGCCTGCTGCCGCCCACGGTGCTCATGGGGGCCACGCTGCCGGTGCTGGCCGGATTCGTCTCCCGCACGGTGGCCACCGACGCCCGGCTGGGCCTGCTCTACGCCGGCAATCTCGCCGGGGCGGTATTCGGCTGCCTGCTGGCGGCCTACGGCCTCTTGCCCCGCGTCGATCTGTTCACCGCAGGCACCATCGCGGTGGCCGGTAACCTCGCCGTGGCGGCGCTGGCTGCGGTCGTCGCCGGTTGCACGCCTGCCCCCGCTCCGGCGGCACCCTCCCAGGGCTCCGGCCGGCGGCTCGACCGCGCCCTGCTCGTGGCGGTCGGGCTCTCGGGGCTCACGGCGCTGGCGGCGGAGGTGGCGTGGACGCGGCTGCTGGCGTTGCAGATCGGTGGCACCGTGTTCGCCTTCGCTGTCATCCTCGCCGTGTTTCTTGCGGGGCTGGGGCTCGGCAGCGTGCTCGCCGCCTCCCTGGCCCGCGCGACCGGCGACGCGCGGACGGCCTTCGGCCTCTGCCAGCTCCTGCTTCCGGCGGGCATTGCCTGGGCGGCGTATCAGCTTGCCCATTCGCTCCCGCTGTGGCCGATCAATCCGTCGCTCGGCCGTGATGCGGTTGCCACCTTCCAGCTCGACCTCGTCCGCTGCCTGTGGGCCGTGCTGCCGGCGACGTGTCTCTGGGGGGCCAGCTTCCCGCTGGCCGTCGCGGCGCTCGCCGATGGCGGCGACGCCCCCGCCCGGCGGGTAGCCGCCGTGTCCGCGGCGAACACGCTCGGGGCGATCGTGGGAGCGCTCGCGGCGGCCCCGCTGATCTGGACGTGCTCGTCGCAGGGCATGCAGCGGTTGTTGATCCTCGTCGCCGCGGGCTCGGCCGGCCTGGCGCTCGCGCCGGTCGCGGCGGCGGCGTGGCGGGCGTTTCCCCGGGGCCGGTTGGCGCTGGTCTCCGGCGGATGCCTCGCCGTGGCGTGGGCCGCCGGCATGGCGTGGGTGGTGCCGCCGATTTCCCCAGGACTCGTCGCCTACGGGCGGTTCAGCGGTTTGTGGGGGGGCGACAACGAGATCCTGTACGTCGGCGAAGGATTGCAGGCATCCGTCGCCGTCACGCGGACGTCGTCCGGGTTGACGCTCTACCACAACGCCGGCAAGGTCCAGGCCTCGAGCATGCCGGTCGACATGCGGCTCCAGCGGCTGCTCGGGCACCTCACCACGCTCGTGTGCGAGTCGCCCCGGCAGGTGCTCGTGATCGGCTGCGGCGCAGGGGTGACGGCGGGGGCGGTGTCGATCGACCCGCGCGTGGAGGCCGAGACGATCGTGGAGATCGAGCCGCTCGTCCCCAACGCGGTGCTCGCGCACTTCGGCGACCACAACGAGGGCGTGCTTCTCGACCCCAAGGTCCGCGTGGTGATCGATGACGGCCGACATCATTTGCTCTCGACGCCCGCGACCTACGACGCCATCACCTCCGATCCCCTCGATCCCTGGGTTCGGGGCGCGGCGACGCTCTACACCCGCGAGTTCTTCGAGCTGGTGAAGTCGCGACTCCGGGCGGGGGGCGTGTTCACGCTGTTCGTGCAGCTCTATCAGACCGATGCCGCCGCCGTGCGCAGTCAGCTCGCCACCTTCTTCGAGGCCTTTCCCCACGGGCTCGTGATCGGCAACACGCAGGGGGGGATGGGCTACGACCTCGTGCTCCTCGGCCAAGCCGGACCGACGGTGATCGACGTCGACGCCATCGCGCGGCGGCTGGAATCGCCGGAGTTCGCGGCCGTCCGCGCGTCGCTCGCCGCCGTGGGCATCGACACGGTGCCGGATCTGTTCGCGAACTGCGTCGGCGGTGCCGACGGCCTCCGCGAGTTCCTCGCCGGCGCGGAGCTGACCACCGACCGCAACCTGCGGCTGCAGTACCTCGCCGGCGCGAACCTCAACCGATTCGATAGCGCGACGATCTACGCCCGGATGCTCGCCGGGCCGTTCCGCTTTCCGGCCGCGGCGTTCCGCGGATCGGCGGACGCGGTGCAGGCCGTCGAGGCGGCGATGCAACGCACGCACGACGGCGAGGCGGATGCCAAGCGTTGAGCCCCCGTGCGTCCCGCGAACGCCGGGGAGGCGTTCCGTTCGCTACACTACCGCCTCCCCACCCCAGGAGATTCCGCATGGCTCGCACCACGATCGTCGCTGGCAACTGGAAGATGAACCTCGATCGGGCGAAGGCCCGTGAGCTGGCTGCGGCCGTCGCCGCCCGACGGGGCGAGGCGGCGAAGGTCGAACTCGTGCTCTGCCCGCCGGCCCTCTACGTGGAGACGGTCGGCACGGCGCTGGCCGGCGCGAAGTCCGACGTCGGCCTCGGCGGCCAGAACATGCACGACAAGGCAAGCGGTGCGTTCACCGGCGAGGTGGCCCCGCCGATGCTCGTCGATCTCGGCTGCCGCTACGTGATCCTCGGCCACTCCGAGCGGCGGACGCTGTTCGGCGAGACCGACGGAACGGTCAACGCGAAGACGAAGGCGGCCCTCGCGGCCGGCCTCACGCCGATCGTGTGCGTGGGCGAGACGCTCGAGGAGCGGGAGGGCAATCGCACCGAGGCCGTCGTCACGACCCAGGTGAAGGGCTCGCTCGCGGGGCTTTCACCGGCCGAGCTCGAGAAGGTTGTCGTCGCCTACGAGCCCGTCTGGGCGATCGGCACCGGCAAGGTGGCCACGCCGCAGCAGGCCCAGGACGTGCACGCCCTGATCCGGTCGCTGCTCGGCCAGCTCGCCTCGCCGGCCGTGGCCGCGAAGGTGCGGATCCAGTACGGCGGCAGCGTGAAGCCCGACAACGCGGCCGACCTCGCCGCCCAGCCCGACATCGACGGCGCCCTCGTCGGCGGCGCGAGCCTCAAGGCCGACGATTTCCTGGGCATTGCCAAGGCATTCGCGTGATACAAGCCCCCAGGCGCAAGCCGGGGGATATTCCGCG
>CAZXIG010000213.1:0-5225 GCA_964640405.1 uncultured Candidatus Kuenenia sp.
CGACACGGCCACCTGCTGGAGCAACACGACCATGGGCCACCAGTCCACCAGGATCTTGAGACGGTCGGTGATCGTCGGCATGGAAAGGTCTCCTTGCCTCATTTATGGGAGGCAAGGCGCGATTTCGGTCATTCCAAAAAGCCCGGAATTTTTCCGGCGAAATCCCGGCCGTTTCGCAGGCTTCCTCGAATGTGACGATGCCCCCGCCGACCATCCACGCCTGGGCAGCCCGCTTCGTGTCGGCGTCCCGCGCGCTGGTCAGAAACCGCTTCCGGGCCAGGAGCGTCTGGTAGAGCATCCGGGCGCACAGGGTCCGCCAGACGCTCCCGAGCCGCTCGTCGGGATAGAGGGCTATCTCGTGGTCGAGTAGGGCTTCATCGACCTCGTCCGTTGCGTCCATCGCGGAGCCTCTTCAGTTCGCGTCGCAGATACCAGATCGCCTTCTCCAGATCGGTTTCGACGTCCCCCTTCGTGACGGTCCCCCCGCTGCGAAAGATGTACTTGATGGCGTTGCCCAGGTTGTAGGGAAACGCCTCGCAGACATCGATCGCCTCGATGCCGCCGGGGTGCCAGTTGTAGTGGGGCGGGTGATCGACCTGCTCCCGCCCGCGGACGCCCACGCACACGATCGATTCGTCGTCAGCCTCCAGGTCCATCGCTTTCCTCTCCTCGGGTTTTCACTCGCTCCAGGCCGGCCCGGACCACGTCCGAGAGTCGTGCCAGATCCAGCAGTCGCACGGTCACCAGCCACTCGGTCTTGTTCTTGCGGTGCAGGAGGATGGGCAACTTGCCGCCAGCCTCGGCCGCTGCCGTGGCCAGAGCCTTGAACACGTTCAGCCGCTCCTCCCGTTTGACCTCCCAAAACGCCTCGGGCGTCTCGACCACCTCGACGTCGGAGGAGTCGCTCGTGCCCTTGAACTGCTGCGTCCTGCGGGCGGTCCAGCAGAACAGGCGACGGAGCGAATCGGCGGCATCCAGTTCGCCCCGCTTTCCCTTCTGCCGGCTGTTCTTCCTTTTGGTCACGGCCATGGTGATCCACCTTTCTGTCTGCGGTCCTCGAGAAACTTCTGCGGGATCGGCTGCTTGTCGTAGGACAGGTTCTTCCTTCGGGTCAGCCCGGCGAGTTTCACCGGGTCACAGGCTCCGTCTTCCTCTTCCTTCGCTGTCAGCACGGCCCCGCGCGGGATGCTGCCGTACTCGGGCAGCTTGTTGTGGATGGCGTGGTGGCAGCGGCAGCAGCAGGCCAGGAAGTTGAAGGCGTGGTTCTTTCGGCCCGGGCCGCCGACGATGTGGTGCAACTCCATCCAGCGGCCGCGCCGTTCTGCCGGCCAGTGGCAGATCGCGCACCGGGGGTGCAGCAGCATGTAGTCCCGGGGATCGGCGGTCTGTTCGGGGGGCGTCATGGTGTCAGTTCGTCATGCCACTGGGTCGGTACTCGCCGCAGACTCGTGTCTCGTGGACGATCGGCCAGTCGCCGTTCAACGTCTGCCCGAGGAACTGCGGCGGGTTGCGGATGCACCGGCCGTACTCCAGCAGGTCGGAGTCGGTGTCCGTCGCCAGCACGGGGAAGGCAACCTCGGAGTCGTCGATCAGGGTGCCGGCACGCTCCGTCAGGCCCGCCGCGGCCTCCGCACTGAAGCGGAGGAAGAACCGGCAGGTCGAGCAGTTCGGGCGGATGGGTGCGATCATGCGTGGCCTCGCGTAGTAGGGGGTCGGGTTGTTCGGCATCGGCAATGGTTGGTGAGGGTGGGGGGCGACTCCCGCCGTCGGGAGTCGCGTCGCCGCCGGCAATGGTCGGAGCCGGGCAGAGGGCGGAAAGCGTGGTTTTGATTTCGGGGTTCGCCTCCATGCTCCACACCCCGCACGGTCGGACTTCGAAAGCCTTTTGGTCCCGGTCGGAATCGCCAAAGCACACCGGGCTTACACCGTGAGCTGCCCTCACTTGTCGCTGTGCTTTCGCCTCGGCAATCGGCGGAGGGCCGAACTTCAGACCGTCTGGCAAACAGAGCCTGTGGTTTGCGTGCGCGTTTGCGGCTGTCAGTCCTCCCGTCGTGAGACCTCGATCTCGACCGTCGCCCGCAAGGCGCCGCGCATCTTCGTCTCCCTCAAAGCCCAGCGCAGGTAGCCGGTGGGGATGTCTCGGAACCGCTTGCCCTTGTATTTCCCGAAGGGCATGACGAACCACTGGCGGGTCTTGGGATCCCGCTGCTCGGCCGACGCGTAGACGCTGCGCTCGTAGTTGGTGAACGACCCGTGGGCCACGAGGTTGCGCCGCTGTCGTTCCTGGAGAGCGTCCCGCGCTGCCTGCTCGGCGGCCTCGGCCCTCCGTTCGTCCTCGAGAATCGGATCGAGGTCTACCTGGCCGCCGGCCCGCTCCACCCGCCGCCGCACCCGCTTGAGCAGCCCGGCGTCCTCCTCGGGGTAGATCACGTCCACCGCCGACCGCAAGTCGTTGAACCGGGAACTGTCCGTGATGTCGAAGACCTCGAAGAACGGCTTGTCGCTGGACTCGATCGCCTTCCGCCGAGCATCGGCGCCCAAGCAGTTGTCCACGACACCGGGCAGCGGCCGGACGCCCCGGCCGAACATCTGGCAGTACTTGGCTTTGGAGAGCGTCGGCTTGGCGATGAACACCTTGCACACCGGCGGATAGTCCCAGCCGGTCGTGAGGCAGCCGACGTTGAGGATCACGTTTGTCGTACCTTCCTCGAAGTCGCGAAGGTGCATCCGCCGCTCCTGCACGTCCATCTTGGAGTGGACGATCGCCGCGTGAATGCCTCGACGCGCGAGGTCGCGAAGCAGTTGCTCGGACTGGTGGATGCTCTGGCAGAACACGACCGACGGCTTGCCGTCGTGGTGCTGCTCGACCATCGAGCCGATCCCTTGGACGGCCTTCTCCTGGGCCATGATCCGGCCCAACTCCTCGGAATCGAAGTCGCCGTGCCGCCGCTTGAACGCAGACAGGTCCAGGTCGTCGAGCACCGTCATCCAGATGCGGGCCGGCACCAGCCACCAGTCGTTCAAGGCGGAGTGGTAGGGGTAGAAGACGCTGACCTTCCCGTACCAGGAGAGCAGCGGGTCGCCGCCGCGGTCGGGCGTGGCGGTCATGCCCAACACTTTGGCCCCATCTTCGACGAACGCCGCCAGCATTCGCATCGAGGCGGGCGTGAAGTTCAGGTGGACTTCGTCCACGATGACCCGCTTCACCCGGCCGACGAACTGCTCCCAGCGGCGCCGGGAGAGCAGGCTCGCGTAGCAGGCCACCGTGATGTCCTCGTTGGACCGCAGGCCGCCCTGCTCGACGCCACAGGCCACCCCCCTCGACCGCAGTCTCCCAGCCGTTTGGGAAACAAGATCGATGAAAGGTGCGATGAACAGCGAACCGTGTCCCTGGTCCGCTGCTCGTCGAATGAGTTCCGCAGCCACTTCGGTTTTCCCCGTGCCAGTCGCCATGACGGACAAGGTCGTGGGAGTCCGGAGATCCCCCCACGCTTCCTCGATCTGCCCGACGGCAGCGAACTGGTACGGCCGGAGGCAATACCGCGAGGTACTACGTCCAGTGTCAAAAAGTTGCCCGCAACTCATTCCCGGTTCCTCCTACGAACCCCAGCCATCAGCCTGCCGCCCTGGGCCCCACGGCCTCCCACCAGGAGTCAGGGCGTTCGTCGATCCATGACCGCTGCACATCCCTGCATCGCTCCGCGATCTCTCTGTGCGACGGACACCCGTCGCCTCGCATCACTCCCGCGTCGTGCAGGTCCGCCACGAGCTGCTCGCACGCGACGCCCAGCCGGCAGGCGACGGCTTTGAGGCCGAACGCTTTGCACTCCTGGTAGACCTGCTCCATGCACTCCGCTGCCTGCATCGCTTCACTCCGCCAACTCGCCAACGATCACGGCGCGACGTTCCTCCGCCGCCGCCATCAAGCGATCGACGGCAGACTGCGGTAGTTCCCCGGCCTCGAACTTGGCATGCACCCGTGCAACCAGGGACAAGAGTTCGTCCTTGGTCCGGGCGGCGCCGATCTTCTGCTTGGCCACCAGTTCAAGCCGGCGCCATTCGGTCGGGTCGTGCGCCGGAGCCTGGGCGTTGTTGGCGGCGTCCCCGTCGTCGTCGGCCTTGGGATCGGATGGGGCCAGGCCGAGGAGCGCCTCGTAGCCAGCCCGCCGCATGTAGGTGATGACCGACTTCTGCTCCTGCACCTTGGGCAGTTTCGGAATCGGCAGGATCGAGCGGATGAACTGGCCCGACCCACCGTGCCCCAGTTCGGTGACCAGGAGCAGCGGCTCGGTGTCGTAGTGGAACGTCTGGTTCACCACGAGCGAGTGCTTGGACAGGGCCGCCTCGGTCGCGCCGATGAGCCCGGCCATGTTCACGAACCCGCCGTACTGGGCCTTGGCGTTCTTCGCGATCTGGGCGCACCAGTCCGGCTCGAGCTTGGCCTTGGCCAGCGCGGCGAACAGTTCGCCGAGGCTGGCCGACTGCTCACGTCGGTACACGAACACTCGCGTGTGCCCGTTATTCGGCCCATCCATTGCCTTCTCCCCTCATAAAAGCAGGACACTCAAGCTCCGTCACCGACCCGTAGTCCGTTGGCATCCAGGCGTTCCACTCGGTCCGCTGGCGCAGTTCTTCAAGAAGCCGCAGTGCTCGCTCCGTGGCCCGGGCGGTGACTGCGGGGGGAAGCGTCACGACATGACACGCGTGCGGAGGCGCGTTTTGCGTGACGATGAAATGCAGCGCGTGCTCGGGCCACTCAGCCGCTTGTGCCGCCGCTTCGTAGATCGCGGCTTGGAGGTCGTACTGGTAGTCGAGGACAGACCGCCAGAATGTCTTGAGGGGCGCTGTGTCCGATGTGGTCTTGAGGTCGTACCACACGTCCGCAGTGGCGCCGTCGCAGCGGCACCGCATGGCGTGGCCATCCCAATCCCATGTCACGCTGAACTCAGCATCGACCCGCGACTCGATGAGTTGCTGGGCCGCAGGGTTCGCGAGTATCTGTCGTGTCTGCTTCCAGAGTTTCTCGCGATCGACGGCTGTGAGGCCGATGCGTCCTGGCTCGAGACTCGCGAGCCAGTCCTCACCCTTCTTCGACAAGTTCCCTGTCGATGTCAGGAACTCGTCGGGGGCGACCTCGATGGCATCCCAGAACCGGGACTCGCCCAGTTCATGCCAGAGGTGCAGGTTCTCCCCGTGCTTGAGAGCGGGGGTCTGCTTCCTCGGGA
>CAZXIG010000214.1:0-5208 GCA_964640405.1 uncultured Candidatus Kuenenia sp.
GTACGAGTTCACTCGCTGGCGGCCGCACGCCACGCTCGTGATCCTCGCACCGACCCCTTCGCCTCCCGTTTGAGCATGGCTGGCACCTCGCCAGTTCATGCAGGAAGGAATGCAGCAAAGGGGAGCCGACGGGGTCGGTGCAAGCTCGAGGAGCATTGGGCCGCCGCGGCCCACCGCGACGAGACTTGTACCGCCCCAGAGGCGGCAATTCAGCATCGAGGCGAGCCTCACCTCAGCCCAAGCCGGCCACGAAGCTGGCGGTCATCGCGGCGAAGACGGGGGCGACGCGATCCCACTCGCGGTCTTCCGCCTGACAAAACAGCAAGTAGATCGCACCGGGCGTCTCGAGCGTCCGGACGTGGGCGGTGTTCGTGAGGTCGAGACAATAGAAGTTCATGTCGAAGCCGGGCAGGCGGCGGCCGGCGACCTCGTCCTCGGCGGCCTCGCTGTCGAGCTCGCGATACTCCTCCTGCATCTGGCCGAGCACCGCGCGTGCCAGTTCGGCCGCGTCACCGCCGGGGGCGTGCCCGCTCACCGACCAGAAGGCTCCCTCGGGCGACTGCACGGTGACGGCCGCGTGGCGGCCCCCCGAGTCGCCGATGTCGACCGACCAGTTGTCGGGATAGTCGAAGGCGAGGCCGAAGCGATCGAAGTGCACGGCGATTGGTCTCCAGGCGGGTGAGCGGCGAATTGTAGCCCTTTTCACGCGTCGGGAGCGGTCTGGACCGCGTGAGGGGCCGCCGGCTATCGTCCCGCCCCACGAAACAGTCCCGCCCCGTTCAACGCCTCGAGGTTTGCATCGCATGGCGCAGTCGCTCGGCACGGTCGCCGCCGTGGGCCGTCCCCGGTCCGCCGGCCTCCTCGACTATGCGTTGCCCGCCGCCATCCTCATGGCGGTGCTGGTCGTGCTCGCGCCGGTGCCGGCGCCGATCGTGGATCTCCTGCTCGCGGCCAACCTCACTGTCTCGGTGCTCGCGCTGCTCGGCGCCCTGGCGGCCCGAACTCCGCTCGAGATGAGCGTGTTTCCCACGTTCCTGCTCGGCGCCACGCTCGTGCGGCTCGTGCTCAATATCGCCACGACCCGGCTCATCCTTTCCCGGGCCGCGGTCGACGGTGTGGCGGCGGCCGGCCAGGTGGTGCAGGCCTTCGGCGAGTTCGTCGCCGCCAACAATCTCGTGGTCGGGGCGGTCGTGTTCGCGATCATCGCGATCGTGCAGTTCGTCGTGATCACGGCCGGCTCCACGCGGACGAGCGAGGTGGCGGCCCGGTTCGCCCTCGACGGCCTGCCGGGCCGGCAGATGGCGATCGACTCAGACGTGCAGGCCGGCACGCTCACCCGCGAGCAGGCCCGCCAGGCCCGGCTCGACCTGCAGCGGCAGGCCGACTTCTTCGCCAGCATGGACGGCGCGAGCCGGTTCGTGCGGGGCGAGGCCGTGGCCAGCGTGATCATCACGTTCATCAACGTGATCGGCGGGCTGGCGATCGGCGTTGTCGAGCACGGCATGCCGGTCGATCGGGCGCTCGACGTCTACTCGCGGCTCACGATCGGCGACGGGCTGTCGAGCGCGATCCCTTCGCTCTTCGTGTCGGTGGCCACGGGGCTCCTCATCTCCCGCTCGAGCCACGCCATCGACCTGTCGCAGGAACTCGGCCGCCAGTTCACGGCCAAGCCGCACGTGCTGGCGATCACCGGCGTGTTCCTGGCGCTGCTTTCGCTCACCGACCTGCCGTTCCTGCCGCTGGCCGGCATGGCCGCGGCGTCGTTCATCGGAGCCTGGGTCGTCGGTCGATCGAGCGGCCGCAGCTCGTCGACGTCCGGCCGGGCCGCGGGGGGCGTCGAGGGTGTCACGCCGACCGCGGTCGCCGCGCCCGCGACGGCTGCCGGGGAGCTGTTCGTCGACGAACGAATCGTCGTGGAGCTGGGCCGGGGGCTCGTGGGGCTCGTGGCCACCGAAGGGCCGCTCCTGTCGGGCATCTCGGCGCTCCGGGCACGGATCGCCGGCGAGCTGGGGTTCCTGGTGCCGCAGGTGGCCTTTCGCGACGATCTCACGCTGCCCCGCCGCGGCGTGCGGATCAGCGTCTCGGGCGAGGTCGTTGCCGAGGAGGAACTGCCGGCCGGGCGACTGCTGGCCGTGGCAAAGCCGGGCGAGCCGCTGGAACTCGATGGCCCCGCGTCGACCGAGCCGGTGGCTGGCCGCCGCGCGACGTGGGTGAGCCACGCCCAGGCCGAGCAGGCGAAGCGATCCGGAGCGACCGTGCTCGACGAAGCGGGATTCGTCGCGGCCGCGGTCGAGGGGGCGGTGCGGCGGCATGCCGACCGGCTGCTCTCCCGGGAAGACACGAGCCGGCTCGTCGAGTCGCTGCGGGCGACGCAGCCCGCGCTCGTCGAACAGATCGTGCCCGACGTGCTCCCGATCGCCCGCATCCACCGCACGCTGCAATGCCTGCTGACGGAGGGCGTACCCGTGCGGCCGCTCTCCGAGCTCCTCGAAATCATGTCCGATCATTCCGCCGAGGCAGCCGAACCGTGGCAGCTCGCCGAGATCGTCCGACGCCGGCTGGCAGCCCAGATCTGCCGCCGGGCGCGCGATCCGCAGGGCAGGCTCACCGCGGTGCGGCTGACCGGGCCGGTCCTCGACGCCTGCGTCGCCGCGGCGGCCGCAGGCACGGTTTCGCAGAAGCTGGTCGGCGACATCCGCCGGGCGGTGCGGACGGCGGTCGAGCGGGGTGGGACGGCCACGGTGGTGGTGCCCGGCGCGGTTCGGCGGGCCGTCCGATCCTCACTCGTCAGGCACCTGCCGACGGTCTCGGTGCTCGCCGACGAGGAGGTGGCCGGTGAACGCGGGCTGGAGATCTTCGCGACCGTCTCGGGAGAGGAAATCAGCCGGGCCGCGTAGGCGGTTCGGGCGCACGAAAAAAGGTTCAAGAACACGCCGCCGGCAGGCCGAAGACACGAGGCCCGGTGGTCTGGAATCACGGAAAGCATCGGGTTCGTGCCAGGATGGTGCGGGCCGGTCAACTTCAAGGAGGATGATGTGGCACAGCACGCGACCCCGACCTCGCCCGAGGAGATCCACGAGATCTGGCAGCGGTTCAAGGCCGACCAGACCAACGAGGAACTGCGGAACCGCCTCATCGAGATCTACCTGCCGCTCGTCAAATACAACGGCGAGCGAATCTGGTCGCGACTCCCCGACGGCGTCGAACTCGACGACCTCGTCTCGGCCGGCACGTTCGGCCTCATGGATGCGATCGACGCCTTCGACATGTCGCGGGGCGTGAAGTTCGAGACCTACTGCGTGCCGCGAATCCGCGGGGCGATGCTCGACGAGCTGCGGACCATGGACTGGGTGCCGCGGCTCGTGCGGAGCAAGGCCAGCAAGCTCAACGAGGCAGTGAAGACCCTGGAAGCCAAGCTCGGCCGCACGCCGGCCGATGCCGAGGTGGCCGAGCACATGGGTCTCTCCCGCGAGGAATTCGAGAAGCTGCTCGTCGATGCCAACGCCGTCAGCCTCGTGAGCCTCAACAAGAAGTGGTGCGAGACCGACAGCTCGAAGGAAGTGCAGGAGATCGACATCCTCGAGGACAAGCGGGGCGAGGATCCCACGCGACGGATCCAGAAGGCCGACCTCATGCGGCTCGTGACCAAGGGCCTCAACCGCAACGAGCGGCTGATCATCATCCTGTACTACTACGAGGAGCTGACCATGAAGGAGATCGGGGCCACCCTCGACCTCTCCGAGAGCCGAGTCAGCCAGATGCACAGCGCGATCGTGGAGCGGCTGCAGAACCAGCTCGGCCGCCGGAAACCCGAATTCGCAATGTGAGGATGGCCGCAGCGAACGTCCGGCGGCATGGCAGCGGCAACTCCTCGATCTGGGCAAGCTGGGCAAGGGCCGGTTCGGCAAAACAGGAAAAACTGGCAACGGAAAATTTCGTTCAAGGTTCGAACGGTCACTGGTCGATGAAACAAAGTTGGGCCGCGGCGACCGTCAGCCGAAAGCGGCGGCCGCTGTCCGGCGATTGGAGTCGCCGGAACGCGGAAGCGCGGCAACAATAGGAGCGAATCAGACAGCCGACGAGAAAAAAGAAACGAACCCCGCCCAGGTGTCCCGCGTAGATGTGGGCGTGCGGGGGGAAACGGAACTCGAAACCCGAGCTCGAAACGCTGTCTGCAAGGAGTGCAATCATGAACATTCTCGGTGTCTTTTCGACGCATGGCTCGCAGGGCCTCGGTGCGGTGAAGGGCGTGGAGGCCGCGGAGTCGGCCCAGGCCGCCGCTCGGCAGCAGGGCGTGGGCGAGGTGCACGACGCCGTCACGCTGTCGGTCGACGCGGTGCGGGCCGCCGATGCCACGGCCGACATCCGCTTCGATCGCGTCAACGCGATCCGGGCGGCGATCGCCGACGGCACCTACGAGACGCCCGAGAAGCTCGACGCGGCTCTCGACCGGCTGCTCGATACGCTGGGCTGATGCCGGCGGTAGAGCCGGGATCGGACTGCATTCGACGATGAACCACTGCGGCCGGGCCGGCGACGGCCCGGCCGTACGCGTTTCGGCGTGACGCCTTCCGGCGGCCGACTACAATCCGACATGAGCAACGGAGGTGAGTCGATGGCGGTCGGTGCAGACTTCTCGCTTGGCACGGTGGACGTGGCTCTCACGCCCGCCCAGCGGTTCGCCGAGTTTCTCCAGGCCCGCGGCAAGCGGGTGACGCGGCAGCGGCAGGTGATCGTGGATCACGTGTCGAGCCGCCACGAGCACTTCGATGCCGAGCAGCTGCTCGACGATCTGCGGCGCACGCCGGAGGGGGCCAAGGCCAGCCGGCCGACCGTCTACCGCACGCTCGCCGAGATGGTCGATGCGGGCCTGCTCCACAAGATGGTGCTCGACGGCCGTGCCGTCTACGAGCACGACTACGGCTATCCGCAGCACGACCACCTCTATTGCTCGGGATGTCAGCGGCTGATCGAGTTCTCCAGCGACGAGCTGGCGAAGATCCGTGACGCCGTGGCGGCCAGCCACCAGTTTCGCGCGACCGGCCACAAGCTCATCGTGACGGGCATCTGCATCGACTGCCGCACGAGCAAGGCCAAGTCGCGGCACCAAGACCGCGTGTGACGCCGCCCGCAACGCGTGCGATCTGAACCCACGCGTCGGTCGGGGTTGCCCGTGCCGTCTCGCCCGGACGTTCGCTTCGGGCATCC
>CAZXIG010000215.1:0-1692 GCA_964640405.1 uncultured Candidatus Kuenenia sp.
CGATGACCAAGGAAGTTTCCTACACGGTCATGGTCCCGCAGCAGAAGGAAGAGTCCTACACCGTCACGGTGTACGACTGCGTGCCTGAGACGAAGACGGAGACCTACACGGTCCGCGTCCCGCACCAGGTCACGAAGGAAGTGCCCGTGCAGAAGTGCGTGACCGTCGCCGTCGAGGTGCCCGTCGAGGGTGCCTGCGGTGGTGCGGCTGGTGACGCCGGTGCTGCCGGTGCCTGCGGCGACGCGGGTGCCTGCGGTGCTGCTGGCGCCTGCGGTGACGCCGGTGCCGCTGCCTGCGGCGATTGCGGCTCTTCGAAGAAGGGCTGCCGTCGCAAGGGCTGCCGTCGCTGCGGCTGCTGAGCCCAGCTCGGCATCTTCTGTGTATGGAAGTCAGGGGGGGCCGGACGACGACGTCGTCCGGCCCCCTTCTTTTTTGTCGTGAATGTCGCAGTTCCGTGCAGCGGGCGCGAGCCGCACCGGCCGCTTGCACTGCGGGCGTTTTTTTGGTCGTTTTCATGGCTGGGCAATCCATCGACTGGGCGACGCGAGGCCGCGTCGCCCTGGCTTGCGCCCCGACGCCATGGAGAACGAGCAGATGAGCGGCCGTACCTCGATCCGGATGTCTTGGCATCTCCCCGTCCGCGGACTGACGCTGGCCGCGATGGCCGCGGTCGCCTTGATCGCGGCGACAGCCTCCGCGGATCAACCCGCCGCCGTGGCGGCGAAGACGCCGCTCGACACGGCGATCGCGAAAGAGGCCGAGGCGACGGTGAAGGCCTTCAACGGCGGCGATGCCGCGGCGTTGGCCGGCCTCTTCAGCCCCACGGGCGAACTGGTGGACGAGAACGGCAACGTGTTCACCGGCAGCCAGGCGATCACGGAGCTGTTCAAGAAGTTCTTCGAAAAGTTTCCCAAGGCCGTGCTCGAGATGGAGGTGACGTCGACCCGCCCGCTCGGCGACGACATCGCCGTCGAGGAGGGCGTCCGCCGCATCACCGTGAACGATGGAGCGGCGGCCCAGTTTCGCTACGTCGTGGTGCGGGAGAAGGAGGGAGACCGCTGGCCGATCGCCTCGTATCGAGAGTTCGCCGACGACCCGGCACCGACGCCCCGTGAGATGCTCACGGCGCTCGAGTGGCTGGTGGGCGACTGGATCGACGAGAGCCCCGAGGGCCGCACGTCGATCTCCTTCCGCTGGAGCGACGACGGCAACTACCTGCTCGGCGACTACTCGGTGTCGGTGGGAGGCGAGACGGTTGCCGCAAGCACGCAACGGATCGGCTGGGATCCCATCGAGGGCCGCCTGCGGTCGTGGACGTTCGATTCCGACGGCGGCTTCAGCGAAGGCGAATGGCTCGCCGGCGACGACGAGTGGATCGTGCGGTCGGAGGCGACGATGCCCGACGGCACGAGCGGTTCGGCCACCATGTCCGTGAAGCTCCAGGACCCCGATCACTTCGTGATCGAGAGCAGCGATCGCGTGGTAGGCGGTGCCGAGGAACCCGACTTCAAGCTCGTCGTCGCCCGCAAGCCGCCGGCGCCGGCCGCCGCGGCGCCCCGCTGACAAACGCCAGCGCCATTTCTTTCCCATGGTCCGTTTCGCCCCGTCTCCTGCCCCCGTCTGCTGCGTCCCCGTCTCCTGCAAGGAAAGGATCTGTTCCATGCGGTTCGTCGCTGCGGTTGCGTCCGTCGT
>CAZXIG010000215.1:1792-5177 GCA_964640405.1 uncultured Candidatus Kuenenia sp.
CCCGGTATTGGCGGCAACCGGCCCGGTATCGGCGGCGAGCGTCCGGTCACACTGCCGGGTGATCTGGCGAACCGGCCGAATCGCCCCGGTGGGCAATGGAACGACCGCCCCGGCCGCCCCGGAATCGGCGGCAACCGGCCGGGCATCGGTGATGGCAACAATTTTTGGAACAGCGGCAACCTGAACAGTGGCAACTGGAACGGCAACACCTGGATCAACAACAACCACAACAACTTCTCCAACGTGAACGTCGGCGGCTGGCAAAACGCCGGCGGCTGGGGCTATCCCGGCTGGAACGGCGGCTGGAACGGTGGTTGGAACAACGGCTGGAACGGCGGCCACTGGTGCAACAACTGGAACAACGGCTACGTCAATCCGCACTACGGTGGCTGGTACAACAGCTGCTGGAGCGGCAACTGGGGAGGCTATGGCGGCGGCTGGTGGGCGCCATTCGCGCTCGGCGCGGCGACGTGGGGGCTCGCCAGCACGGTGAGCAACTGGGGGCTCGGCTATGGCTGGCTGGGGTATGGCTCCGGGGCCTACGTGAACCCCTACTACGCGTCGATCCCGGCGACGGTCGTGGCCTCGTCGCCCTACGACTATTCGCAGCCGGTCGTGGTCAACAACTACTACGTCACCAACGACGGCGACCCGACCAACGCCACCGCCGCCCAGGCGGGCGTGGGGAGCACGGCGCCGGCTCCGGCGACCAGCACCACCGATGCCGCGGTCGACGACGCCCTGGCAAAGTTCAAGGCGGGCGACTACGCGGCCGCATTGACCGGCTTCGACAAGGCCCTCAAGCTCTCGCCCAACGACTCCGTGATCCACGAGGTGCGGGCGCTGACGCTCTTTGCGCTGGGCCGCTATCCCGAGGCCGCGGCGACGCTCAACGCCGTGCTCGCGGTCGCCCCGGGCATGGACTGGACGACGATCAGCAACGTCTACGGCTCGGTCGACGCCTACACGGGGCACCTGCGGAAGCTCGAGGACTTCTGCAAGTCGCATCCCGGCGATGCCGCGGCCCACTTCGTGCTGGGCTACCACTACCTGGTGGGAGGCCACGCCGAGATGGCCGCCGAGGCCTTCAAGGTGGTGGTGGCCAAGCAGCCCGGCGACATGGTCGCCAAGCGGCTGCTCGAGGCCCTCGAACCGCCGCAACCGGCCGAGGCGAACGCCGAGGCCGCGGCTCCCACCCAGGCCGAAGCGGCCCCGACACCCGCGCCGGCGGCCGCGCCCGAGACCGATCTCGTGGGCAGGTGGAAGGCGAGCGGCGGCACCGATACGGTCGAGCTGACGATCACGGCCGACTCGACGTTCACCTGGAAGTCGACTCCGCAGGGCAAGCCGGCGGTCGAACTCTCCGGAACCATCGAGACCTCCGCCGACGCCATCGCCCTGGTGAGCGAGAAGGCTGGCACGATGGTGGGCAAGGTGGCCTCGAAGGGGCCCGACGCCTTCGAGTTTTCCCTGCCGGGTGCCCCAGCGGGCACGAAGCCGCTGCGGTTCGAACGCCAGAAGTGACGGTTGCCTCGCGCCGCGCCGCGAGGCTACCCTTCCCGATGTCGAGTCCGTCGCTCGGCCCCCGCTCGGGGGCGGCACGGCCTCGTGTCCCCACCCCAGCGAAGCCATGGACCAGTTCCGCAGAATCCAGACCGGCAAAAAAGACAACGTGCACATGGTGCTCTTCAAGGACAAGAAGATCCTCGACGACGCCGTGCTCGACGAGATTCGCGGGGAACTCGCCCAGCTGATCGGCAAGGCATCGGGGCCCGACGTGCTGCTCGACTTCTCGAACGTCGAGTTCATGTCGAGCGCCATGCTGGGCCTTCTCGGGCAGCTGCACCGCAAGATCTCGGCCGGTCACGGCCGCCTGAAGATGTGCGGCATCCGCCCCGAGATCTTCCAGGTGTTCAAGCTCACGAACCTCGACAAGCTGTTCAGCATCCACAAGGATGCCCCTGCGGCCTTGGCGACGTTCACCTGAAACGGACGGCCCGCGGCATGGACGTGCTCATCGCCGAGGACAGCCGCATGCAGGCGAAGTTCCTCGAGCGGAAGCTCACCGAGGCCGGCCACGTCGTCCGCTGGGCCGAGAACGGCTCCGACGCGCTCCAGCTCGCGAAGCAGCGGCGGCCCGACATCATCGTCTCCGACATCGAGATGCCGGTGATGACGGGCTACGAGTTTTGCAAGGCCGTGAAGACCGATCCGGCCTTGCGGGGCGTGCCGTTCATCCTGCTCTCCACGCTCGCCGACCCGATCGACATCATCCGGGGTCTCGACGCCGGAGCCGACAACTACGTCACCAAGCCCTACGACCCGCCCTTCCTCCTCTCACGGATGAACGATCTGCTCGCCACGCCGCTCGGCGGCGACGAGGAGGCCGCCGCCGGCACGCTCGAGGTGTCGCTCGCGGGCCAGCAGTTCCGCGTGCAGGCGGGGCGGCAGCAGGTGCTCAATCTGCTGGTGTCGACGTTCGAGAACGCCGTGGCCAAGAACCAGGAACTCGTCGTCGCCAACCAGCAACTGGCGGCGGCCCGCGACGGCCTGCAGAAGTCGAACGCCGAACTGACGACGCTCAACACCGAGATCTCGCGGATCAATGCCCAGATGGTGCGGGATCTCGAGGCCGCGGCCAAGGTGCAGCGGTCGCTGCTGCCGTCCGACGACGTGACGATCCCGGCGGCCGAAGTCGCCTGGAAATACGTGCCGTGCCAGAGTCTCGCCGGCGACTTCCTCAACATCTTCCCGCTCGACGGCGAGCACGTCGGCCTGTTCGTGGTCGACGTGAGCGGCCATGGCGTGCCGTCGTCGCTGATGGCCGTGACGGTGGGGAGGTTCCTGACCCCGAAGGTGTCCGACTCGTCGCTGCTCGTGCGGCAGGCTGCCGACGGCGGGATCACGATCGTGCCGCCGGCCGAGGTGGCCACGCAGCTCAACCGGCTCTTCCAGGCCGACGAGTTCTCGGGCCTCTATTTCACGCTGCTGTACGGCGTGCTCCACGTGCCGACCGGCCGGCTCGACTACGTGTCGGGGGGCCATCCGGCGCTGCTCCGCGTGCCGGCCGCCGGCGGGCCGCCCGAGTTCCATCCCGCCGAGGGCTTCCCGATCGCCTTCGTGCCGGACGTCGAATACGGCCAGCAGTCGCTCCGGCTCACCCCCGGCGACCGGATCTATCTCTACTCCGATGGCGTGCACGAGGCGATGAACGCGAACCAGGAGCCCTACGGCGAGGAGGCGCTTGTCGCCTGCGTCGCCGGCAGCCGCACGCAACCGATCGCGGCGAGCGTCGACACGCTCATGGCCGCCGTCGAAGCCTGGTGCCAGCCGAAGGGGCCGCTCGACGACGTCTCGATCCTCGGCCTCGAGTGGCGGCCATAGC
>CAZXIG010000216.1:0-1986 GCA_964640405.1 uncultured Candidatus Kuenenia sp.
CGTCCATCCCGAAACCACCCGCATCATCCCCCGGCTTGCGCCTGGGGGCTTGTATTTGAATAGGTTGGTGGATTCCCACATATGACGCAGTCACTCGTCGACATCATCACCGCAGCCGATCCGGCGGCGCGGAACCGCTCCGTCGATGCGGTCTGCCGCGGGGCGAGCCTCGAACAACTGCTCGACGAGGCCGCGGCGCTCGAGGCCTTCCGCCACCAGAGCACGAACCTCTACGAGCGGGTGCGGGCGTTGTTTTTTCTCTACGCCATCCACCGATTTCACGTGCCCGCGAAGCTCACACGCGAAACCGCCCCCCTCGCCGCGGCGCTCATCCCGCACGAGGGCTACGAGCACCTCCTCAACCGCCGCTTCGAGGAGGCGATCGAAACCTTCCTCGACGCCGAGCGGACCCACGGCCCCTCCGACGCCATCTCGAGCGCCCTCGCCGCCGCCTACCGCGACCTCGGCCTGCAAACCCTCGCCAACCAGGTGCGGAAGAGCGTCCGCGGCCTCCGCGGCAACCAATGGATGTTTCGCGTGGGCCACCCCGCCGACCACGCCCTCCGCATCCGCCCCGAACTTTTGGCCACCGACGCCGCCGGCACCTACCCCGTGCTCCGCGAGTCGACGCCCGTGCGGATGGACCTCTCGCACTCCGGCTGGAGCGACATCTTCTTCCTCGGCATGGACTTCCCCGAGGGAGCCCGCGTGCTCAACGTGTCGATCGACCTCGGCGTGCACGACCGCGACGCCCGCCCGAAGCCGCCGGTGGAGGCCTACCTCCGCGTGATCGACGCGCCCGTGCTCCGGCTCACGAGCGTCGACCTGGGCGCGAGCGCCGAGATCACCGACCTCGCGGAGGTGTTCGACTTCGCCCGCGACTACCTCGGCCTGCTCAAGGCCGCCGTGATCGCCGCGGGCATCGTGCCCCCCGGCATCGAGGGCTCCGGCGAAAGCCTCGCCACGCTCCTCGCACGCACCGTCGGCCCCGGCCTCGGCCTCGAACTCGTGAGCAGCGTCAACAACATTCCGAAGGGCTCGCGGCTGGCCGTTTCCACCAACCTGCTCGCGGCGCTGATCGCCGTCTGCATGCGGGCCACGGCACAGGCCCAGTCGCTCACCGGTCAGCTCACCGAGCCGGAACGGCGACTCGTGGCGGCCCGCGCGATCCTCGGCGAATGGCTCGGCGGCTCCGGCGGCGGCTGGCAGGACTCCGGCGGCGTGTGGCCCGCGGCCAAGCTGATCCGCGGTGTGGCCGCCACCGAGGGCGACCCCGAACACGGCACGAGCCGCGGCCGACTGCTCCCGCGGCACGACCCGGTGAAGCTCGGCGCGAGCCTCGCCGATTCGCTCGTGCTCGTGCACGGCGGCATGGCCCAGAACGTGGGCCCGATCCTGGAGATGGTGACCGAGAAATACCTGCTCCGCTCCGAGTCGGAGTGGGAGGCGCGGGCCGAGGCGGGCCGCGTGCTCGACGAGATCATCGCCGCGATCGAGGCCGGCGACGTGGCCCGGATCGCCGCCGCCACCACCCGCAACTTCTTCGGCCCCATCCAGACGATCATCCCCTGGGCGACGAACCTCTATACGGAAACGATCATCGACCGCGTGCAGGCCCGCTTCGGCTCCGACTTCCAGGGCTTCTGGATGCTCGGCGGCATGTCGGGGGGCGGCATGGGGTTTATTTTCGCGCCGCACCGGCGGGCCGAGGCCCAGCTCGCGCTCGGCGAGATCATGCGCGACGCCAAGCGGGAACTCGAAGACGCGCTCCCCTTCGCAATGGAGCCGGTCGTGTATGACTTCGCCGTCAACGACCGCGGCACGTGGAGCGATTTGCTCGGGGGTGCACGCATAGAAGCCCCCATGCCCATAGAAGCCCCCATGCGCAAGCAGGGGGATATTACGGCCCCCACCCCAACCATCCCCCGGCTTGCGCCTGGGGGCTTGTATGACGAAACCATCCCCCGGCTTGCGCCTGGGGGCTTG
>CAZXIG010000216.1:2086-5174 GCA_964640405.1 uncultured Candidatus Kuenenia sp.
TGCGCCTGGGGGCTTGTATGACGAAACCATCCCCCGGCTTGCGCCTGGGGGCTTGTATGACGAAACCATCCCCCGGCTTGCGCCTGGGGGCTTGCATCAACCGGCGGCGCTCATGCCGCCGGGCTACTACGCGCTCACCGTGCCGCGGTTGCTCAAGGCCGCGAAGCTGTCGCCCGCCCAGCGAGCCGACCTCGACGCCTTCGGCGCCGCCTGCCGCACGCAGCCCGCACTCGCCGGGATGGTGAACACGCTCTTCGACCGGCTCTTCCCCCGCGGCGCGACCGGATCGGGCTCGGCCCGCGACCTCCGCACGCTCCTGGCCGAACTCGGCTTCGACGAGGTGGAGCACGAACAGATCCGCGACGACCTGCGGAGCGGCCGCATCGGCCTCGCCCAAAACCGGCTCCCTGCCGCGACCGACCTCGACGACGTGGACGACGCCGACGTGGCGTTCTGCGCCGGCAACGCGGCCGACCCGCGCGAGGCGGCCTTTCGTGAGGCCGGCCTCGCGGCGCTCGCCCGCGGCGAGGCGGCCGTGGTGACCCTCGCGGCCGGCGTCGGCAGCCGCTGGACGCAGGGGGCGGGCGTCGTGAAGGCCCTCAACCCCTTTTGCAAGCTCGGCGGCAAGCACCGTTCGTTTCTCGACGTGCACCTTGCGAAGACCGGGGCCACCGCCGGCCGGGCCGGCACGCCGATCCCGCACGTCGTCACCACGAGCCACCTCACGCATGACCAGATCGCGCGGTGGCTCGCCCGCCGGGACGATCACGGGCACGTGTTGCTCTCGCCCGGCCGCGCGATCGGCCTGCGGATGATCCCCATGACCCGCGACCTGCGGTTCGCCTGGGAAGAGCTGTCGCACCAGCTGCTCGACGAGCAGAAGCAGAAGGTGCGCGACAGCCTGCATGCGGCGCTCATCAACTGGGCCGAGCAGGCGGGCGAAGGGGCCGACTACACCGACAACCTGCCGCAGCAGTGCCTGCACCCGGTGGGCCACTGGTATGAGCTGCCCAACATGCTCCGCAACGGCGTGCTCGCGGGCTTGCTCGCCGAACGGCCGCAGCTGAAGTGGCTCTTCCTCCACAACATCGACACCGTCGGCGCCGACCTCGACCCCGCCCTGCTCGGCCGCCACATCGCCGGCGGCTCGTGCCTCTCCTACGAAGTGATCCCGCGGCGGATCGAGGACCGCGGCGGCGGGCTCGCGCGGGTGAACGGCCGCGTGCGGCTCGTGGAGGGACTGGCGATGCCCCGCGAAGAGGACGAGTTCAAGCTGCGGTTTTACAACACGCTCTCCACCTGGATCGACGTCGATCAGCTGCTCGCCGCCTTCGAACTTTCGCGCGGCGATCTCGCGAACGGCCCGAAGGTGGGCGCGGCGATCCGGGCGGCGGCGGCGAAGATGCCGACGTACGTGACGCTCAAGGACGTGAAGAAGCGGTGGGGCCACGGGCAGGAGGACGTGTTTCCCGTGGCGCAGTTCGAGAAGCTGTGGGGCGACATGACGGCGCTCGGCGAGGTGGAGAGCCGATTCTTCGTGGTGCCCCGGCTCCGCGGCCAGCAGCTCAAGGACGTGGCCCAGCTCGACGGCTGGCTCCGCGACGGCTCCGCGGCGCACGTCGCGCGGTTGTGCGGGTGGGCGTGAGCGGCGCGGAGGCGCGAGCGGTGCGCGCGGCGTGAGCGGTGCGGCGGCGCGGATTATCCCCCGGCTTGCGCCTGGGGGCTTTCATGACGCGCGCGCGGCCCGTACTCTTCCCCCATGCCCGCGCCCGCTCCCGAGCCCCTCGCCCCGCCCCTCTCCATCTGGCTCGTCAACCCGTTCGACGACATCCCCGGCGAGGGACTGCCGCCGATGCGGTATTGGTCGCTGGCCCGCGTGCTGGCCGCCCGCGGCCACGACGTGACCTGGTGGACCTGCACCTGGAGCCATCGCCGCAAGGCGATCCGTTCCCTGCCCCGCGAGATCCGCGAGGACGAGGGCTTCGGCGTGCGGCTCGTGGCCGTGCGGCCCTATGAGAAGAACGTGTCGCTGGCCCGGCTCGGCAGCCACCGCGACTTCGGCAAGAATTTTGAGCGGCTCGCCAACGAGTCGATCGCCTCCGGCCAGATGGAGCGGCCCGACATCATCCTCGCGAGCCTGCCGCCGATGGAGAGCCCGGCCGCAGCCGCCCGGCTTGCCCACCGGCTCGACGCCACGCTCGTGATCGACGTCCAGGACCTCTGGCCCGAGACGTTCGAGCGGCTTGTGCCCGGCCCCTTCTTCCTGCGAAAGCTCGTGACGCCGGTGCTCCTGCACCGGATGCGGGCCGCCCGCCGGGCCGTGCTCGAGGCCGCCGACGCGGTGTCGTTCACGACTCACTCCTACGCCGACGCCCTGCACGGCCAACTCGCCCCCGGCACGCCCACGCACGTCTGCTACCTCGGCGCCTATCCGCAGGAGTTTCCGGCGACGGTGCCGCTCGTGAACCACGTGCCGCTGCTCGGCGCGACCGGCGAGGCCGCCGTGCCGCTGCAGTGCGTCTATTCCGGTTCGCTCGAGGCGGGACAAGATCTCGAGGCGCTCGTGGCCGCGGCCCGACTGCTCTCCGCGGAGGGCACGGCCGTGACGATCCACGTGGCGGGCACGGGACGATTCGAGCCGCTCGTGCGCCGCGCGGCCCAGGCGACCGGCGGTGCCTGCCACATCGAGATGCACGGCCTGCTCGGTCGGCAGGAGTACGTGAAGCTGCTGGCGTCGTGCGACGTGGGGCTCGTGCTCGTGCGGCCGGAGTCGCAGGTGGTGGTGCCCAACAAGGCGTGCGACTACGCCGCCGCGGGGCTGGCGCTGGTCAACTCGCTGCCGGGCGAACTCCAGCGGCTGGTCGATTCGCACGCCGCGGGGCTGCACTACACCGCCGGCGACGGAGCGTCGCTCGCAGAGGCCATCACGAAGCTCGCCACCGACCGGCGGCTGCTCAAGGATCTGCGGCAGAACGCCCGCCGCCTCGCCGCCGCGGAATTCGACCGCGAGCGGATCTACCCGCAGTTCGCCGATTGGCTCGAATTGCTGCTGTAAGTGATCCCCGCACCCCGCAGGTGAAGCAGCCCG
>CAZXIG010000217.1:0-5150 GCA_964640405.1 uncultured Candidatus Kuenenia sp.
GCCGCGTCAGTACGGCAGCATGTACGCCGTGCGAACCGGCCGATACGCGCCGAACAGGCCACGCCGATAGAGCGGCACGGCGACGGCGGCCGGAGCGTAGTACGTCGTCACCGGTGCGGCGACGACCGGCGATGCCACGACGGTTTCCGTGACCGCCGGAGCGTAGTAGCTGACGGTCGGAGCGGGAGCGTAGTACGACGTCACCGCGACCGGCGCCGCGACGACCGGCGAGAACGACGTGCGCACCGCGACCTCGGCGGGAGCGGCCACGACCGGCGGCGAGAAGGCGGTCACGGCGGCATAGTTGCCGGCCGGCACATAGTTGGCCACGTAGGCCGGTGCCGCGACGACCGGTGCCGCGACCATGGGGGCGGCGACGACGGGCCGCATGGCGCCGTAATAGACGACCTGGGCGTCGGCAGCCGGGAGCGAGGCGACGAAGCCGCAGCCGACGATCACCAGGGAAACCGCGAGGCGACGAAGCGAGGCGTTCATGTGATCCTTTCGAGGCGGCCGCGTGGGGCAGCGGCAACGCAGTGGAGTTGCTTCGGCCGTTGACGAACGGCCATGACACCGGCAGGGGCTGCAGATCAATACGTGGTGTGTCGAGGATACGTTCGCTCCCGGGGGGCTGGCAAACAGGCCGCAAACTCTCACAATTCCCGGCTCACACTGGGCAATCTGCCGCTAACCGGAGAACGGCGAACCGCCCCCCACGAGCCCATCCGGCCCCTTCCCCGAAGGCGACACCTTGCACGCTGCCCCAGGATCGAGCGGCTCTGATTCCCAGGCGGCCACCGCTGCCGCCGGCAGTTTCTCGCCGCTCTTGGCGCTGCGGGCGCTGACGGTCGTCAACGACAACCTGCTCCGCTGGCTCGCGATCGGCCTCGGCAAACGGGCGGTGGCCGGCAGCGGCACGGCGCTGGTGCTCACGATCGGCACGGCGGGCTTCGTGCTCCCCTTCGTCGTGCTGGCCTGGCTGGCCGGCTGGCTGGCCGACCGCTTCCCGAAACGAGCGGTGATCGTCTGGGCGAAGTTCGCCGAGATTCTGATCGCGGTGGCCGCGGCGGCGGTGATCGGCTGGGGCGTCGGCTCGGGCGGGGCCTGGGGCGGGATGCCGGTCGGCCTCTGGCTGCTGCTGGGGACGCTGGTCGTGATCGGCATCCAGGCGGCCCTCATGGCGCCGAGCATTCTGGGGGCGATTCCGGAGAGCGTGCCGGCCGACAGACTCTCGAATGCCAACGGCATGTTCGCCATCGTCACGCTCGCCGCCACGCTCGTGGGCATGGCCGGCGGCAACTGGCTTGCCGACGCCACGCCGCTGGCCTCGGTCGAGGCGGCCGCGACGCCGTTCGCCCATGCGATCCCGGCCACGCTCGCCCTGGTGGGCGTGGCTACGGCCGGCTGGCTTGCCGCCCTGCGGCTCCGCCGCGTGCCGGCCGCCAATCCCGCTGCTCCGGCGCCCGTCAACGCCCTGGCGAGCACCTGGCGGGATCTCGGCGAGCTGTTCGGCTCCCGCAAGCTGATGGCGACGGCGGCCGGCATCGTCTACTTCTGGGGGGTGGCCGCGGTCGCGCAGCTCAACATCGACCAATATGGATTCGAGTCGGGGGCGACCAGCCAGACGCAGATCGTGCCGCTGCTCGTCGCGCTCATGATGGGCATCGGGCTCGGCAGCCTGATCGCCGGCCGCTTCTCCCGCCGCGGCATCGAGGAGGGGTCGGCCGTCGATCTCGGCTTCGTGCCGCTCGGGGCGCTGGTGCTGGCCGTCGGCAGTTTCGGCCTGGCGCTGTCGGGCCCCGACATCTTCCGCGAGCCGGCGGCCGCCGGCTCGGCGTGGATGGATATGTTTTCCTGGCGGCTGATCGTGCCGGTCGTGTGGCTGCTGGTGCTCGGCACCGGGGCCGGCATGTTCGACGTGCCGCTGGAGTCGTATTTTCAGGAGCAGAGCCCTCCCGCCCGCCGGGGCGCGATGCTGGCCTCCGTGAACCTGCTGACGTTCACCGGGATCTTCGCGGCGTCGCTGATCTACGGCGGCCTGCGGACGACCACCGGAACCGACCCGGCCACGCCGCTCGTCTCGTCCCGTGGGCTGTTCGCGCTCTTCGGGCTCTCCGCGGTGGTGGCGGCCATCGCTGCGGTGTATTGCGCGCCCCGGGCTTCACTGCGAATGCTGGTGGGATCGCTCGTGCGGGCCGTCTGGCGATTCCGCGCCGTGGGCGAGGCCAACCTGCCTGCGAGCGGGCCGGTCGTCGTGGTGGGCAACCACCTCTCCTGGCTCGACGGGTTTCTCCTGCCGCTGGCCTCGCCGCGTCCGATCCGGATGGTGGTCTACGGACCCAACATCCAGGGGCGGTTCCTGCGGATGCTGGCCGACCAGTGGCGGTTCATCCTCTTCGATCCACGCCCCAAGTCGATCGGCACCGCGCTCAAGACGATCCAATCGGGACTCGCAGCCGGCGACGTGATCGGCATCTTCTGCGAGGGGGGCATCTCGCGCACCGGTCAATTGCTCGGCTTCAAGCGGGGCCTCGAATGGCTGCTCGAAAAAGTCGAGGCGCCGATCGTGCCGGTGTCGATCGACGGCCTCTGGGGCAGCCTGCTGTCGTTCTCCGAGGGGAAATATTTCTCGAAGCGGCCGCGGCTCTGGCGGCGGCCGATCACGCTCTCGTTCGGCCCTCCCCTGCCCGTCGGCACCCATCCCGATCAGGCCCGGCTCGCGCTCCAGGAGGTCGCGGCCGGCGCCGTCGCCAGCCGGCTCAGTCCCCAGGCCGCCACCGCCGAGGCCTTCGACGGCTGCTGCCTCGTCCGCCGCGACGACCGGCTCGTGGCGTCGCTCGCCGCCGGCGATCCGCTGCACGATTCGCTGGGCCTGCATGCGGGCCGGCTGCTCGGCATCAAGGCGGCCGTCGTCGACCCGGCGTCGTCACGAGATTCGCTGGCCGCGGCACTCCGCCGCGAACAGGCCACGATCTGGCTGGCACGGATCGACCAGGTGCGGACCCTCGCGGCGGAGCCAGCGGCGGCTTCCGGGCTGGCAGCGCACCTGCAGGCGGTCGTGCTGCCGATCGGAAGGGCCGCGGAACTCGCCGCAGCCCGCGAGGCCGGCGACCGGTTTCGCGAAGCCTTCGGCGTGGAGCCGGTCGTGGCGTATGCGCCGCCGGAGGTGGGGGGGCTGGTGGCGATGAATACGCCGTCGGCCCGGATCGACTGGGACCACGAGACGATCACGAAGCCGGAAACGGTCGGCCGCGTCGTCAATGGCGTGGCCGTCTGGCCGCGAGCCGCGGACCGGGCCACCCTGCAGCGTCCGCCGCTCGCCGCCGCGGCAGCCGCCGACGCCGCTGCGGGCACGCTCGTGGTCGCCGCCACGGCCGCCGGCCGCCGGGACGGCAGCCCGCAGGCCGTGGTGCTGTCCGATGCGTTCGACGTCGACAAGGATGGCTTCCTCGTGGCCCGCGGCGGTTGAAAACCGCCACAGACGGCCGCGGCGACAGGAAATCTGGATGCAACGGCCCGCGTGGGGTATCGTTCTTGGAGTTGTGCACCCCTAGCTCAATTGGATAGAGCATCGGTCTACGGAACCGAAGGTTGCAGGTTCGAGCCCTGCGGGGTGTATTGCGGCATGCCCGGAAGGCATGCTCTCGAGTGCGGACGGACGTCCGCCAAGCAAAGCGAGGCACGATGCCGAGGCTTTGCGTGAAACAGCCGCGAAGGTTGCAGGTTCGAGCCCTGCGGGGTGTATTGCGGCATGCCTCTTCACCGCGTCGTCGGGTTTGACCCGGGACTGAACGTCACCGGCTACGGCGTGATCGAGTGCGAGGGGGCCACCGTCCGGCTCGTCGAGGCCGGCACCGTTCGCTCGCGCGGGGAAACCCTCGAGGATCGGCTGCACACGATCCACTCGGGCGTCCGCGAGGTGATCGAGACCTTCAAGCCGGAGGCGATGGCGATCGAGCAGGTGTTCGCCCACGCCAAATTCCCGAAGGCGGCCCTGCTGCTCGCCCACGCGCGGGGCGTGATCTGCCTCGCCGGCGTGCAGGCGGGGCTCGGAGTGCACCACTACCTCCCCAACCGTGTGAAGGGCACGCTCGTCGGCAGCGGCCATGCGGGCAAGGAGCAGATGCAGGCGGCCGTCCAGCGGGAGCTCGCCCTGGCGAAGCGGCCGGAGCCGGCCGACGCGGCCGACGCGCTCGCCGTGGCCCTCACCGACTACCATCTGCGGCTGCGTCCCCTGCTCTTCGGGACGAGCATCGTGAGGATCAGGAGCAGCCGGGCATGATCACCAGGATTTCAGGAACCCTCGAGCGGGTCGAGCCGACGGCCGTGGAGATCGGCGTCGGCCCGGTCGTGCACGAGGTGCTCGTCACGGAACTCGTGCGGCGCAGCCTGCAGCAGAAGCTGGGCCAGCCCGTCGTGCTGCACACGCTCGAATACCTGGAGGGCAACCCGACCCGCGGCAACCTCGTGCCCCGCCTCGTCGGCTTTCTCTCGGAAGTCGAGCGGGAGTTTTTCGAGCTCATCTGCGAGGTCGACGGCGTGGGCGTCCGCAAGGCGTTGCGGGCCATCATCCGTCCCGTGGGCGAGATCGCCGCGGCAATCGAGGAGCAAGACGCGAAGTCGCTCTCCGGGCTCCCCGGCATCGGCGCCGCGACGGCGGAGCGGATGATCGCCAAGCTCCGCCGCCGGATGCCCAAGTTCGCCCTGCTCGTGGCCCGCGAGGCCCCGGGCGAAGCGGGGGGCGCGGCCGACGTGCTCGTCGAGACGTTCGACGTCCTGCGGTCCCTCGGCCACTCCGACTCCGACGCCCGCCGCCTCACCGATGCCCTCCGAGCGGAAAAGAAAAAGCCGAAGGACGTGCAGGAAGCCCTCGAAGCGATCTACCGCCACATGCACAAGCCGCGGTGATACGGATCGCACTTGAACCTCGCGCAACCCGGCGCAACGAGGATCCAAGAAGCCCCCGGCGGGAGCCGGGGGATCCCCGGGCTTCCGCCCGGGGCTTTTTGAGAACAACGCCGGCAGCTGCGCGCGACCCCCGGCCTGCTCGCTCTGTTCGCCGGATGGCTTCTCTGCTGGATCATCGAACGCGTAACCGTGAGGGGCTGCCCATGCCCCGAGAGCCGGCGTATGCTGACAAGCGTAGGCAG
>CAZXIG010000218.1:0-2951 GCA_964640405.1 uncultured Candidatus Kuenenia sp.
GCTTGCGGCAGAACTCGCGGCTGCGGTGGTAGCACTCGTCGAAGAAGACGATCTCGTCGCCGGCGTTGAGGTGGGCCATGAGCAGGCCGATGAGCGCGCCCATGCCGCTGGCGAAGAGCACCGCCTCCTCGCCGCCGTCGAGCGCCGCGAGCTTTCGCTCGACCACCCGCTCGCCCGGGTTGCCGTAACGGCCGTATTCCTCGCGGGGCTGCTCCTGCTCGATGAAGTCGATGATCGACTGCGTGTCGGCGAACGTGTAGGTGGAGGCCGCGAAGATCGGGTCGGTGATCGCGTGGCCCGGCTTCTGCCGCGCCTCGCCGGCGTGCACCGCGGTGGTGGAGGGGCCGGGCGAATCGGAAGGGTTGGGGTGCAGCATGCCTTTTTCCGCGGAAAAAACGTTTCGGCGAGTGTAGTCCGTGGGCGCGGGAGCGACAAGGAATGCCGCTGTTCCGCCGGTCGTTCCATCGGGTACAAGGAAGGCATGCAACGAAACCGAATCGGAACCGACTCCACCCGCAGTCTGTGGCCCCCGCGGCGGGTGTGCATCACGCTGGTCTCGCTCGCGACGGCGATCGTGCTCGTGCGGGCCGGGCTGCTCGAGCCGATCGTGGGCAGCATCGTCGACCAGGCCGTGCGGAACATCATCACGCTGATCCTCGCCTTCGCGGGGCTGATGTCGGTGCTCGTCTGGTTTCTGCGCGAGAGCGGCCATCCGTCGCGGCTGAAGAAAACGGTGGCCTGGGGGCTGCTCGGCGCGGTGGCGCTCGCGTGTGCCGCGCTGCGGATCGAGCGGGTGTCGGGAGACCTCGTGCCGGAATTCGCCTGGCGGTGGAGCCCGTCGCGGGATCGGCTCCTGCCGCAGGCGGCGGAGCCGGCG
This sequence comes from uncultured Candidatus Kuenenia sp., assembly GCA_964640405.1. GTDB lineage: Bacteria > Planctomycetota > Planctomycetia > Pirellulales > UBA1268 > QWPN01. The sequence continues at coordinate 878 of CAZXIG010000218.1, forward strand.
CAGGCGGGCGCCGAGCGTGCGCCCTGGCAGCCGCGGGCCGCGAACGACTTTCCGCAGTTCCTCGGGCCGCGGGGGGACGCGGGCCTCGACCATCTCGCCGTGCCGGCCGCAGGCGAGGCGTATTCCCCGGTCTGGCGGCGCACCATCGGCGCGGGCTGGAGCGGATTCGCCGTGTGCGACGGGCATGCCGTGACGCTCGAGCAGCGCGGGGACGAGGAGGTGATCGCCTGCTACGCGGTCGCGACCGGTGAGCCCGAGTGGAGCGTGGCGGTGCCCGCGCGGCACGAGACCGTGCTCGGCGGCGTGGGGCCACGATCGACGCCCACGATCCGCGACGGCGTGGTGTATGCGACCGGCGCGACCGGCTGGCTGCACGCGATCGACGGGGCGACGGGCAGGATCGTGTGGCGGAAGAACGTGGTGAACGACCTGGGGATCGATCCCGCCGCCCACCAGGCCGCCGTGGCCTGGGGTCGGGCCGGGTCGCCGCTCGTCACGGAGTCGCTCGTGATCGTGCCCGGCGGCGGACCCTTGGAGCAGGGGGGCGGGGCGGTGTCGCTCGTGGCCTACGATCGCGCGAGCGGTGATCGCGCATGGACCGGCGGCGACGAACAGATCGCCTACGCGTCGCCGATCCTCGTGAAGCACGGCGACCGCGACGTGGTGCTCATCGTCAACGAGGGGAGCGTGGCAGCCCACGATCCGGACGACGGCCGCCGACTCTGGTCGTTCCCCTGGGCCGGCCAATCCAACTCGGATGCCTCCTGCTCGCAGGCCCACGTGCTCGACGGCGGGCGGATCTTCATCTCGAAGGGCTACGGGATCGGTGCCGCCGTATTCGAGCCCGACGCCGGCGGCGATCAGCCCGCGTTTCGCCAGGTCTGGTCCCAGCCCGGCATGCTGAAGACGAAGTTCACCAACGTGGCGATCCACGACGGTCATGCCTACGGGCTCTCCGACGGGATTCTCGAGTGCGTGCGGCTCGCCGACGGCAAGCGGGCCTGGAAAGGGGGCCGCTACGGGCAGGGGCAGGTGCTGCGGGTGCGGGAGCTGCTCGTGGTGCAGGCGGAGTCGGGCGAGGTGGTGTTCGTCGATTGCACGCCCGACAAGCACCGCGTCCGCGGGCGGCTGGCGGCCCTCGACGGTCAGACGTGGAACAATCCCTGCGTGATCGCCGGCCACCTGCTCGTGCGGAACGCCGAGGAGGCGGCCTGCTACCGATTCGCGGCGGAGGAGTCTGCGGCCCCTGCGGTCCGGGAGAGCGCGGCCCGATGAACGACCTGGCCGGACATACCGTGCTCGTCACGGGCGCGACGCGGGGCATCGGCCGGGCGGTGGCGGCGGAGCTTGCCGCCGCCGGGGCTCGAGTGGCGATTCACGGCCGCAACGGCGCCGGGGCCGCGGAGGTGGCGGCCGCCTTGGGGCCGAGTCACGCCGGCACGTTCCTTGCCGATCTGGGCAGTGCGGCGGGCTGTGAGTCACTCGTCAAGGCGGCCACCGAGGCGCTGCCGGCCATCGATGCGGTCGTGCTGATCGCCGGCGCCGACGTGCTCACCGGTGAGCCCGCCAAGTGGGGCTTCGAGCGGAAGCTCGACCAGCTGCTGCAGGTGGACGTCACGGCCACGATGCTGCTCGCCCGCGCGTTCGGCCGGTGGATGCGAGACCGCAACGGCGGCTCGATCGTCACGATCGGCTGGGATCAGGCCCACACCGGCATGGAGGGGGACAGCGGCGAGCTGTTCGCCGCCACGAAGGGGGCGGTGATGGCGTTTACGAAGAGCCTGGCGAAGTCGCTCGCGCCGCAGGTGCGGGTGAACTGTGTGGCCCCCGGCTGGATCCGCACGGCCTGGGGGGAGGGGGCGAGCGACGCCTGGCAGCAGCGGGCGGTTCGCGAGAGCATGCTCGGCCGCTGGGGCACGCCCGAAGACATCGCCGGGGCGGTGCACTGGCTCGTCTCGCCGCGGGCCGCCTTCGTCACCGGCCAGATCATCGCCGTCAACGGCGGCTTCCGCTCGGCGTGATGCGCTCAAAGGCCCCCGTGCGGAGCTGCCGTTCCCATAAAAGCCCCCATGCG
>CAZXIG010000218.1:3051-5144 GCA_964640405.1 uncultured Candidatus Kuenenia sp.
TGCGGAGCTGCCGTTCCCATAAAAGCCCCCATGCGCAAGCAGGGGGATAATGCGGCCGCAAGCAGAAGCATGAGCCGTGAGCCGGAACCGACGCGAAATATCCCCCGGCTTGCGCCTGGGGGCTTCTATAAAACACGAAGCCCCGGCTTGCGCCTGGGGGCTTTCATGATGAACACATGGCCCGCCGTCAGAAAATGCCCCGGTGTGGGCGGGCGAGGCGGAGTGCCCGCCCACACCGTTGGGGCATCCTTCTGGACGGGTTACTCGGTCCGCACCATCACGAAGCCGTGGTAGGCCTCGTTGCCGTGCTCGCCGATGTCGAGTCCGCCGACCTCCTCGTGGGCACCGACCCGGAGGCCGACGACCGCCTTGATGAGCAGCCAGCAGATCGCGGAGACCGGCACGACGTAGGCACCAACCATGAGCACGCCCACGAGCTGGGCGATGAGCTGCTTGGTGCCGCCGCCGAAGAACAGGCCGGCGTACGGGCCACCGACGGCCGCCCAGCCGACGGGCGTGTTGGCCACGGTGCCGGAGAGGTCGCTGGTGGTGAACAGGCCCACGCAGAGCGTGCCGAAGATGCCGCACACGAGGTGCACGCTCGTGGCACCGACCGGATCGTCGACCTTGATCCGGTCGAAGAACAGCACGGAGAAGACCACGAGCACGCCGGCGATCGCCCCGATGATCAGCGAGCAGGGCACGTTGGTGAACGCCGCACTGGCGGTGATGCCCACGAGGCCGGCGAGGCAGCCGTTGAGCGTCATCCCGATGTCGGGCTTGCCGAGCAGCAGCCAGGCCGTGAGCGTCGCGGTGAGCGTCGCCGCAGCCGCGGCCGAGTTGGTGTTCACCGCCACCTGGGCGGCGAGGGCACCACCGTCGGCGGCCACGCCGAACGTGCTGCCCGGATTGAAGCCGAACCAGCCGAACCAGAGCACGAGGCAGCCGATGAAGGCGGCCATCATGTTGTGGCCGGGAATCGCCTGCACCCGGCCGTCAGCCGAATACTTGCCGATGCGGGGGCCGAGGATGATCGCCCCGGTCAGGGCCGCCCAGCCGCCGACGGAGTGCACCGCGGTGCAGCCGGCGAAGTCCCAGAAATTCCACTCCTTGGCGAGGTAGCCGAAGCCCCAGACCCAGTGGCCGGTGACCGGGTAGATCACGAGGGCCATGAGGAAGCTGAAGATGATGAAGGCGTGATACTTGATCCGCTCGGCCACCGCACCCGACACGATCGTGGCGGCCGTTCCGGCGAACACGAGTTGGAAGAAGAACTTCGCCCAGAGCGGCACGCTCGCCCAGGCGATGGCACCGTACTGACCCTGGTAGTTGCTGCCCACGGCCGGGCTGTTGTCGGCGGCCCCCACCATCCACGAACCGGAATTGCCGATGAGCGCACCGTCGCCAGCACCGAACATCAGATCCCAGCCGAAGAGGTAGTAGGCGACGCACGTGGCCGCGAACACGATGAAGTTCTTGGAGAGGATGTTCACGCAGTTCTTCGCCCGCGCGAAACCCGACTCGACGCAGCCGAAGCCGAGGTTCATGAAGAACACGAGCATGCCGCAGACGAGCACCCACACGGTGTCGGCCGCGACCCACAGGTTCTTGTAGGTGGCCTCCATCGTCGGGGGCTCGGGGGCCGCCGGAGCCGCGGGGGCTGCCGCCTCGGTTGCAGCCGCCGCATCTTCGGCAAGGGCCACGCCAATATCGAGCCACGAACCACCGGTCACGAAGGCGGTCGCCACCGCCAGAAAACAGAGCCATCGCGTCATGCGAGCCAAACTCATTTCACGCCTCTTTAAGTGAGAAGGAATCGTGCACCTCCGCTGTGCCGAAATCCTCGGACGCCGCCTCCGTGCTGCGTCGGACTTCCGCGATCGTGCGAAAGGCAAAGGCCGTGCCGAACAAGGATTCACGTGTGCGAGGCGCGGGGTGGGGGGCTGGCGGCGCGGTCGACGTCAGGCGTGGCGATGCAGGAAAACGAGGGGCATGCGGGCTTTTGAGGGATTTTCGCAGCCCGTGCTGTGTCACGGGTGTGAGACAGGTGTCCCGCCCGGATTGTGAGCATGGCGTGATGCCCAAGCAGGCAG
>CAZXIG010000219.1:0-5108 GCA_964640405.1 uncultured Candidatus Kuenenia sp.
CTTCGGGATGGATGCCGCACTATCCCCCTGCTTGCGCATGGGGGCTTGTATGCGCGGGCGGAAAGCGGCGCCGCTTCGCCTAGGCGGCGCGGTCGCCGGTGAGGGCCGCCGAGGGGCGGCGGCGCTTCGGAAACCATGCGGCGTCGAGCACGAGCGTGGCCACGCGGTTCTCGAGGTTCGGCCGAAACACCACGAGCAAGAGCACCGGCAGATACCAGGCCATGAACAGGCCGCCGTTGTGGGCCTTCCAGAACTGGCTGCCGAGCAGCACCGCCGCCGTGCAGCTCATGAGCGTGCCGAGGTTCTTGGGAGCGGGCCAGATCGCGAGCGTGGCCATCATCGCCACGAAGGCCGCGAGCACCGGGAGCCGGAAGACCGGATCGTAGGAGGGCAGCGACCAGAAACCTTCGAGCGTCACCTCGCTCGGCAGGATCCAGCCGAACATCTGCCGCAGTTGCCCGAGAAACACGGTCGCGTCGGGAGACGTGAGCCACAGCGCCACCACGAGCGCGGCCAGCGACGTCGCCACGCCGAGCGCGAACCGGCGCACGCCCCGCTCCCAATAGAAGCTGCACCACAGGGGCAGCAGGAACACCGGGTAGTAGATCGTGCCGATCGCCAGCCCGATGAGGGCTCCGGCGATGAAGGGGCTGCGGTAGGCCGCCACCGCCCAGACGACGAGCGCGCCGGGCAGCACGTGGTCGACGCGACCGGTCATCGTGGCCGTGTAGGGCAGCAGCAGGTAGAGCACCGCCGCCGCGATCCCCAGCCGCACGTTGCCGAAGTGTCGCCACGCGATCACGATCATGCCAGACACGATCGCCAGCTGCGACACGATGGCCATCGTGCGGGCGGTGGTCTCGTGGACCGACCGCCGGGTCGCCTCCGCCGCCGGCGTCGCCGTGGCGTCGGCGGAGAAGATCCGTTGCGTCGAGATCTGCGGCAGGAGAAACAGCAGCGGGTAGCCGGGGCCGAGCTTCGCGAGCTGGTCGGCGTCGACGTTGGCCTCCCCGGCCCGCAGCCGGTCGGCCGTCGCCGCCACGGCCACGTCGTCCCGCTGCGGCCGCTTCGTGATCACGTTGGCCAGCAGGAACACGAGCAGCGAGATGCCGAGGAAGACGAGGCCGCCGGTGGAAAGATTCGGCTCGAGCATCGGCCGCCGCACCATCGTCGAATCGAAGAGCATCCGCAGCAGGAACAGGCCCGAGACGGCGAACAGCCAGAGGAAGCCGAGCTCGAGCGTCGACTCACTCGCCTTGAAGCTGCCGTATTCCACCGCCAGCAGGCCCGGAGCCAGGAGGATCAGCCCCGCCAGATCGACGTTGCGGATGCTCCACACGCGGTTGAACTTGAAGAACAGCGCGATCGCGAGGAGCGACGACAGGTAGAACCACGTCGTGGGATTGACGGCGTAGTACTGGAAGAGGATGTCGCTCATGCCGGAGGCGGGCCGGGAACAGGCGGGCGAGACCAACCCGCCAGACTACGTCCGCGACCGCGGATTTGGAAGGTTTCACGGCCGAAAGGGCCAGATCAGCGGGGCCAGGGCGACCGTGATCGCCATCACGAGCAGGTTGAGAGGCCCGCCGAACCGCATGTAGTCGCTGAATTTGTAGCCGCCGGGGCCGTAGACCATGAGGTTGGTCTGGTAGCCCATCGGGGTCGCGAAGCCGCAGCTGGCGGCGACGGTGATGGCCATCACGAAGGGCATCGGGCTCACGCCGAGGTCGGCCGCCGTCTGCCAGGCGATCGGGAACGTGAGCACCGCCGCGGCGTTGTTGCTCATCAGTTCCGTGAACAGCATCGCCACGAAGTAGATCGCCGCCAGCACGATCCGCGGGTCGTCGCCGGCGGCCTGGATCGTGGAGTCGGCGATCGCCGCGGCCAGCCCGGTCTTTTCGAGGGCGCGGGCCAGTCCGAAGCTGGCCGCGATCAACAGCAGCGACTCCCACTCGATCGACCGCCGCGCCTCGCTCGACGAGATGCAGCGGGTGGCCACGACCACGCCGGCCGCCACCATCGACGCGGCGACCATCGGCACGAGGTCGAGCGCCGCCGCGAGCACCATCGCCGCCAGCACCGTCAGCGCGATCCAGGCGCGGTCGTGCCGCGGCGTGGTCGCGTCGCTCACCTCGCTCACGAGGTAGAAGTGGCGGCTCGACCGCTGCCGCTCGCGGAATGCGGGGCCGGCCTCGAGCAGGAGCGTGTCGCCCGGCTCGAGCGCGATGTCGCCGATCTTCATCCGCAGCCGCTCGCCGTTGCGGGCCACGGCGATCACGACGGCGCCGTACGTCGAGCGAAACTGCCCCTCGCGGATCGTGCGGCCCACGAGCGGGCAGGTGTTCGAGACCACCGCCTCCACGAGCTTCCGCTCGCTCCGTGGGTCGTCGAGCTTGAACACCTGGTCGGTCGCCGGCCGCAGGCCGCGGATCTTCTGCAGCTCGACCACGGAATCGATCACGCCCACGAACACGAGCCGGTCTCCCTCCTGGAGCCGCTCGGTCGGCGCGACGGCCGCCATCACGTGGCCGCCGCGGTCGATCTCCATGAGAAACAGACCGTCGAGGTGCCGCAGGCCCGCCTGCTCGATCGTGCGGCCGGCCAGCGGGCTGCCCGGCTCGACGAGCATCTCCAGCGAATACTGTCGCGGGTCGTCGCTCTGGCTCATCGCCGGCCGGCGGTCCTTGAGCAGGAACTTGCTCGCCGTGACGAGGTAGACGAGGCCCGCGGCGAAGAGCGGCACGCCGAGCCAGGAGATGTCGAACATGCCGAGCTCGCGGCCCGTCTTGTCTTCGACGAGGCCGCTCACGACCACGTTGGTGCTCGTGCCGATCAGCGTGCAGAGGCCGCCGAGCACCACCGCATCGTTCATCGGCATCAGGAGCTTCGAGACGCTGAGCCGGTGCTTCCTGGCCCAGTCGCGGATCGCGGGCACCATCAGGGCCACGACGGGCGTGTTGTTCATGAAGGCCGAGAGGATGCCGGGGGCCACCATCGTGCGGAGCTGCGCGGAGCCGAGCGACGTCGGCCGACCGAGGGCGCGATCCACGATCGCCGCCAAGGCGCCCGTGCGTTCCACGGCCGCGGCCACGACGAACAGCGCCGCCACGGTGAGCATGCCCTCGTTGCTCATGCCCTTGAGGGCCTCGTCGGGCGTGAGCACACCCGACGCCATGAGCAGCACGACGCCCCCGATCATCACCATGTCGGGAGCCCGCTGCACGAAGAGCAGCATGCCGAGCGACACCACGACGACGAGCGCCGTGAGCGCGGCCTGCCAGTCGTTCGGCCAAGACGTCGGGAGTGCGGCGAGCAGGTGCATGAGACCCAAACTTTCCCCCGCTGCCGCCGCCGACGCAAGGGCAAAGAGAGGGGCTCATGCCGCGACTGGCCCGGAGGAACGGCGGCGCGGTAGGTTCATGGTCGTGCGGGCTGCCCGCGGCGGCGGTGAATCACGCGCGATCGACGAGCCTGGTGCACGATGACATCCGAGCCACAACCCCTTTCGCCCGACGTCTTTGCCGCCCACTACGCCCAGCCGAAAGCCCCGTGGGACATCGGCCGGCCGCAGGCCCCATTCGTGGCCGCGGCCGACCGGATCGGGCCGCGGGTGCTCGACATCGGCTGCGGCACCGGCGACCTCGCGATCTGGCTCGCCGAGCGCGGGCGGGCCGTCACGGGCATCGACTATCTGGAGCAGCCGCTGGCGCTGGCGCGGGCCAAGGCGGCCGACCGCGGCGTGGCGGTGAACTTCCTGCTGATCGACGCGCTGGCCGCCGGCGAGATTCCCGAGCGGTTCGACGCGGTCACCGACTGCGGGCTCTTTCACACGTTCGACGACGCGGCCCGAGCGGCGTATGTCCGCGGCCTCGCGCGGCTGCTCGAGCCCGGCGGCCGCGTGTTGGTGCTCTGCATGTCGACGGCCGAGCCGGGAACGCAGGGACCGCGGCGGGTCTCCGAAGCCGAGCTGCGGGCCGCCTTCCGCGATGGCTGGGAAGTGGAGTCGCTCGTGCCTGCGCGGTTCGAGGTGGTGCCGGGCATTCCCGGCGCGGAGTTCTCGCCGGGCGGAGCCCACGCCTGGTTCGCGGTCATCCGGCGCACGGCCGCGGCGACGAGCGCGTAGCCCACGGCTCAAAAAGCCCCGGGCGGAAGCCCGGGGATCCCCCGGCTCCCGCCGGGGGCTTCTTGCGGGAGGCTGTTCATCCCGCGGCCGCGATGAGCATCGTGGCGGCGTGGATGTCGACGATCGACTCCAGATCGGCGCAGTAGCCGCCACCGCAGACGATCGCGACGGGCGTGCCGGCGGCGCTCGCGGCGGCGAAGACGAGCCGATCGCGTTCGGCCAGGCCGGCCTTCGTCAGCGCCAGCCGGCCGAGCCGATCGTCGGCGTAGGGATCGGCGCCCGCGATGTAGAGCACGAGGTCGGGGCGGCCGCGGGTGAAGGATTCGGCGACCGCTGCGGCGAGCTTCGTCAGGTATTCCTCGTCGCCCGTGCCGTCCTCGAGCCCCACGTCGAGAGAACTCGGAAACTTCCGCAGCGGAAAGTTGCGTGCCCCGTGGATCGACATCGTGAACACGGTGTCGTCGTGGGCGAAGATCTCCGCCGTGCCGTTGCCCTGGTGCACGTCGCAGTCGAGGATCAGCACCCGGCTCACCGCTCCACGGGCCTGCATCTCCCGCGCGGCCACGGCCGTGTCGTTGAACACGCAGTAGCCCTCGCCCCAGTTCGTGCCCGCGTGGTGCGTGCCCCCCGCCAGACTCGCGGCCACGCCGTCGGCGAGCGCCGCCGAGGCCGCGTCGATCGCGGCGCCGGTGCTCCGCAGCGACCGCTCCACGAGTTCCGCGCTCCACGGAAAGCCGATGCGGCGAACCTCGTCAGGCGAGAGCCGGCCGGAGAGCACGCGGCCCACGTAGCCGCGCTCGTGCACGCGAAGCAGTTCGTCGTCGGTGGCCGCATGGGGCTCCACGAACTCGAGCGGCGCGCCGGCAGCCGCATGCGTCTCCAGCCTCCGCCGCAGCAGCCGGTATTTGGCGGCGGGAAAGCGGTGCCCCTCGGGGAGCGGCAGGGGATAGCGGTCGGAGGGAAACAAACGCATCGGCGGCGGTGC
>CAZXIG010000220.1:0-2835 GCA_964640405.1 uncultured Candidatus Kuenenia sp.
ACTACTTGCGGATCTCCAGCCGCTTGATGATGTCGAGATACCGCTGCGGCGCGACGCGCTTGAGATAGTCGAGAAGCCGGCGGCGCCGGCTCACCATCTTCAGGAGGCCCCGACGACTGGCGAAGTCTTTCGAGTGCTTCTTGAAGTGGTCGGTCAGATCGGTGATCCGTCCGGTCAAAAGCGCGATTTGGATCTCCGCCGATCCGGTGTCGGCGGTGCCCCGCCGGTGAGCGCCGATCAACTCTTGCTTGCGTTCTTTCGTGAGCGTCATCAGCCGAATTCCACCCACCTGTGGGTGGCGTGATTGTTTGGATTGAGGATTTCTTCAGGCCCGGAGTCTATCCGGACGGCCCCGGATTGCAAACCACTGCGGTGGCGGCCGGACGATTTCAGCGGCCCTGGCGACGCGCCACGCCGTGGGGCGTGTGTACCACGTTCCAGGCCAAACCGAGCTTTTCCAGCGCCAGGATCGCCCAGTAGGTGGTGTCGATTTCCCACCACTTGTGGCCGTGCTTGGCCATCCGCTGGTAGGCGTGATGGTTGTTGTGCCAGCCCTCGCCGAAGGCGAGCAGGCCGACCCACCACAGGTTCCGGGAGTCGTCGGTCGTCTCGTAGTTGCGATAGCCCCACATGTGGGTCGCGGAATTCACGAACCAGGTCACGTGGAACACGATCACCATCCGCACGGCCAGGCCCCAGAGCAGCCAGGAGATGCCGACGTCGCGGCCATACAGCGACCAGCCAGCCGTCAGCAGGGCGGCGCCGATGAGGAAATGCCAGAGCAGGAACGTCTGGTGGAGGAATCGCACGCCCGCGTCGCGGGCGAGATCGGGGGCCCACCGCTGCACGTGTGCCTTCAGTTCCTCGGCCGTATGCCGCGGAAAGAGCCAGAGCATGTGAGCCCAGAGGCCGCCGTCGCGGGGCGTGTGGGGATCCCCGTCGTGGTCGCTGAACGCGTGGTGCTTGCGATGATTGGCCACCCAGTCGATCGCCGATCCTTCCCCCGAGATGCCGCCGAGGAAGGCGAAGAAGAAACGCACCGGTGCGAACGTCTGGAAGCTGCCGTGCGTGAGCAGCCGGTGATAGCCCAGGCAGACGCCGAGGCCGCCGGTCACCCAGTAGAGCGCCAGGCAGATCGCCAGCCCCGACCAGGTGAAATAGAACGGTGCGAAGAGGGCCGCAAGGTGCACGCCGCCGATCCAGAGGACGACCGGCCAGTCGAGCCGCGTAGCGCCCTCGCGGCGGCCGTCACGACGCGGTTCGACGCGCACCGGCTCGGTGTCGACGATGGCCGTGCGGCCGAACTCGAGGTCGCCGGGTCGGACGGCAGGGGTATCGAGGAGCGTGCTCGGAGGAGTCATGGGAGGCGGTTCCGTCGCGGAGGCGAATATGGTCCGGCCGCCCGCTCGGACGGCATCGTGAAAGCCGCCAATACTCTGACGTACCGGGGCCGTTTTGGCACCGGCAGGCCGTCCGTTTTCGGTCCGGCCCGTGTCAAGAAAGCGTCAAATTCGGTGCGTCGGGGCTGCCCCTCCTTTTTCAGGGGCCGCCCGATTTTGGCAGGATCGAGATCAGCCAGCCACCCGGGCCGCCGGCGGGCACGAAGGTCGAGCCTCGCGGGGCCATGAGCCAGGCGAGCCGCTCGGCCGGAAAGCCCCCCGCGGGCGGATCGACGAGTGACCGGCCGTCGAGACTAGCCAGCCCGCCACCGAGGCCGGGGCCGGCGAGGAGTTCCGCGCCGCGGTCGTCGATCCGGATCCGCCAGGCGGCGGCGTCGAAGTTCCGGTCGCGGCCGTCGGCCGGCCCGTAGGCGGCCCCGGGCCGACAGCCGAGCGTGGCCACGAGCGTCTCCAGCAGCCGCTGTCCGATCCGGCCACGCCCCGCGGTGCAGCCGAGGTCGCAGGTTGCGATGCGATCCCCCGACCAGCGGAGCTCGTCGATGGAGATCGTCGCCTCGCCGGAGGCGCCGCTGGGGAGCGCTGCCGTGACGGCGGCGAGATCGACCCGTTCGACCAGGCCGCGGGCGGCGCCGCTCCAGCCGTTCGGCCCGCTCGCGGCATCCAGTGTGCCCGTCACGCTGGCGGTCGGTCCGGCCTCGATGCCGTCGAGCGGAAGGCCGGCGGTGCAGGCCGCGAGGATTGCAACCGGCAGCGGGCGACGGCAGTCGGCCTCGATCTCGAACCGCACCCCCGATCGTTCGTCCCGCGCGTCGCCGTCAATCGGCGCGTCGGTCGCCCGCACGATCCGGAGTTCGTCGGGAGCGTCCGCGATCCCCGGCCTCACGATCCGCACGGCACGTGTGCCGGCGTGGGCCACGCATTCGATCCTGACCGACGTGGCGTCATCGGGCACGGCCGTCGCCCAGGCGAAGTCGGCCACTTCGATCACGCAGTCGCGGTCGTAGCGGGCGCCCCGCTCGAGCCATTCGCGGGCCACGCCCGCGAGCAGCGCCGCGGCACTCGCGTCGCACCGCAGCCGATCGATCCGCAGTCGAACCTCCTCCGCGGTCGTCTCCACTTCGATCGTGGGCGCCGAAACGGCGGGCCGGCCGTCGGTCGCCTCGATCACGCAGTCGAATCCGCGCACGACGCCGGGCCGCGGGTGGTCGATCGACGCGACCGAGATCGGCAGGCCGAGCTGTCGCTGCCAGCCGAGCCGCACGGCGTCGCGGTGGGCGGCCGACCGGCGGTGCACGGCCCAGGCCACCAGCGCGATGCAGGGTATCAGGGCCAGCAGCACGAACAGCGTGCGGGCCCGGGTGATCCTCGCTGCGGAGCGTGCAATGAACATCCGTGTTCCTGCGACGAGACTGGTGGCCTGGCTGGTCAACCGAGC
>CAZXIG010000220.1:2935-5096 GCA_964640405.1 uncultured Candidatus Kuenenia sp.
CCGAGCCGGCGATGCATGAACGTGTCAACGGCTCCGGGCGAGGTCGTGGTAGAGCGTCCAGCGGGCCTGCATCTCCTCGACGCTGTCGCCGCCGAATTTGTCGACGAGGGCTGCCGCGACCTCGAACGCCACGACGCTCTCGATGATCACGCTGCAGGCGCTCACGGCACAGACGTCGCTCCGCTCGTAGGCCGCCTCCTCGGCGGCCTTCGTGCGGAGGTTCACCGAGCCGAGCGGCTTGCGGAGCGTGCTGATCGGCTTCATCGCGGCCCGTACCACGAGGGGCTGGCCGTTGGTCATCCCGGCCTCGAGGCCGCCGGCGTTGTTGGTGGGCCGCGTGAATCCGAGCTGCGGGCCGTCGCGCAGGGCGGGATCGTAGTGGATTGGGTCGTGCACCTCGGAGCCGCGGCGCCTGGCCGCCTCGAAGCCCATGCCGATCTCGACGCCCTTGATCGCCTGCACGGCCATCACGGCCTGCGCGAGTCGGCCGTCGAGCTTGCGATCCCACTGGGCGTGGGTGCCGAGTCCGATGGGCAGGCCGTCCACCCGCACCTCCACCACGCCGCCGAGCGTGTCGCCTTCCTTGCCCACGCGGTCGATGAGCGTGGACACCTCCGCGTCGCGTTCCGGGTGCAGCGAGTAGATGGAGCTGGAGTCGCGGAGGGCACGGAGTTCGCGCAGGGATCCGGTGCGGTCGCCGAGCACCACGCCGCCGAGCTCGGTCACCCAGCCGGCCACGTCGATACCGAAGACGGCGAGCAGCTGCCGGGCGAGCCCGCCGGCGGCGACCCGGGCGGCGGTCTCGCGGGCGCTGGCGCGTTCGAGCACGGCCCGCACGCCGCCGAGATGCTTGATCGAGCCGGGCAGGTCGGCGTGGCCGGGGCGCGGACGATCGACGTCGTCGAGCCGCTCGAGCTTGGCGTCCTTGTTGATCACCTCGAGCGCGAGCGGGCTGCCGAGCGTGACGCCCCGCCAGAGTCCGGAGAGGAACGTGACCGAATCGGTCTCGATCCGCTGGCGGCCGCCGCGGCCATAGCCCCCCTGGCGCCGCACGAGTTCGGCGTCGATCGCGGCCTTGTCGACCGTCAGGCCGGCGGGAAAGCCGTCGACCAAGGCGACGAGGGCGGGGCCATGGGATTCACCGGCGGTCCAGTAGCGGAGCATAGGGGGATTGGCTGGGGGCTGCGGGAAGGCTCCCCAGAGTCTAGTTGGCGATTTCCGCCGGCCCTAGAGCAGACCCGACGCTAGAGCAGACCCCACGCGAAAAGCGTCAGGAAATCGGCGTGCTGCCGGTGAGCAGGCGGCAGGCCTCGAGGTATTTGTCTCGCGTTTTGGCGACGACGTCGGCGGGGAGGGCAGGGGGTGGGCTGGCCTTGTCCCAGCCGCTCGCCTCGAGCCAGTCGCGCACGAACTGCTTGTCGAACGAATCGGGCACGCGTCCCGTGCCGGCCGCCGCGGCGGGCCAGAACCGCGAACTGTCGGGGGTGAGCACCTCGTCCACGAGCAGGAGCGTGCCGTCGGGGGCGCGGCCCCACTCGAACTTCGTGTCGGCGAGGATGATGCCGCGGCCGGCGGCATGCTCCGCCCCCCGCGAATAGACATCGAGGCTCTTGTCGCGGAGCGTGGCGGCGAAGTCGGCGCCGATCGCGGCCGACATCACATCGAACGACACGTTCTCGTCGTGGCCGCTCGCGGCCTTCGTGGCCGGCGTGAAGATCGGCGCGGGCAGGCGTCCGCCGGCGGCGAGGCCCGCCGGCAGCGGCACGCCGCAGACGGTGCCCGTCTTCCTGTATTCGGCGAGCCCCGAACCGGCGAGCCAGCCGCGGACGACGCATTCGAACGGGATCACCTCGGCCCGGCGCACGAGCATCGAGCGGCCGCGGAGCGGGCCACGGTCCACCGTGGCCGGCAGGCCCATCGCATCGACGTCGGTCGTGATCAGGTGATGGGCCACGGGGTCGGGCCCGCGGGAGAGCAGGTCGAACCAGAATTGCGAGATCGCGGTGAGCACCTTGCCCTTGTCGGGGATCGGGGTCGGCAGGATCCAATCGAAGGCGCTGATCCGATCGGTGCTCACGATCAGCATCACGTCGCCGTGCTTGTCTGACGTGAAGCGGTAGCAGTCGCGGACCTTGCCGCGGAAGGGGGTGCCGAGCGGCAG
>CAZXIG010000221.1:0-5055 GCA_964640405.1 uncultured Candidatus Kuenenia sp.
GCCGGCTTGTAGACGCCCACGGGCTTGGGCGCGGGGGGAAGCGTGAGCTTCAGGGCTTCAAAACGCTGCTGCGGCGAACTCTCGGGCATGGGGACGGTCCTTCGGGAAAACGACGTGGGGATGTCGGGCAAAATATCGCTGATCGAAGCGATTCCGGGTAGCCCTACCCCTCCCCCTTTCCGGCCCGCGGCCGCCGCCCCTATCCTGCTGCCATGCGCGAGGAGAAAGCGTTTGGCATGACGCCCGAACTCGGCCGGTGGGGGTTCATCCTCGTCGGCCTGGCGATGAACCTCTGCCTCGGCGCGGTCTACGCCTACAGCATCTTCAAGCCGGCGGTGGAGAAGGTGTATGGCGTCAATGCGTTTCAGGGCAACCTGCCCTTCATGACGTTTCTCTTCTCCTTCGCCGTCACGATGTTTTTCGGCGGCAGGATCATGGAGCGGATCGGGCCGCGGCTGCTCGCCCTTGGCGGCGGCCTGATCGTGGGGCTGGGGTGGATCCTGTCGAGCTTCGCGACCTCGATCTGGATGCTCGTGCTGACCTACGGCGTGATCGCCGGCTCGGGCGTGGGGCTCGTCTACGGCTGCCCGGTCGCGATGGGGGCCCGCTGGTTTCCCGATCGCAAGGGGCTTGCCGTCGGGCTCATGCTCGCGGGGTTCGGCGGATCGGCCGTCGTCACCGGACGGATCGCGAGCCTCCTCATCGGCGATATCAAATTGCTGCCCGTCGAGCAGCTCGCGATCTCGCTCCCGCAAACATTCCTCTGCTTCGGCGTGGCCTTCGGCGCGCTGCTCGTGCTGCTCGCGTTGCCATTTCGGTTTCCTGCCGCCGGCTGGAGGCCGCGGGGCTGGACGCCACCGGCCGCGGCCGCCACGGCCTGCGACCTCGATGGCCGGGGCATGCTGAAGACCTCGACGTTTTGGGGCCTCTTCCTCTGCTACACGATCGGCTGCCTCGCCGGCCTCATGGCGATCGGGATCTCGAAGCCGGTGGGGAGCGACGTGATCAAGATCGCTTCGGGAACAGCCACGTCGCTCGTCGGCGTGTTTGCCCTGTTCAACGCCGTGGGCCGGCCGCTCTTCGGGTGGCTGGCCGACAGGCTCTCGCCCCGGACCGCGGCCGTGATCAATCTGTCGATCATCCTCGCCATGTCGTTGGCGATGCTTTTCGCCGGCGAAAACACGACGGCCCTCTACGTGGCGGCCTTCTCCGGCTTCTGGCTCTGCCTCGGCGGCTGGCTGGCGATCGCCCCCGCCGCGACGGCCACGTTCTTCGGGATGGCGCACTATTCCCGCAACTACGGCACGGTCTTCTTCGCTTATGGCTTGGGCGCGATCCTCGGCGGGATCATCTCCGGCCACGCCAAAGACTGGTTCGGCAGCTACACCTACGCCTTCGTCCCCACGGCCGGCCTTGCCCTGGTCGGCATCGTGATCGCGCTGGTGTTTCTCGGTCGGCGTCGGTGAGGTGGCCGTCAGGCGTGCAGACCGCCAAAGGCGCGGGAGTGGCAGGGTGCAAACTATCCGCCATGACGACGTCTCGACATAACTGATGAGGTACGACGTCGGAACAACCGCGTTCATGACCACCGGCTTCCGCCGGGGGATTTCGGAGACGGGGGGGCGGGGCTCCCGCTACCCGAGGTTCACGATCACGTCGAAGAGCTGGCCGCGGCGGATGCCGTCTTGCGTGATGTCGATCGCCACGAGCGCGAGGCCCGCGGCGGCATCCTGCGCGGCCGACACGCTGACGGGCAGTCGCCGCGCGGCCCCCGCCTCCACGCGGAGCGTCGCCACCGACGGATCGACCCGCAGGCCCGGCGGGCAGACGAGCTTGAGTTCGTAGACCGTCGGCACGTCGAGAAAGTTTTTCACGATGATCGCCGCGTCAGCCGCCGCCCCCGGCTTCACGTTCACCCGATAGGGATGCACCCGCGCCCAGTAGGGATCGAACCAGAGCCGGTAGTCCTTTTCGCTCGTGAGGTCGGCGAGGGCCGCGCGGAGCTCGTCGCTCGCGGCCATATATCGTTCGATCAGCGGCCCGGGGTTTTCGATCGCCCAGGAGTGGCCGCCGAGGATCAGGTCGGGCGCGATGCCGTGGAGATACTTTCCCGCGAGGCCGTAGCCCTCCTCGACCGTGCAGGAGTTTCTCGCGACCACCGCCTCGTGGCCGTGTTGGGCCGGGTCGGCGGGTGTGCCGAAGATGTTGTCGCCTGTGAACGCCACCCGTTTGCCGTCGATCTCGCCGTGCACGCAGCAGGCGAATTCCGTCTGCCCCGGCATCCAGTCGCAGGCGAGCGTGTGGCCCCGCCAGCGGATCACCTCGCCGTCGGCGATCACGCGATCGACCTTCAGGCTCTGGATGTCGCCCGTGGGCCGCTCGCGGTAGGCGGGGATCATCGCGTCGAGGTCGTAGTCGAGCGGCCGCTCGAGCAGATCGACCACGCGTTCGTGCGTCCAGATCTCGCAGCCGCGGGTCTTCCGCACGTGCTCGGCGTCGAGAAAGTGGTCGCCGTGCATGTGGGTGACGAGAATCGCGTCGATGCCCTTGATGCCGAGCCGGTCGCGGGCCCCGTCGAGCACGCGATCGAGGTGCTTGCGGTCGAAGAGGCCGCAGTCGATCAGGAGCGCATGCCCGTCGTCGGAGACGAGCATGTGGAAGTTCACCCAGTATTCGTGGCCGCGAACCTTGTAGAGATGGGGCGACACCTGCCAGAGGTGCGGCACGGCCGTGGGCTTCGACACGCGATCCTGGTCGCACCCCGCAAACGTAAACACCTCCCAGCCCCGCTTCATCACCTTGTCGAGTCGGCGGAGCTTCTTCTGAAACGCGGCGAGCTGCGGGGCGGCGTCGGCGATCGGCGGGCCGTGCGCGGGCAGCATCGTGAGCGGCGCGAAGCCCTCGAGATAGCCGGCCGCGGTGGCGAGCGTGTAGATCCCCTTGCAGAAGCCGTAGTCCCACTCGCTGTCGAACCACGTGTGGAGCATCGCGCCGTCGAGCATGAGGTCGCCGGTGAAGGCGAGCCAGCCCGCCTTCGCATCCGCTCCCCTGCCCCGCCGCAGGAGATAGCTCATCGAGCCGGGGCTGTTGCCGGCGGTCTCGGCGCACCAGAACTCACGGCCCCGCCACGCGAACGAATCCATCTTCTCGAAGGCCCGGTCGATCGGGATCGGCTGGATCGGCGGCCGCACGTAGCTGGCGCCGTGCACGGTGAATTTGTCGGAGAGCTGCGGCACGGCATGCCGGAAGTCGAGCGGCTTCTCGAAGAGGTCGCGCTCGGCGGCCGGGGCCGCGATCTTCACGCCGCGGCAGGCTGAGTGGCCGGCGAGTTTTGGAAAGCCCTGGCACTGCTCCCGGTGGTGGTGGGTGAAGAGCACCCACTCGACGGTCGTGACGCCGATCTGCGGCAGGGCGTCGAGCACGCTGCCGTCGCCCAGGTCGATGAGGATGGCGGCGGAGCCATCCTTGACGACGTAGGCATTGCAGGTGTCGGTCCAGCGGAAGATGCCGGGAGCGACTTCAGTGAACGAGGGTTTCATGCCGCCATGATAACGCCATGGTGAATGGCATGGCCGCTCGGCGTCGCTTACGCGTCATCCCACCGGCTTCCGCCGGGGGCTTTTGGAGATGGCATCATAACCGGCATTGACAAACTACTGTACACAAGTACCGTAGTGGCCAATTCAAGACGCCCGGTGCGGTACACTCGGAGCATGGCCACCAATCCACGCGACGACATGATGCCGCTGCCGGGGCCGAGCGTCGTGACGTTCGGGTTCGACGTGCTCGACCGTGTGGAGCAGGCGGTGGCCATGGTCAAGGAACGATTGAAGAGAGCGGTCGCCGCGCTCGATGCGGCCGGCATCCCCCATGCCGTTGCGGGCGGACACGCCGTGGCGGCGTGGGTGTCGCGGATCGACCCCGCGGCCGTTCGCACGACCGTCGATGTCGACATCCTGATCGCGAGGGCCGATCTCGAACGGTCGCAGGCCGCCCTCGAGGCCGCCGGCTTCGTCCACTCGTTCACGTTCGGCATCCATATCTTCGTGGACGGCCCCTCCGGCAAGGCCCGCGAGGCGGTGCACATTCTCTTCGCCGGCGAAATGGTCAAGCCGAACGATCCCCTGCCCGCCCCCGACCTGACGGGCACCGACGCGCACGAGGGCTACCGGATCGTTGATCTCGATCGGCTGATCACGATGAAGTTGACGGCGTTTCGCCTCAAGGATCGGGTGCACTTGCTCGACATGATCGACGTCGGTCTGATCGACGCTTCCACGCCGGCTCGCGTGCCGCCCGTCTTGCGGGCCCGGTTGGAGCAGCTGCTGGCTGACCCGAATGGCTGAGCATGCAAAAGCCCCTCGCCTTCTGTCGCCCCTGGCTTTTGCAGCGATCTCCTGGGCCGCCTGCCTGCCGCTCGCCACGATCGCGATTGCGGGCACGGAAGCCGCAGCGAAGCCGGGTACTGAACGAATCCGAGGTGCTCGACCTCCTGGCGTACACGCTCTCGCGCGAAAATAAGAACGGCCCGCGGTTCAAGAAGGAATGACCTTGCCATGATCCTCGACTCGCTCCCCCTCTGGCGGCGCTACGCCGCGCTCAATCCCCGGCTGGCCCGCGGCTTCGCCTTCCTCGAGCAGCTTTCGTCCGACGTGGTCATCGGCCGCCACGAGATCGACGGCGACGCGGTCTACGCGCTCGTGCAGCGGTATCACACTCGGCCCGTCGAGCAGATGCAGCTCGAGGCGCACCGCCGCTACATCGACATCCAATATCTCGCGAGCGGCCGCGAGGTGATCCACTGGGCAGCGCTGGCGGGCCTCGCCCATGCCACGAAGCCGTATGACGCCGTGACCGACGCGGCGCTCTACGCGACCACGCCCGACATGACGCCGGTGCAGCTGCAGGCGGGGCAGTTCGCGATCCTCTTTCCGGACGATGCGCACGCTCCCTGCTGCGCCTGGGGCGATCCCGCGGAGGTGCTCAAGGTGGTGGTGAAGGTCGAGGTCTGAAGTCGTGGCCGCGGAGGCGAGGGATGCGGCATGATGTCGATCA
>CAZXIG010000222.1:0-1444 GCA_964640405.1 uncultured Candidatus Kuenenia sp.
AGAGCGTGTCGTTCGACCGCCGGCTCGCCGACGACGACATCGACGGCTCGATCGCGCATGCCCGGATGCTCGCCGCCTGCGGTCTGATGAGCGTGCAAGAGGCCGACGCGATCGCCCACGTGATGGAGGAGATCCGCGGCGAGATCCACGCCGGACGGTTCGAGTTCACCGCCTCGAAGGAAGACATCCACCTCCACATCGAGGCCGCGCTCACCGCCCGGCTCGGCGACACGGGCCGCAAGCTGCACACGGCCCGCAGCCGCAACGACCAGGTGGCCACCGACCTCAGGCTCTACTGCCGCCGCGCGATCGACCGGCTCGACCGGGGCCTGGCCGCACTCCAGACTGCGTTCCTCGGCCTCGCCGAACGGGAACAGGGCGTGGTGATCCCGGGCTACACGCACCTCCGCCGGGCCCAGCCCGTGCTCGCCGCCCACCAGCTGTTGGCCTGGTGCGAGAAGCTCGACCGCGACCGCGGGCGGCTGGCCGATTGCCGCAAGCGGACGAACGTGCTGCCGCTCGGCTCCGGCGCGATCGCCGGCACGAGCCTGCCGATCGACCGCGAGCACGTGAAGGAGGCGCTCGGCTTCGACGCCGTCGCCTCCAACAGCCTCGACGCGGCGAGCGACCGCGACTTCGCCTGCGAGCTGGCCTTCGTGCTGTCGCTCGCCGCCGTGCACCTCTCGCAGTGGGCCGAGGAATGGATCCTCTACAGCACGCCGGAATTCGGGTTTCTGGCGCTGCCGGAAGGCTTCTGCACGGGCAGCTCGATCATGCCGCAGAAGATCAACCCCGACGTGCTGGAGCTGGTGCGCGGCAAGAGCGCGCGGGCGATCGGCAACGTGCAGGCGTTGCTCGTGCTGCTCAAGGGTCTGCCCACGGCCTACAACCGCGATCTGCAGGAAGACAAGGAGCGGATCTTCGATTCGATCGACACGCTGGAGGCGGTGCTCGGTGTGGCGGCACCGCTCGTCGCCGGCACCCGCTTCGACCGCGAACGGATCGCCGCCTCGCTCGACCGCGGCCACCTCGACGCCACGAGCCTGATGGAGGCGCTCATCGCCGCGGGCGTCCCGCAGCGGACCGCCCACGAGATCGTGGGGCACCTCGTGCGGAAGGCGATGACGCGGGGAGTGGCCCTCGCCGAGCTGACCGACGAGGAGTTCGCCGCGGAGTACGCCGGCTGGAATGCGGCGTTGCGAGGAGCGCTCGGGGCGGGGCGTGCCGTCGAGCGGATGGTGAGCCAGGGCTCCACGTCACCGGCATCGGTGGCCGCGCAGCTCGCGGCCTGGCGGCAGCGGCTCGGGGCTTCTCTATCCACGTAAGCCCATCCAAGCCCCCAGGCGCAAGCCGGGGGATAAACCGCGTCGCGTCGGGACCCGGCTCAACGGTTTGCTTGCGGCCGCATCATCCCCCTGCTTGCGCATGGGGGCTTCGATCGCAT
>CAZXIG010000222.1:1544-5014 GCA_964640405.1 uncultured Candidatus Kuenenia sp.
AATGCGGAAGCAGGGCCATGACCTCGACACCCGCCGTTGCGACCCTGCGGGTTCGGGGGTCTGGGAGGCCCTCGGGCAGTGCAGCGATCGGCCGGCGCCGTCTGCACCCCGATGCGACCGCATGCCGACGCTGATGGGGTGGGAGTGCGCGCAGACGACCTCCCGAGTCACGGAGGGTGGGCAGTGCGGTGGCACACGCAGATGCTGGTCGTCGCGGTGCTCGGCTGCGCCGCCGCTGCCGATGCGGCTGATCCTCCGCGGCGGCTCGACCCGCTCCAGCAGGCGGTCGTCGATTCGCTCGCCTCGCCGCCGCGGACGACACCCCGGCAGTTCTTCGAGGCGGCCGTGCGGTGCATCGACATCGACGCCCCCGAGGTCGCCCACGACTACTTCAAGAAATTCGTCACCGCGGTCGGCGCCGAGGAACAGGGACGGCTCGACCTCTTCGCAGATCTGGGCGACGCCTTCGACACCGGCCGGCTCGGCCGCCTCGAACGCGAACTCGCGCCGCGGGACCCGGCCGCCGGCAAGATCGTGGCCGCGATCCGCGAGGCCTCCGCGTTGCGCCGCCGCGATCCAACGCAGCTCAAGGCCGCTGCCGCCGCGCTCGCCAGCCCGTCGGCCGCCGCCCGGCTCGCCGCGGCCGACCGCCTCGCGGGCGCCCAGGAAGATGCCCTGCCCGAGCTCGTCGAGCTGTTGCAGTCGGAGACGGCCGAACCCCGCCAGCGGGCGGCCGCGCGGGAGATCGTCGCCGGCCTCGGACCCGCCGCCCGCCAGCCGCTGCTCGCCTGGCTCGCCTCCGACGACGTGGCCCATTGGCCGGCCGTGATCGAGGCGGTCGCCGCCAGCGGCGCCGACGACGTGGCCGACTTCCTGCTGGCTCCGTCGCTCGTGGAAAACACGCCCCCCGCCGCCCGCGATGCCGCCGTGCAACTGCTGGCGGCGCCGCCGTCCCGCGACGAGGCGCTCGACCGCCTGACCCGCCGGCTCGATCGCACGCTGTCGCCCGACGGGCTGCCTGCTGTCGACGAACTCTGTCTCGAGCCGCTCGCGAAGCCTGAGGATGCCGCAACTGCCCTCGGTGGCACGCTCTCGGGTACGGTCGAACGGTTCGTGTGGGACGCCAAAGCCGGCCGGATCGTGCGGCAGCGGATGACGCCACGGGAGGCGCGGGTCCAGGAGGCGGCCCACCTCGGCCGCGACCTGATCGCCCTCGGGGTCCGCGACCCGCAGGCGATCCAGCTCGTGCTCCTCGCGCAGCTCGAGAGCCTGCTCGTGACGGCCACGCAGGAGGGAGCGACGGCCGACATGATCCCGCCGGCCCGCCTGCGCGAGCCGCTCACGTCGCCCGAAGGCTTCGATCCCGACACGGCCGCCGCGATCGTCGAGCTGGCGATCACGCACGGCCTGTTCGAGGCCGCGGCGGCCGCCTGCCGCAGCCTCGTGCCCCCCGGCGGTGAAGACGAGGCGGCGAGAAGCCCGCGCAGTCTGCTTTCGCCCACTGCCCGCAAGACGCTCGTGCGGGCGCTCGTCGTGCCCGACACGGCGCTGCAGGTCGCGGCCGCCACGGCGCTGGCGGCCGCCGGCGGCGATCCCCCCTATCCAGGCTCGAGCCGCGTCGTCGACGTCCTTCGTCACGCCGCCACCGCCACGGGCCGCGACGTCGCGATCGTGGTGCACCCCGAGGCGGCGATCCGGCACGAGCTGGCGACGAGCATCGCGCGGTTCGGCTACGAGCCGGTGCCGGTGGCGACGGGTCGCGAGGCGATCTTCGCGGCGCGGGAAACCGCCGACACGACGCTCGTGCTCCTCGCCGCGCGGAGCATCACGCCCACGCCGATCGAGACGGTGCAGCTGCTGCAGCGGCCGTGGCCCGGCGATGTGCCCCCCATCCTGCTGGTGGTCGATCCGCTCGATGACGGCCGCGGCTGCTTCCTCACGCAGCTGATCCTGAAGTTCCGCGACTTCGACGGTGTGGGGATCGTCGATCGGCTCGACAGCTTCTTCGAGCCGACCGCGGCAGCCGGCGTGGAGCGGTCCATCGGCCCCCGGTTCCCCGACGCCCTCGCCCAGGCGGCCGGGCCGCAGGCCGTCGATCCCGCCACGCGCACGCGGCAGCGGGAGGCGCGGCTCGCCCGCGGGCGGGAGGCGGCGGATCTCCTCGCACAGCTCGAGAACCGCGGCTGGGAGGTGGCACGGCCCGGAGACCCGCCCCGCGGCCTCCTGGCGGCACAGTACAATCGCGACGATGCTGCTGCAGCCCGGCCAACCCGCTGACGATCCGTCGTCTCCTCCCATCCGCGGCCTCATCGGCTCGAGCGCCGCGATGCAGGAGGTGTATGCCACGACCCGCCGGGTGGCGGCGTCGAACGCGTCGGTGCTCCTGCTCGGCGAGACGGGCACCGGCAAGGAGCTGATCGCGAAGGCGATCCACGAGCTTTCGCCGCGGGGCAGCGGGCCGTTCGTGCGGGTCAACTGCGGTGCCCTCTCCGAGAGCCTCCTCGAGAGCGAGCTCTTCGGCCACGTCCGCGGCGCCTTCACCGGCGCCGTCGCCAACCGCGCCGGACGCTTCGAAGCGGCCCACACCGGCACGATCTTCCTCGACGAGATCAACTCCACCACGCCGAAGCTCCAGGTGAAGCTGCTGCGGGTGCTGCAGGAGCGGGAGTTCGAACGGGTGGGCGACACCGAGACGGTTCGCGTCGACACCCGCGTCATCGCGGCCAGCAACCGCGACCTGCTCGACGAGGTGGCGAAGGAGACCTTCCGCGAGGATCTCTACTACCGGCTCAACGTCGTGCCGATCCAGCTGCCGCCGCTGCGGTCCCGCCGCGACGACATTCCGCTGCTCGTGGCGCATTTCCTGGAGCACTACAACGAGGCGAACGACCGGTACGTCGTGCACATCGACAAGGCCGCGATCGAGGCCCTCGTGAAGTACCACTGGCCGGGCAACGTCCGCGAACTGCAGAACGTGGTGGAACGGTGCGTGGTGATGGCGCCGGGTGACGAGATCACGCTCGACCTGCTCCCGGCGGCGATCCGCGGGGAGAAGACGTCGGCCGCGGCGGCGCTGCCGGGCCGCGGCGGCGACCTCGACAGCCTCGCCCGCGACCTCGTCGAGCAGGGCATGACGACCGCCGGCCCCGATGACGACAACCTCTTCGACCGCGTGGTGAGCCGTGTGGAGCGGGAGCTCATCGCCCAGATGCTCGCCGCCTGCGGCGGCGTGCAGCTCAAGGCCGCCGCCCGCCTCGGCATCAACCGCAACACGCTCCGCAAGAAGCTCCTCGAGCACGGGTTGGAAGCCGAGGGGGAGTAGGCGGTGGCCCGGATCGACATGGCTTGCCGGGTGGGCTTCTCTCGGAGGTCGACATAAAAGCCCCCATGCGCAAGCAGGGGGATGATGCGGCGTCCATCCCGAAGCGACCCGCATTATCCCCCGGCTCGCGCCTGGGGGCTTGTATGGG
>CAZXIG010000223.1:0-4962 GCA_964640405.1 uncultured Candidatus Kuenenia sp.
TATCCCGCCGCTACCGCAGCGGGCTTTCTGAATGCATATCCCCCGGCTGCCGCAGGGGGCTTCCTGGAATGCGTTACCGGAGCGATTCCGCGATTAGTGATCCCAGTCGTGAGCCGAGATCGGCAAACCGGAGGGCACGCTCCCGATTGGCCGCTCGCGCGGCTGCTATGGAGTGATACATCGCCTCCGACATTGAATTGCAGGCGGCGATCAATTCGTCGGCCGTTTCCACCTGGATGATCCCGGAGATGTCGAAAGACTCGGCGATGTTCTTGCAGCCCCAGTAGATCGGCACCGTGTCGGTGAGGAAGCAGTCGATGAGCTTCTCGGTGAAGTAATACCGCGAGCGACAGTTCTCGATCGCGATGTGAAACTGGGTTTCGAAGAGGGGCAGCTTCGAGTCGCCCAAGGCGGGCCAGCCCCAGGGATTCGCCGGCAGCGGATCGAGCCACGGGCAGCCGCGGAGCCACTCGAGCTTGCGCGGCCAGCCCCGGTCGCTTGTGAAGAACGACTTCGGGCCGCGGATCTCGTCCTGCCGCCGCCACACCTCGTGCCGCAGCCGGTGGCCCTCCGTGCGCCGCTTGCGGCCCACCACCATCGAGACGCCCGGCCGCTTCGCCGGCAGGACGGCGCCGTCGGGAATCCACGACGTGCCAAACTCCAGCGGCACCACCTTCGGGCTCACGCCCACGAGATCATCGGTGGACACCACCACCAGATCGAAGAGCTGCAGATGCCCGCGGGCGTAGGCCGTCATCGCCGGCAGGATCGGCTCCGGCTCGCAGAGATAAAGCACGTCGAATACGCCGGGCTGCTTGGGGGATCGCTTGCGGCAGTCAACGTGGATCTCCACCGGCCCCGGAAACTCGGTCGGCACGTTTAGCGGCCACGAGCAGTGGATGGCAGCCTTCACGGGCGCCGGCCCCGGAGCGACCGGTTGACCCGCCGCTCGAGCGCGCCGGCCAGCCGCGAGCGGAAGGACGGCTCCCTGACGGCTGCCTCCACGATCACCGGCACGGCCTGGGCGTAACGCCCCTGGGCCATGAGCACGCGGCCGTCGAGCCAGCGGGAGGACGCGGCGAATAGCTCGGGCATCGTGCGGGCGACGGCGTCGTCGCGCAGCGAGTCGAAGGGCTCCCGCGCCACGGCGGCCGGCGCACCGGTCGCCAGCAGGCACTCGCTCCGGGAGAGCGCCGTTTCGATCGCGTGGCGGGCGATCTGCTCGGGCGTGATGCCGAGCTTTGCGGCCAGATCCCGATCGACGCGGGATCGCCCCTCCACCGGATCAGGCTGGCCTGCCTGGCGGGCCCGGGCGGCCGCTTGGGCCACGAGCGTGGCGATGGCCACGGCCTCGAACGCCCCGGCAGTGGACTGCCCGCCGTGCACGCGGTAGTTCAGGAGCACGTTGGGGAGGTTGGCAAGCTCGTGACGGTCGGCGAGCCGCAGCCAGAGGTCGTAGTCTTCGGCAGGCTCGATCTGGGGCCGGTAGCCCCCCGCCTCCACTACGGCCGCACGACGGAACATCACCGCCGGATGGGCCAGCGGCGAGGCCTTGGGCAAGAAGGCCCGCACGTCGGCCGGCGTCTGCGGGAGGCTGACGGACGGGCCGGGCGTGCCGTCGGCGAGAATGAGGCGGGTTTGCGAACCGACGGCGGCCACGGCGGGGTGGGCGTCGAGAAAGGCCGCCTGACGCTCGAGCCGCTCCGCGAGGGCCACGTCGTCGGCATTCATGATCGCGACGAACGGGCCGCGGGCGGCGGCGAGCCCCTCGTTGAGCGTGGGCGTGAGGCCGCGGTTTTCGCGGGTGACGAGCCGGATCCGCGGGTCGCGGGCGGCACGGTCGGCGAGGATGCGGGGTGTTGCGTCGGTGGAGCCGTCGTCGATGACGATCAGCTCGAAGTCGGCGAGTGTCTGCCCGAGGATGCTGTCGATCGCCTCGCCGACGAATCGCTCGGCGTTGTAGACGGGCAGGACGACGGACACACGGGGGGGAGAGGAGGTCATCGGGCCACGGCTAGTGAAAGGTTACGCAGGACGCCCGTCGCGGAAGCGACGGGATATGCGGGGGTTCCGGGGTCATGCATCTCATTCACCGTGCACCAAAAACGCTTGGGCTTTGCCTTCGATAACCGCGGACGGGCTGATTCTCCCGAGCCGCTCTCCCAATGCCCCCACCGCCTTGTGGGCGACATTCAGCATCACCGACGTCAGCTTCGCGCCGCTGCAATAGTGGCGGCCCGCGCCGAAGGGAATCGCGGTCTGCCGGGTGAACGGACACCCCGATGCAGAACCCAAAAATAAGTAGAGCATGTCGCCGGGCAGAATCGTCTCGTCGCCCACCACGTTCTCCGCCACGCACTCGCGCATCACGAAATTCGTGGCCACGATCGAGTAGGAATCCAAGCCGCGAGCCAGCCGGACCGCCTCGAGCGGATCCTCGCCGGCCTGCACCGCCCTGATGGCGGCGTTCATCATCGCCGTGAACATCGCATGCAGCGGGCTCACGCCCATCACCAGCAGCGACAGCACGGTCGCCTGCTCGGCCTCGCCAAGCTCGTGCACACCGATCGCCTCGCAGCACCTGACGAGCGCCTCGTTGGAGCGATACAGCGTGGAGAGCGTGGGGAACGGGTTGAAGAAGTCGATCGCGAAGATCGTCTCGTCGAGCGGCGGAACGCTCTTGCCGGTGACCGCCGCGATGCACTCCGCGAACAGAAACACGACCAGCCCCCTGGCGACGTCGCGGGCGGAGCCGCCCGAGCCCTGCGGGATCGCGGCCAACGCCGCGGCAGCTGCCTGCTCCGACGGCAGGCCGACAAGCCGGGAAACGCACCGCTCGAGCAGCTCGTTGGTGGCCTGACGGCGGCGGTCGTGCTCCGGGCCGTCGATCATGATCAGACCCACGTCGCAAAACCGGCGAATCCAGGCGGTGCGGTCGGGCTTGGCGACGCTGAGGATTCGCTCGACGAAGTTGTATTGCCTGTAGGCGGGCGACTCGAGGACCGCCTTGGCGAGGACGGCGTCGTGTACCATCACGACTTTACGGGCGTCTTGTTCGCTCCGGATCACGAGGAGCGGCCCGGGTTGCGCCGGGAAACGATCCTCGCCCCGGTTGCCCGTGATCGACCGTACCGCGTCCAACACACGTAGAAAATCCATCGAGTTGCCGGCGTCGCGTAAAGGAGGAGGAGAGCGGGTTAGGGGGCCTATCCCGCCGCTTCCGCGACGGGCTTCCTGGCGAAATTAGTTGATGGTGAGTGTACTTTTTGGGACATGAGGATGGCGAATAAGCTGCGGCTCGGGTTTGTGGGCGGATGCCTGGCGCATCAGCCGGGAATTCCCTATGCCCGGCTGTTTCATCGCGTGCTCTCCCGAAAGCTCGAAGACAGGTTCGGGGTGCGGCTGGAGGCCGTGGTGTGTGATCGGTATGGCGACGAGCCGCACGCGCGGCTGGAAGCCTTGCTGCGGGAAGGCCCGCTCGATGCCGTGCTCCTGCATCGAAGCACCAACACGTTCTTCACGAAGACGGCGCTCGTGTTCGTGGTTCAGGATCGGGATCACGCCCGGTATGTGCTGCATCCGATGTTTCCACGCCGGCGGCGACGGTCGTGGCTGGAACTCGAACGAACCGGCTTTCGCGAGTGCCTCACGCTCCGGAAAATATCCACGCCGCCCGGTAGCGCCGATCTGCCGCCGCCCGTGGAGATCCCCGCCGATCGCCTGGCGTCGCTCATGCACACCGGTGAGACGCGACCGTTCAGGGTGAACGACCTCTCGTGGATCGCGGCCGACCGCTGCGGCCTGGTGGCCTGGGCCATTCAGGACGAAGTGCGGATCGTGACACAGGCACACGCCGTCGCGGCCAGCGCCGGACTGCCGCTCATCGTGCTCGGGCCCGGCCTCAAAATCGGGCACCGCTGGGTGATCCGATTCGCGGCCCGGCTCGACACCGCGCTGGCTCGGGCGGTTTCTGCGCTCGAGGGCGCCTCGTATGTGAGCCTGCTCGGCAGAGATGCGACCGATTCGCCCTCGCCGCCGCTCGGCCTCGAGCACTACATGGACCAGATCCACTTCAATGCGGCCGGCCATGCCCTTGTGGGCGACCTGATCGAGCCGCTGCTGGCACACGTTATCGAGGCGATGCCTGCGACTTCGCGTCTGCCTTCGCCTCGATGAAGTCGATCATCTGCTGGACAGTGGTGTCGGCCGAGATGCTGTCGTCTTCGATCCGGATATCGAACGCCTCCTCGACCTCGTTGAACAGCTCCATGAGATCGAGGGAATCGAGGCCCGTGCTGCCGAGCTTCGCGTCGAGAAAGTTCTGGTCGGCCGTCGTTTGGCCCGTAAGCACGGAGAGCTTTTCGAGCATGAACGTGCGGGCTGTGTTATCTGCCATCGATCGGCGTATCCTTGCAGGCGGCTGTTGACGTCCCTGGCTGAGACCCCCACTTTACCCGCTCGCCCGATGCTCGTCGCTCTCAAACGCCTCGTCTGCAAACTGCTCGGCATCGACTACGTCGTGCGGCATATCGGAGCCTCCGAGGAACGTGCCAGACGGGGGCTGCTGCTCGTTGGCAACGCCCTGCGATACGCCCGTGAAGATCCCGCGGCCCTCCGCGAGACGCCCGAGTATCGCCGAGTGGCGGAGGCAGTCGGCCTGCTGCGGCCGTGCCGGGTGGACGGGCTCGGGTTCGTCCGCATTGGAGCCGGCAACGACGGCGGCTACGTGATGCTCGACGCTTTCGAGGCATCGGGCGTGGCTGCCGCCTACAGCTGCGGAGTGGGGGACGATGTGTCGTGGGATCTCGACATCGCCTCCCGCGGCATCGACGTCTGGCTCTATGACCACACCGTGCGCCGCCTTCCCGCCGAACATCCGCGGTTTCACTTCGCGAGGACGGGCCTCGCGGGTCACGCGGCGCAGCAAGGGTGCCGGACGCTCGGCCAACTGATCGCTGCCAA
>CAZXIG010000224.1:0-4936 GCA_964640405.1 uncultured Candidatus Kuenenia sp.
GATCAGCAGCTAGCCATGGGCCGCGGATGGTTCACGAAGCCAGCCGCATTGGCCGCTCTCCGCCAATCGCCCAAATCGTTTCAGGCGGCCGCCACCCGGCTGTCCAAGAAAAGCAGGCTCGTGTCCCCTCGCCGGGGCTTCTACCTGATCCTTAGGCCCGAGGATCGAGTGCTCGGGGCGCCTGATCCTGCCCGCTGGATCGATCCGCTGATGAAGCATCTCGGGCTCGACTATCGGATTTCGCTCCTCCGGGCAGCGGCTTTTCACGGGTCAGCGCATCAGGCCGCCATGGTCTTCCAGGTGGTCGCACCGCGGCAGCTCCCTCCCATTGAGATCGGCCGGCAACGAGTCGAGTTCCTGTTCCACGCTCCGCAGTCATTCGCTCGCTCGAATCACCCCGAGTGGCTTAACCAACTGAAGACGGAAGCGGGGTTCGCCAAGATCGCGGGCGTGGAACTGACCCTGCTCGACATCTGCCGCTATTTCCACCGCGCAGGCGGAATCAACGGTGCCGCTCAGGCGGTCCATGATCTTGGCAGGAAAGCGAACTGTCGCATCCTGGCCGAGGCGGCGGTCGCCTACGAAAACACGTCCGTGCGCAGACTCGGCTACTTGCTCGAGCGTTTCGGGCATGCCCGCCAAGCCAGAGCCCTGCGCCCTTTTGCCGTCAAAGCCAAGTCATTCACGGCGCTCGACCCATCGGTCAAGCAACTGTTGCCACAGAAAGCCATGGCAGACGAGCGGATTTCAGATTGGAAACTCATCGTGAACACTGCCGTGGAGATCGACGAATGATCCCCCTGGCCTTCATCCAGCAGTGGACTGCCTCGGCCCCCTGGGCCGATCTTCGGCAGGTGGAGCAGGACCTGATTATCTCTCGCGCATTGTGCGACCTGTTCACGAGCCCGGCCCTTCGCGACCGAATCGCCCTCCGCGGCGGCACGGCCATCCACAAACTGCTTTTCCAGCGGCCGCTGCGATACTCCGAGGACATCGATCTGGTGCAGACGCGGGCAGAGCCCATCGGCGACATCATCGACGGAATCCGGGACGCGCTGTCGTGGCTGGGCAAATGCAGCCGAACGCAAACCCAGCACTCGATTCATCTCGTGTTCAAGTTCTCCCCCGAAACAGGAGGCGGGGAGCCACTCAAGCTGAAGATCGAAGTCAATACGCGGGAGCATCAAAGCCGCTCCGGCCTCCGCCACTACCCGTTCACCGTTGAAAGCGACTGGCATCAGGCCCACGCCGAGATCATCTCATTCGAGCCGGATGAGATCTTTGGCACCAAGCTGCGTGCCTTCCTCCAGCGAAACAAGAACCGCGATTTGTTCGATCTCAACGAGGGGCTGATGTCACGCCTACTCGACGCCGAGCGATTGCTCGACTGCTTTCACCATTACCTCGCCCTCGAGGGGCACCTCATCAGCCGGGCAAACGCGGAGGAGCGGATGCTGCAGAAGCTCACGCGCAGCTTGACAGAAGATGTCACACCCCTTCTCCCGCCCGGCGTTCGGTTCGACGATGCAGACGCCGTGAAGGCGTTCGGGCGAGTGTGGGGCGAACTCGTCTCGCGGCTGTCCGGCGAGTCCTGGAAGTCGTCGCACTCGGTCATCGAAACGATTCGCAAGACGACCATTCCCGATCTTTTGGATGGCGTGGAGCGGCGCGGCCCTGCCTGAGCCGTCAGCTGAACCACTATGGCAGGCCTGCGTCTTCTCGGCCTGAGCGTCAAGCACCAGCCGCACGGCGCCGCTCCGCACGATACGCCTGGATCTCGGCCTCGATCTCTTCAGCCATCATGGGACGCGTTGCGGTTGCAGAGAGTTTCTGCCGCGTCGCCTGCATCTTGGCGACACGGGCTGCCGCGAGCCGTTCGCGCAGGATCGCTTCGATCGAACCGGGCTCGAGCAGGCCTTCGGCGGCGGCCTCCTTGGCGAGGGCGTCAGGAATCGTGATCTGGACGGTGGTCATCCGTTGTGCCCCCTGAGGCGAGCGACAATGATACGCCGGAGTCGGGGCTCTTACGCTAAGGCGGCCGGTCATTGCAACGGAAACAAGTTCGGGTTGGGTACGATGGACCGACCTTTTTGCCCACGGTTCCGTTTCACGAGACAGGAGGCTCGCATTCATGACAAATGCGCCCAAACAGTTGTTTGCCTGCCTTCGGGTGTTAGCCACTGATTACGACACCTACGGAGGCAAAGTGAATCGATGGGCTGACCCAGCCGTCGACTACCCCGATTGCTCGTGTGGCTGCCGATTCTTCATACCACTCACTGACCCGTATGCGCACGACTGGGGTGTATGCTCAAAGGCGGGAGCACCTCGTGCCGGACTTCTCACCTGGGAACATCAAGCCGGATTCGGTTGCTTCGTGGCTTCAGACGAAGACGCCGGCAAATAAGGGAGCGATTGAAAACATCAGGCATCGCCCCGTCGTGCAACTTCAAGACGCCGAGCGACGAGTACGGTCAGGACGTCGGCAAGACAGGACTTGAACCTGCGATGGAATCGCCGTTTTCACGACGCTGAAAGCGGTCGCTGCGACTCAAAATGAGCGGCAGTCTCGCGATCCGAGCACACGCGCCCCTGTTCGCTCCAGAATCGAAGAACGTCTGGGCAGATGTCGAATCCATTCGGCCATGTCACGACGCCGTCTTCGAGTCGAACGGCTGAAAATGTAGCCGCATCGCGAAGCGGCTCAACGACTGGCCCATCGTGCTCGGCCAGAAAATTGGCGAAATCCAAAACGGCAGTCAAGGCATCGGCATAGACAACCTCGAGCCGATAACTTCCCAAATCGCGAATGCGGGCCACTGAGCTTTTCATGCCAGCGGATCGATCTTGTTTAAGGGGAGCGCCTTCTCACGTCGCACTCAGTTATCTTCGAGTTCCATCCGATGAAGCTCGGCCCACTCTTTCACCAGTGCGGCAGCCCGCCGAGGCAAACTTCCGCCAATCACTTCGCCCGTGGTGATCTCGACCCGGGCTTCGTCTTCACCATATGTCGCGTGGAAATGCGGCGGAGCATGATCCACGAAATTCATCGTGATCCTCACACCGTAGAACCGCGACAACTCAGGGATGAACACTGGCCACTGGAGCGAGGCCCTTCCAACCAAGTCGGGGCGACAGGACTTGAACCTGCGACCTCTTGACCCCCAGTCAAGCGCGCTAGCCAGACTGCGCCACGCCCCGAAACCGCCGCGGGACGACGATGCCTCAGGCACCGCCGCCCCACGACCGCCACACTATGGCACAACGCACCGCGGGCTTCAACACGAGTTGCCCGCGGCCGTTCCACGCAGGCGCGGGCCCTCACACGCGGGCTGAAACTCCCGCCTTGCCCCCGGCTCGGCCTGCGATCGCCGCCGCCCCCAGCCAGTTCCAGAGCGCGGCGGCCGCCGCACCGCCGGCATAGCCCAGCACCGCCGTCGCGACCAGCAGCAGCGCCGCCAGCCCCGGGTCGAACGGCTCGACGACCACCTCCGACTTCATCGAGTGCATCCGCAGCACGAAGTCGGCCACCCGTTGCGCCTGCCCGGCCGCCACGAGCGCGAGCCAGATCGCATGCCAGCCCGTGAGCATCACCGCCGACACGATCCCCAGCCGATTCGGATCCACATGTCCCAGTCCCATCACACACCTCCACGCATCGTATGTTCGCACCTGGGCTTCCTCGCCCCATCCGGTCGCGCGACGGATCCCTGCGGCCTCGATGAACCGTACGGCTCCGCCTCCCTTGCCAGCCAGCCGACCACGGGAATGCGGCGATTCGCCGGTTCCCCGCCGCCCCTCGCCAATCCCCCCCCGGATCGACACACTTGTGCGACGCCGGTCACGCCGGCCACCGCACGCGGTCTCCCCCGGAACACATCGATGACCAGCTTCGCCACCCGGCTCGCCGCCGCCATCACCACCCGCCGCACCCCCGCCTGCATCGGCCTCGACCCGCGCCGCGAGTCGCTTCCGCCGGCGCTCGATGCCGGCTCCGCCACCGACCCGCGCACGCTCGGCGCCATCTTCGCCCGCTTCTGCTGCGAGGTGATCGACGTCGTCGCGCCCCTCGTGCCGATCGTGAAGCCGCAGCTCGCCTGCTTCGAAGCCCTCGGGCCCCACGGCATGACCGCGCTCGCCGACGTGATCGCCCACGCCCACGCCCGCGGCCTGCTCGTGCTCGCCGACGGCAAGCGAGGCGACATCGGCTCCACCGCCGAGGCCTACGCCGACGGCTGGCTCGCCGGCCCCTGGGCCGCCGACGCCCTCACCGTGAACCCGTATCTCGGCCTCGACTCGGTCGAGCCCTTCGTGAAGACGGCCGAGTCACGCCACGCCGGCATCTTCGTGCTCGTGAAAACCTCGAACCCGGGCAGTAAGGATTTCCAGGATCTGCGGTGCGACGGCAGGACGATTTACGAGCACGTCGCCGCGGGCGTCGAGCAGCTTGCGACGCGGACGGCCGGTGGCGGCCGCTACGGCGCCGTGGGCGCGGTCGTGGGAGCGACGTGGCCCACGCAGCTCGACGAACTGCGGGCCGCCATGCCGCACACCTGGCTGCTCGTGCCCGGGTTCGGTCGCCAGGGAGGCCGGGCCTCCGACGTGCAGACGGCGTTTCACGCCGACGGCCTCGGGGCACTGATCGTCAGCGCCCGCGACGTGATCTTTGCCCACGCTCGCCCCGAGATGAACGCGGGCCTCGCCGACGGCCAGTGGCCGACGGCCGTGGATCGGGCCTGCCGCGACATGATCGACCGGCTCGCCGCCGACACGCCGGCTGGGCGGTTGCGGTAAAAGCGACGCCGCGGGCGGCGGCGACCATCCCCATAAAAGCCCCCAGGCGCAAGCCGGGGGATGATGCGGCCCGCTTCGGGATGGACGCCGCATTATCCCCCTGCTTGCGCATGGGGGCTTTTATTGCGCACGTCGCGCGCCG
>CAZXIG010000225.1:0-3433 GCA_964640405.1 uncultured Candidatus Kuenenia sp.
ACGTCGATGAAGCCGAGCTCGTCGAAGTGGTCCCGCATGATCTTCACGATCCGGCTGCGGAGGAACATGTTCTCCTGCATCGCCGGGCGGCGCAGATCGAGCCAGCGATGGGCCAGCCGCACCTCCTCGCCTGGCAGCTCGGCCGCGCCGGGCTGGAATACCGGCGTCTCGGCCTGGTTGAGCACGTCGAGCCGCCGGCAGGTCACCTCCACGTCGCCCGTCGCGAGCTTGGGGTTCGTCGTGCCGGCGGGGCGGGCCCCCACCGTGCCATGCACGCGGATCACCCACTCGGGGCGCACGTCCTTGGCAGCAGCGAGCGCCTCGGCGGGGCTTTCAGGACCGATTACCACCTGCGTGCGGCCCCAGCGATCGCGGAGGTCGATGAAGATCACGCCCTTGTGGTCGCGAACCCGGTCTACCCAGCCGCAGAGCTGGACGGCCGTGCCGATGTGCGTGCCGCGGAGTTCGCCACAGGTGTGTGTTCTGAGCAAGGGACCGAACCTTTCGACGTCAGGCAGGAAGGATTGGGCGGAAGGGATGGACGCGGATCATGCGTCCGGAAACAGGGTCGTGCAGACGAGCAGCGCGATCGCCAGGAGGATCGAGAGTCCGAGCAGCGGGATCGCACCGAACCAGATGAGCATCGGCGCCGTGTCGCCGAGCGAGTCCCAGGCGAACAGCCCGGTGACCGCGAGCACCGCGAACAGGAGGGCCGATGCGAACGACGACCAGGCGAGTACCTTCGACAGCATGCAGCCCACCTACCTTGCGGCCGATGCCAACCGCTCGGCGGCCGCCTCGGCCTCGAATTCGAGCTGCAGCTGGCTGCCCGCGCCGCTGCCGGCGAGCTCGCGGAAGAGCATGCTGGGCTGGATGTCGCGGTTGTGCTGGTATTTGTCGCTGGAATACTCGGTGATGTCGCCGACGATCTGGTGGAAGAAGATCTGGCAGATTGGCACGCCGGGATAGATCTTCACCGGCTGCACCGCGAACATCTCGAGCGTCCAGTAGCCGCAGAAGCCGACGTCGCCGAAGCCCGCCGTCACGTGGACGAACAGGCCGAGCCGTCCGATCGAGCTGCGGCCCTCGATCATCGGCACGTAGTTGTGCGTCTCCGTCCGCTCGACCGTACGGCCGAGGTAGAGCTGGTTGGGCGTGAGCACGAGGCCGTCCTCGGGAATCCGGATTCGCTCGACGCGGTTGCTCTTCCGCATGTCGAGCACCACCTCCTCGTAGACGAGCAGTTCGTCGTGGAGCGAAAGGTTGTAGCTGTTGGGATTGAGCCGACTCTCGTCGAACGGCTCGATCACGATGTTGCGACCGAGCTGCTGCTTGATCTCGTTACCCGAGAGGATCATGGCGATGGTCCCGTGCGGTGGCGGCGGACGAACGGGGGCGGACGGCCCGCGGATTGTACCGCCTCGGCGGAATTCTGCCCGCTCACTTTCGCCGGCCGGCCGCCACGCCGATCCGCGGACAGAGGCCGGCGAGGCAGCAGCCCTCGCAGCGGGGCTTCCGGGCGGTGCAGACGCTGCGGCCGTGCTCGATCAGCCGGTGGCTGAAGCCGATCCAATGCCGCTCGGGCAGAAGCCTGACGAGATCCCGCTCCGCCCGCACGGCATCCGCCTGGCGGGTCAGCCCGAGCCGCCGCGAAATTCGCCCGACGTGCGTGTCCACCACCACGCCGCTGGCCTCGCCGAAGGCCGACCCGAGCACCACGTTGGCCGTCTTTCGGCCGACGCCCGGAAGTTTCACGAGCTCGGCGAGCGAGCGGGGCACGTGGCCGCCGTGCCGCTCCACGAGCGCCTGGCAGCAGCCGAGGATGCTGCGGGCCTTGGCTCGGAAAAACCCGGTGCTGCGGATGACCTCCTCCAGTTCCCGCGGCTTGGCGGCGGCAAGCGCCTCCGGCGAGGGCCACCGCGAAAACAGGTCGCCCGTGACCATGTTCACCCGCTTGTCGGTGCACTGGGCCGAGAGGATCGTGGCGATCAACAGCTGGAAGGGGCTGTCGAATCGCAGGGAGCACTCGGCCGCGGGGTAGGCCCGTTCGAGCGTCTCGGCGATCGCGGTGGCCCGGGCTGCCTTGGCTGCGAACGTTTCCCGGCGAAAAACCGGCCGCGGAGCCTCCGCCGCGGGGGCCGTCCTGCTACGATTCTTCATGACTGCACGCGGCGGAGGAGAGCCCACGCACGATGGCATCAGACGACATGGCCGATTCGCCCGATTACGAACCGCTCTACCTGGCGGGCATCGAGAAGTTCAACGAGTGTGATTATTACGAGAGTCACGAGCTCTGGGAGGAACTCTGGACCGAGTACCGCGGCCCGTCGCGGAAGTTTTACCAGGGGCTCATCCAGGCGGCCGTGGCACTCTACCACTTCGGCAACGGCAACATCCGCGGCGCCCGGAAACTCCACGGCAGCGTCCACGGCTACCTCGAGCCCTACGCTCCGCGGCATCTCGGCCTCGACCTGACCGCCTTCCTCGCGGCCTTCGACACCTGCCTGAAGGAGGTGGCGGCCTCCGCCGACGATTCCGCCGAGATTCAGCTCGACCCCGAACTGCTCCCCGAGATTCACCTCGATCCCCCCCCCGCGACGGCCTGATCCGTCGTCGCCATCCCGCTGCCGCCGTCTCCCGGATTCACCGCCATGTCCGACGAACCGCTCGCCTTCTCGCCCGAACAGTTCTCCGGGCAGGCCCGCGTCTTCCCGCTCCCCAATCTCGTGATGTTTCCGCACGTGATGCAGGCGCTTCACATCTTCGAGCCGAGGTATCGGGCGCTGTTCGAGGAGGCGATCGAAGGGGATCGGCTCGTGGCGCTCGGCGTGCTCGCCGCCGGCTGGGAGGGGGATTACGAGGGGCGGCCCCCGCTGCGATCCACGGCCTGCCTGTGCCGGATCGCGACGCACCAGCGGACGAAGGAGGGCACCTACAACGTGCTCGTCCTGGGGGTGCGACGGATCAAGCTGGTCCGGGAACTGCCGGTGAAGAAGCTCTTCCGGGTGGTCGAGTCGGAACTGCTCGACGACCTGGAGCCCGACGCCCCCGTCGGCGCCGCCTCGGGGCTGCAGCAGGAATTGCTCGCCGCCTTCAAGCAGGCGATGCCGCGGATTCCCAACGCCTACGAGCAGCTCGACCAGCTGCTGGGCAGCCAGATCACGCTCGGAATGCTCGCCGACATCGTCTCCTACACGGTGGATCTCGACGTCGAGGTGAAGATGCGGCTGCTCGCGGAGTGTGACGTCTTTCGCCGCACGAGGCTCCTGCTCGAGGCCCTCGCCACCCGTCCCGCGGCCGTGCCGTCGCGGGTGTTTCCCCCCGATTTCAGTTTGAATTGAGGGCCGGGGCGGTCCCCCTGCTCGCGCATGGGGGCTTGGATGGGGATGCGGCGCCTTTCATAAAAGCCCCCAGGCGCAAGCCGGGGGATGAT
>CAZXIG010000225.1:3533-4933 GCA_964640405.1 uncultured Candidatus Kuenenia sp.
ACGCCGCAATATCCCCCTGCTTGCGCATGGGGGCTTGTATGAAAAGCGCAGACCGGGGGGATCTGTCCGGACGTCAATGGTACATTGTCCCTCATGTCCCACTCCCACCCTGTCGATCATGCCCGCATCGAGCGGGCCGTCCGCGAGATTCTCGTCGCCGTCGGTGAAGACCCCGACCGCGAGGGGCTGCTGGAAACCCCGGCCCGCGTGGCCCGGATGTACGCCGAGATGTTCGGCGGCCTCCGGCAGGATCCGAAGCAGCATCTCCGCAAAGCGTTCACCGAGAAGTACGACGAGATCGTGCTGGTCCGCGACATCGCCTTCAACAGCATGTGCGAGCACCATCTGCTGCCCTTCATGGGCCAGGCCCACATCGGCTACCTGCCCGACGGGAAGGTGCTCGGCCTCAGCAAGCTCGCCCGCGTGGTGGAGGTCGTGTCGCATCGGCCGCAGGTGCAGGAGCGGATGACCGAGGAAATCGCCGATCTCCTCGAGAAGGATCTCGGCGCGAAGGGCGTGGCCGTGGTGGTCGAGGCGACCCACACCTGCATGACGATCCGGGGCGTGCGGAAGCCCGGCAGCCTCTGCGTGACGTCGGCGATGAAGGGCCTGTTCCGCTCGAACGTCTCGAGCCGGGCCGAGGTGCTGTCGCTGATCTACGGTCATCGCCCCGCCTGAGGATTGCGGCGCGTGCGGCTCCTGATCGACTTCCTGACGCGGTTCGGCTGGGGGCTCGCCCTCGGCCTCGTGCTCACGCCGGCGGCGGTCGTGCCGGCGGGCTTCTTTCGCGTCAACATGCTCGTGGTGATGGGCCTGGCGACGTTCGCGGCGCTGCTCGCCCACTCGGCCGGCCCCGCCGGCGTGTGGCCGCTCGCAGCCGTGGCGGCCGTCGGCGGCTGGATGGGGAGCGTGGCCTGGCTCGGCGAGAAGCGGCGGGCCGGGATCGGCTTCTGCGTGGCCTGCGCGGCGGTGCTCGCGGCGGCGGCCGTGCTGCCGCTCGCATCGACGCCCTGGGCCGCCGGCGTGGCCCTGCTCTCCGGCCTCGTCACCGGCCTGACGGTGCACGCGATGCTGCTCGGTCACTGGTACCTCAACGCGCCCGGCATGCGGGTGGATGCCCTGCGGCGGGCGATCGACGTGGCCTTGCTGGCGTGGGGAGCGCGGCTCGTCGCCGCGGCAGCCGAGGCCGCGCCCCAGTTCGCCATGCTCCAGCGGGCCGACGCCACGTCGCTGGCGCTGCTCGCCCTGCGGTGGCTCGCCGGGCTCGCCGGGCTGCCCGTGCTGCTCGTCATGAGCCGCAAGACGCTCGACATTCCCAATACGCAGAGCGCCACGGGTATCCTGTATGTCGCCTGTCTGGCCGCGATCCTGGGCGAACTGACCGCTCAGCTGCTCGCCGC
>CAZXIG010000226.1:0-4932 GCA_964640405.1 uncultured Candidatus Kuenenia sp.
CGTGCTACACTTCGGCCCTCGCCTGTCCGCCCCGCCGCTTCGGACACCCGCGCCCATGAATGCCGCCGATCTCGCGATCAAGTCGCTCGGTGAGTGCCGGATCGATTCGCCGCTCAAGGAGCACGTCGAGCATCGCCGCACCACGGCCCACTACGTGGCCGAGGACGACCGCGTCTTCTTCCACGACACGGCCCAGCTCGCGGCCCAGGCGGGCGTGCCGCTGGACCAGCTGCCCGGTTTCGAGCCCGCCGGCCCGCGCCGCCGCATCTTCTTCGAGCCGGCGAAGATGCGGGTGGGCATCGTCACCTGCGGCGGCCTCTGCCCCGGCATCAACGACGTGATCCGCGGGCTCGTGATGGAGCTGTCGTTCCACTACGGCGTGCAGCGGATCTTCGGCTTCCGCAACGGCTACCAGGGCTTCATCCCGAAGTATGGCCACGACGTGGTCGATCTCACGCCGCAGCGGGTGAGCGAGATCGACGAGCTCGGCGGCACGATCCTCGGTACGTCGCGGGGCGCGCAGGATTCGGGCGAGATCGTCGATTGCCTGGAGCGGATGCACATCTCCGTGCTGTTCGTGATCGGCGGCGACGGCACGCTCCGCGGCGCGATGGCGATCGCCCGCGCGATCGAGGAGCGCGGCCTCAAGATCGCGGTCGTGGGCGTGCCCAAGACGATCGACAACGACATTCCATACATCGACCAGAGCTTCGGCTTCCAGACGGCCGTCGCCCAGGCCACGGCGTCGATCCAGGCGGCCCACGTGGAGGCGAAGGCCGCGCCCAACGGCGTGGGGCTCGTGAAGCTCATGGGGCGTCACTCGGGCTTCATCGCCTGCTATGCCTCGCTCGCAGAGCCCGACGCCAACTACGTGCTCATCCCCGAGGTGCCCTTCACGCTCGATGGCCCGCATGGGCTGCTCGACCATCTGCTCGATCGGGTGCGGCGCCGCGGCCATGCGGTGATCGTGGTCGGCGAGGGAGCGGGGCAGGAGCTCTGTGGCGAGTCGAGCGGCGCCCGCGACGCCTCGGGCAACCGGCGGCTCGAGGACATCGGGCTCCTGCTCAAGACGCGGATCGCCGCCCACTTCGCCGCGGCCGGCACCGAGATCAACATGAAGTACATCGATCCGAGCTATCTGATCCGGAGCGTGGCGGCCAACCCGTACGACAGCGTCTATTGCCTGAGGCTCGCCCAGAACGCCGTGCATGCAGCGATGGCGGGCCGCACGGAGTGCGTGGTGGGCCGGTGGCACGGCCGGTTCGTCCACATCCCGATGCCGCTCACGGTGAGCCATCGCAACGAGGTCGATCCGCAGGGCGATCTCTGGCTGGCCGTGCTCGAGGCCACCGGCCAGCCGCGACGCTTCGGGTGATGGCGTCGGGTGCGTTGATTGGCGGCGGGGGTTTCGCGCTGTGGAGCGGCATGCTGAAAT
This sequence comes from uncultured Candidatus Kuenenia sp., assembly GCA_964640405.1. Taxonomy (GTDB): domain Bacteria; phylum Planctomycetota; class Planctomycetia; order Pirellulales; family UBA1268; genus QWPN01. Next base: position 1,436 of record CAZXIG010000226.1, read on the forward strand.
GCTTTCATGCAGCCGCTGAGCGCACAGCCTGAATCGTCACCCGCGGCCGTCATCGCCGCGCCGACGTCGCTCGTCGGCCTGCTCGCGGCGCGGGTTGCCGACGCCCGCGATCGTCCGGCGGTCGTCGACGGCCTCGCGGTCGACCGTTCGTGGACCTGGGGCGATCTCGCCGCGGCCGCGGTCGAACTGGCGGAACGCCTCGAGGCGGAGGGGTTCCGCCGCGGCGATCGGGTGGGGCACGTCGGCCCACACTCCCCCGAGTGGATCGTCGTCGATCTGGCCTGCCTACTCGCCGGCTTCGTGCACGTGGCGGTGCACGACGATCTGCCCGCCCCCGACCGTCGTCGGCTGCTCGACTGGCTGGCCCCGCGGGGGCTCGTCTGCACCGGTCGCTCCACGGCGGATCCGCCACGCGGGTCGATCCTCGTCGATCTCTCCGTGGGCGTGCTCGCGTCCGGAGCCTGGCGGTCGCTCGCGGCCGATCCGGCCGGACTCGCCGACAGGCTCGACCGCCGCGTCGCCGCCTGTGATCCCGACGCCTGCTGCGCGATCCTGCTCTCGTCGGGCACCACGGGGTTGCCACACGGCGTGATGCACTCGCAGCGGACGCTCGCCCTCAACGCCCATGCCTCGAGCGAGATGTTCCTGCACGACCCGCGGGATGTCCGGCTCTCGTGGCTGCCGATGAGCCACGCCTTCGCCCGCACCGGCGATCTCTACACGGCACTCGTGCGCGGCGGCTGCCTCAACGTCGTCCGCGACCGTTCGCGGCTGCTCGACGCCTGTGCCGCGGTGCCCCCGGCGGTGATCCTCGGCGTGCCCGCGTTCTTCGAGCGGCTCGAGCGGGGCGTGCGCTCGGGAAAGATCGCCGACCTCGCCGCTGCACTCGGGGGCCACGTGCGGGTGTGCATCTCCGGCGGCGCACCGCTCCGGGAACGCACGGCCGCATTCTTTGCGGCGCGAGGCGTCGCGCTCGTGCAAGGCTACGGACTCGCCGAGGCCGGGCCCGTCGTCGCCGTCGCCAATCCGCGGATCGCGCGGCCGGGCACCGTCGGTCCGCCGCTCGACGGCATCGAGGTGCGGATCGACGAGCGGCCCGGATCGCGGGGGCAATTGCTCGTCCGCACGCCGAGCCGCGGCCTCGGGCTCGTGCATCCTCCCGAGGCCGATGCAGCGCCGGCCGATTCCGCATGGCTCGAGACGGGCGACGTGGCGGAGATCGACGAGGCGGGGCATCTGCGGATCACCGGCCGGATCAACGACGCGATCGTGCTCTCGACCGGCCAGAAGCTCCCCCCCGCGGAGATCGAGCGGCCGCTTGCCGAGGATGACGCCGTCGCCCAGGTCTGCGTCGTGGGCGACGGCCTGCCGTGGCCGGTGGCGCTGGTCGTGCCGGAGCCCGATGTGATCCGGGCGGCGATTCGCCGGCTCGGCCTCCGGGTCTTCAGCCGCCGGCAGGCGATGTCGCATCCGCGGCTGCTCGCCTGGCTCGCCCGGCGGCTCGCGCGGCGGCAGGAGTCGCTGCCGCGGGGCTGGCAGGTGCGGCGGGTGATCCTCGTGGGCCGCGCGTTCGATGCGGCCCACGGCGAGGCGACGGAGTCGTTCAAGCTCAAGCGACGGGAGATCGCCCGGCACTTTGCGGCGGAGATCGAGGCGGCGGCCGGCGAGGAGGCCCGCGGCGCGGGCGTCGTGCCCATTGGCCCGCGAGCCGTCGCGGTCGGGGAGGAACAGGTGATGCACGTGAAGCGGTCGTGGCTCACGGGGGCGTTGTGGCACGGCGACAAGGGCGGCTTCGCAGCGGCCGCGGAATCGGCCCGCGGCCCGCTCCGCGACGCGGTCGAGGCGGTGCTCGACCGGAGCATCCGCGAGCTCGACGCCCTGCGAGCCGCGGGAACGCTCTACGATCCGCTCGCCGCCGAGTTGCCGCCGGCACCCTTGGCCGACGCGCCGCCGCGGCCCAGCGGCCGGTTCTCCGCAGCGGCCGAGGCGACGCTCGCGGAGGCCGGCCTCTGGGGCCTGCTCGTGCCGCAGCAGCATGGCGGCGCGGGGGCGACGATCGTCGAACTCGCCCGCGGCATCACGCGGATCGCGGCCAACTGCCCGACCGCCGCGGGGATGCTCGCGGTGCACTCGTCGATCGGCGCGGTCGCCGCGGTGGCTGCGTTCGGCACGCCGGAGCAGCAGGCCCGGCATCTCCCGGGCCTGGCGGCAGGCCGGCCGCTCTCGATCTTTGGCGGCACGGAGCCGGAGGTGGGCTGCGACCTCGGCGCCGTGCAGTCGGTGCTCGAGCGGCGCGACGGCCGGCTGCTGCTCGGCGGCACGAAGATGTTCATCACGAACGCGGTGCATGGCCGGCTCGTGAAGCTGCTCGCGGTGCTCGACGGCAAGCCCGCGGTCGCGCTCGTGCCGCTCCCCGCGACCGACACGCCGACGTTTCGGCTGCGGCCCTACGCGTTGCATCCGCTCAAGCATGCGGCGAATGCGGCGCTCGAGTTCACGGGCTTCGAGGTGAACGCGGCCGACCTGCTCGCCCCGCCCGCCGGCCGCGACGGCATGCAGATCGTGTGGCACGGCCTTAATCGCGGCCGCGTCACGCTCGCCGCGCAGGCCGCCGGCACGCTCCGGCTCCTGTTCGCCCAGGCACGCGACCATGCCCTTCGCCGCACCACCTGGGGGCAGCCGATCGCCGGTCGCGAGCTCGTGCAGGGTCGGCTCGGCCGGATCGCCGCCTCGATCGCGGCCTGCGACGCCATGAGCGCCTGGGCCGCGGCGACGATCGATGCCGGGCAGACGGGCGAGCTCGAGGCGATCGCGGCGAAGGTGGTGGCGAGCACGTGCGTCCGCGAGGCGGCGATCGACGCGCTCGGTGTGCATGGCGGCCGCGCCTTCCTCGTCGGCCATCCGCTCGGCGATTCGCTCCACGACCACTTCGCCGTGACGGTCTACGAGGGGGAGAGCGACCTGCTCGGCCTCGCCCTCTTCAAGGGGCTGGCCAAGCATCATCCGCTCGCGGCGCAGGCCCGCGATCCGCGGCGGCTCGCGCGGGCGGGCCGATGGCTGGCCTGGCGAACGGGCCGCTTTGCGGCCGGCGGCCGCAGCGACGCGGGCCTGCTCGACGCGCGGCTCCGCGACCACGCGCGGGATGCCCGCCGTGGCCTCGCCCGAGCGGCGGTGCGGATCGACCGTGCGATCCGGGTGCACGGCCGCGGACTCGCCGACCGGCAGCTGGAGATCGGTGCGGTTGCGGCGGAGGTGCGGGAGCTCGTGAGCGTACTGGCGACGGCCCATCACGCCGACGCGCAGGGCACGGATGCCGCGGCTCAAGCGGCCGACGTCTGGTGTCGGCTCGCGCTCGCCCGCGCCGCGGGCCGTCGGCTCACCGCGGCCGACCACGCCGCCCTCGCTGCGCTCGGCCGCGCATAGGGGACGCGCGACCCAGCGCGTCGTGCGGAATACAACCGCGGCGCGTCGTGCGCCATACAACCGCGGCGCGTCGT
>CAZXIG010000227.1:0-4912 GCA_964640405.1 uncultured Candidatus Kuenenia sp.
CCCATACAAGCCCCCAGGCGCGAGCCGGGGGATGATGCGGGCGGCTTCGGGATGGCGGCCGCACTATCCCCCTGCTTGCGCATGGGGGCTTCTATGGGAAAGCATGGGGGCTTCTATGGGAAAGCATGGGCGCTTCTATCGGAAAGCATGGGGGCTTCTATGGGAAAGCATGGGGGCTTCCATGAACGCCGGTGGGCGGGTTCTACGGTCGGCGGAGCTCGAGCCGCGACACGTGGCGGATCAGGTGTGGCTCGAGGTCGGCGGGCGTCGCGCCGAAGGCCGCCTCGAACTCACGGAGCCGCTGCTCCGGCGAATCGTCAGCGAGGGCCGGTTTGGCGGCCTGGGTGCGGACGTAGGCGACGAGCTGAGGCTTGCGGGTTTCGAGCAGAAACCAGGTCAGCGCCCATGCGGCGGCGTAGGCGTCGACCGCGGTGTCGGCGGCGCGGAAGGCGTCGTCATTGCAGACGAGCGACTCCAGATTGCCGGGCCGGTATGACGCCCGAAAGCGGTCGAGCCGGCCGCGGTTGATCTGCCCGAGGCCGCGCCAGCCGCCCGCCGCCCGCATGTCGGGGGCCTCGAAGACCGTGGCGATGCCCTCGTTGAGCCAGAGGGGTACCGGCGCGAGCCGCTGGGCGAGCCCCGCGTTGTAGACCATTTGATGCGTCGCCTCGTGCACCAGCGTCGAGACGAGTCCCGCCGCCTCCGGTCGGGCGAGGATCTCGTCGCCGATGCGCCCCGGCCGCCGCTGGGCCGCCCCGCCGGTGAGGTCGTAGGTCGTGACGCGGTTGCTCAAGAAGTTGTAGTAGCCCGCCACGCGGTCGGCGGCCGCGCCGAGGTCGCGGGCCGCATGGGCCTCGTAGTCGGCGCGGCGGGCAAAGATCACCACCACGAGCGGATGGTCGGGCTCGTGAAGCTCGAGACCGGCCTGCCGCCAGAAATTGCCGAAGGCCTCGTGCAGTCGCTCGAAGAGCGTGGCCGCCCACTTCGCGTAGTCGCGCGAGGTGTCGAAGCAGATGATGTAGTGCTGTGTGAGATGGACCTCGAAGCCGGCGGGCAGTTCGGCCAGAATCCGGCGGCCGAGTTCGCGGGGTGACTCGGGCTCCGGAGGCGGTGCCGGCTCCCGCGAGACCAGTTCGCCGGGCTGCACCACGACGTACCGCTGCGTCGGCAGTTCCAGGAGCAGACCGCCGTCGACGGCTTCCGCCACGACCTGTCCCTCGAGCGACCGCGGGCCGTCGGCCTGGTTCACGGTGACGCGGACGTAGGTCGCGGCGGCGGCCAGTCCGAGCACGAGAACCGCCAGTGGCGAGGGCATGATGGAGGAGTTTCCGCTGGAACTGAATCGGCTTCTCACCTGGAAGATAGCGGGCCGAGCGGGCTCGCCACCACGGCGGGGATTGCTCTGGCCTCGGCGGCGGCCCGATCGCTACGGTTCCCCTCCCCGTGGAGCGCCGCGAGCCATGAATCGCCCGTCACCTGCCGCGTCCGCATGCCATCCGGCCGCCCGGCCGTGGCTGCCCCTCGTTGCCTGCCTGGCCTGCTGTCTGGCGGGCTGCGCGACGTGGGCGCCGTGGGCGCCCTGGAAAAGCCAGGAGCAGGTGGCCAAGGAACGGCAGCAATACGGTGCGACCGCCGATCAGCGGATCAAGGAACTGGCCGAGAAGTCGGAGGCGGCGAAGCAGGCCGGCGCGGCTGGACAGGAACGGTTCGCCGAGGAAATTGCGGCGGCGATGGTTGCCGAGCATGACGCGCGGGTGCGGTGCGCGATGCTCGACGCCGTGGCCGAGAATCCAACGGCGTTGGCCGTCGCGATCTGCAAGGGTGCCATGCAGGACCCGGATCCACGGGTGCGGATGGCCGCCTGTTCGGCCTGGGCCAAACGAGGCGGCGAGGAGGCCGTGCAGATGCTCGCCGCCCGCTACCAGACCGACACGGAGCTCGACGTGAGGCTGCGGGCGCTGCGGTGTCTGGGCGAAATCGGTGACTCCAAAGCCGTCCCCGTGCTCGCCAAGGCGCTGGAGGACTCCGATCCCGCGGTGCAATACCGGGCGGTGGCCGCGCTCAAGAAAGTCAGCGGCCGCGATCTCGGCGACGACGTCAACAAATGGCGTGAATGGGCGGCCGATCCGGAGGGCAGCGCCGCCGATTGGTCGATCGCCGAGACGTTCCGCAAGCTCTTTTGACGTCCCGGCAGGCTGGGGCGTCGGGGCAGGCTGTCGCGGCCGCCCTGCTGCATTTTCGGGAAGCAACGATTTCCGCGCCCGGCGAGCCGATACCTCCCTCACCGACATCACGACCTGCCCCCAGTTCGAGCGTCCATGCCAGCCACGACGACCACTCGTCCGCGGAAGAGCCATTTTTTCCGCGGACAGCCATGGGTGTTTCTTTGTCTGGCGGCAGCCTGCCTGACCGGCACGTCGGTCGCGGCCGAGCCCTCGCGGATGCGGGGCCCGATCCGCTTCTTCGAGAGCCTGATGCCGAAGGAGCCCGAGCCGTCCTTTATCCAGGCCCCCACGCCGCCGTCGGAGGCCGATCTCCCCGAACTCGAGCGGCTCGCGACGCTGCCGAAGGCGACGGTGCCCCCGAAGAGCACGCCCGCTCGGGCCAAGGCCAAGGCCGGCGCCGGCAACTCGACGGCCGCGAAGCCCCAAGCCGCGTCCACCTCGCCGACGCGGTTGCCCACCTGGTCTGAAACGGTGGCGTTCGGCAAATCGCTTCGCGACGTGGCCGTGGTGGTCGCCGCCGACGCCGCGGACCGCACCTACGTGCCCAAGCCGCCGGTTCCGAAGCTGCCCGCCGCGACCGTCGTCGTCACGCCCCGCAAGACGCTGCCGATCGTGGCCACGCGGCTGCAGTCCACCGGCATGCCGCCGCCCCGAACGGTGCGGTTCGAGAACCTGCGGAAGCGGATCGCCCAGACGCTCGCGACCTACCAGCGACGGCCGCTCAACACGGCCGACAACACGCCGTGGGAGGTCATGCACGGCTTCATCGCCTTCGGCATCCCGACGCAGATCCGCGTCGGTGGACCGCGGGGCGATCTCGTCAACGCCATCGGCTGGTCCAACATGGGCGGACGGTGCCGCGGCCAGGTCATGCTCGCGGCGTCGGGGGATCGCCTGACCGCGCTCAAGGGCTACGGCGTGCAGGGACATTCGGCGCAGTATCTCGCGATCCTCGCGCAGTGCCGCGTGGCCGCCAACTCGCCGATCTCGCTCAATGGGAAGCAGTTCACCGTCGCCGATCTCATCGAGGAGGAGAAGCTCGCCTGCAAGGAGAAGACGGAGCTCACGTTCGCCCTCATCTCGTTGGCACACTATCTCCCGACCGACGCGGAGTGGAAGAGCCGCGACGGCAAGGATTGGTCGCTCGCCAAGCTCGTCGAGGAGGAGATCGTGCAGCCGATCCGGGGCGCACCCTGCGGCGGCACGCACCGGCTCTTCGGCCTCGCCTACGGCTGCCAGCGGCGGCTCAAGGCCACGGGCCAGCTCGACGGCGTCTACCTGCGGGCCGACAAGTACGTCCGCGACTACCAGCAGTTCACCCTCACGAAGCTCGTGAACCGCGACGGCTCGTTCAGCACCGAGTGGTTCAAGTATCCGGCCGACCGCAAGGACGACATCGACCGCAAGATCCAGACCACGGGGCATATCCTCGAATGGCTCGTGTCGTCGCTCGACCAGGAGCAGCTCTACGACCCCCGCGTCGTCGCGGCCGCCGAATTCCTCTCCTCGGCGCTGCTGCGGGAGCCTTCTCGCGAATGGAAGCTCGGTCCGCTCGGCCATGCTCTCCACGCCCTGAACATCTACCAGGAGCGGGCCTGGGGCGTGGTGCTGCCGGGTGGCATCGCGGCCTTCCACGGCCCGATGAAGGCCGCGGATCAGCCGCTCATGGCCGACCGTCCGAAGGAGGCCGCGGACACGAAGCCCGCGCGGCGGTGATGCGGCGTCCTTGAACGCCGGCTGGGCCACACGTAGGCTTCCGGCGGAACGCCCATGACCCCAGCCGACTTGCCGCCGCAGCTCCAGCATCTTCTCGATACGGCTGCGCGTCTGCTGGTCGAGACCACGTCCGAAGCGATCCTCTTCCTGGTCGAGCAGCGGCTCGACTGGGCGCGGGTTCGCGAGGTGACGGGCACGGCGCTCGTGCTGGTGGCCGCGGCCGACGAGGCCGACGTGGCCGGCGCCACCGACCACGGCCTCCGCGCGGTCACGCTCGACGTCGGCGGCCTGCCGGTGCACGAGCGGCTCGCCCAGGCGCTGCTCGAATGCGTGGCCGCCGAAATGGTACCCCCCGAGGCGCAGGTCGTGGCCGTCTACAGCGGCTTCGAGGCGGGCGTGATCGACTCGGTGAGCGTGCTGCGGCTGGAGGAGCACCTCGGCCAGCTCACCGTCCGCGACCTCCGCAGCATCGAGACGAAGGTGCCACTGGAGACGCTCAAGCTCGTGGTGGACCTCGCCGTCGAGATCGGCCGCGAGGGGCGCGAGGGCAAACCCGTCGGCACGCTGTTCATCGTGGGCGACTCCCGCAAGGTGATGCAGTCGAGCCACTCGGCCGGCTTCGATCCCGTGCGCGGCTACAGCCGCTCGGAGCGCCGCCTGAGCGACCCTCGGGTCCGCGAAGGCATCAAGGAGATCGCCCAGCTCGACGGCGCCTTCGTGGTGGGGAGCGACGCCACGGTCGAGGCCGCCGCCCGCTACATCGACGCCTCCGCCGAGAACGTGTCGGTGGCCAAGGGTCTCGGCGCCCGCCACTGGGCCGCCGCCGCGATCACCCGCCGCACCCGCAGCGTGGCCGTGGCGGTGAGCGAGACGAGCGGCACCGTCCGCATCTTCCAGAACGGCGAGGTGGTACTCCGCATCGAGCCCTTCCGCCGCGCGATGAAGTGGAAGGACTTCGAGTACGAGCCCCC
>CAZXIG010000228.1:0-4888 GCA_964640405.1 uncultured Candidatus Kuenenia sp.
GGGGGCCACATTATCCCCCTGCTTGCGCATGGGGGCTTTTATGCGCATGGGGCTTGTATGCGCATACGGGCGGTTACCCGCCGGTTCGCTCCCGCAACGCTTCCGCGATCGCGGGGGCGAAGTAGGTGAGGATGCCGTCGGCCCCAGCCCGCTTGATCACGAGCACGCTCTCCAGCGCCGCCTTCGGCCCGTCGAGCCAGCCCGCCGCCGCGGCCGCCTGGATCATCGAATACTCGCCGCTCACCTGATAGGCGAACGTCGGCAGGCCGAACTCCCGCTTCACCCGATGAATGATATCGAGCGCGGTGCCGGCCGGCTTCACCATCACCATGTCGGCCCCCTCGGCGATGTCGAGCGCCACCTCGCGCAGGGCCTCGTCGGCATTCGCCGGATGCATCTGGTAGGTCTTCTTGTCGCCGACCCCCAGGGCCTTCGCCGTGCCGAGCGCCTGATGGCTGCCCACCGCGTCGCGAAACGGCCCGTAGAACGCCGAGGCATACTTCGCCGCATAGGAGAGGATGCAGACGTCCTGCCGGCCCGCGGCGTCGAGCGCCCAGCGGATCCGCCCCACGCGGCCGTCCATCATGTCGGACGGGGCGACGACCTGGCAGCCCGCTTCCGCGAGCACCACCGCCTGCCGGCAGAGCACGTCCACCGTCTCGTCGTTGAGGATCCGGCCGTCCCGCAACAGACCGTCGTGGCCGTGGGTCGTATAGGGATCGAGGGCCACGTCGCAGATGATGCCCAGCGAGTCGCCGAGCCGGCGCCGGATCGCGCGGACGGTGCGGCAGGCGAGGTTTTCCGGATCGACCGCCTGCGAGCCATCATCCGTCTTCAGGGCCGCATCGACGACCGGAAACAGCGCTACCGCCGGAATGCCGAGCGCCGCCGCCCGCTCGGCCGCCTTCACCACCCCGTCGATCGAGAGCCGCTCCACGCCCGGCATGCTCGGCACGGCCGCCGCGGCCTTGTGGTCGTGCACGAACAGCGGCCAGACGAGGTCGGCCGGCGAAAGCGAGGTCTCTGCGACGGCCCGCCGCAGCCACTCGTGCTGTCGGTTGCGGCGGAGGCGGGTCGCGGGAAAAGAGCCGTGGTGCTGCATGGCTAGCGGGCATCCACGTAGACGGCCGCGGCCAGGGTCGGCGCGGTGCCGGCTGGTTCGCCCACGAGCGTTGCCACGGCGCACGACTCGTCGGTCTCCCACACGGCCACCCGCCGGGCGACGACGCCGAGATCGCCGAGCACGCTCGGGGCCACGACCTCCAGCAGGTAGCGGGCCATGTTCTCGGCCGTCGGGTTCCAGGGCATCACGAAATACTTGGTCGGCTGGACCATCCGCACCGCGGCCAACGCATTTTCATCCTCCTCGAACACGAGGAAGGCGTGGTCCCAATTGGCGTCGAGCCAGCCGAGCATCCGCTTCTTGATGAGCGAGAAATCGACGACCCGCCCCACGTCGTCCACCTCGCACCCCCCCGAGTCGCCCACCACCTCGACGTCCACCCGATAGTTGTGGCCGTGGAAAAACGCGCACTTGCTCTCGTGCCGGTAGAGCCGGTGGCCGGCACAGAACGTGAGTTGCCGGATGAGCGATAGCTGGGTGGTGGCGGGCTCGTGCATGGAGGTGCCCTCAGAAGGCCGGGAAACCGGTAAACTATACCTCGCTCGCGGGCCCGACACAGTCGTCCGGTCGCCGCGTTTCCAGGCACGGAACACCCCCATGATCCTCGTCACCGGCGGCGCCGGCTTCATCGGCTCCAACTTCGTGATCGACTGGCTGGCCGGCGGCGGCGAGCCGGTCGTGAACCTCGACAAGCTCACCTACGCGGGAAACCTCGAAAACCTCGCCGGTCTGGAGGGCGACCCGCGGCACGTGTTTGTCCGCGGCGACATCGGTGACCGCGAGCTCGTGGCCGGGCTGCTCGCCACCCATCGGATTCGCGGGATCGTCCACTTCGCGGCGGAGAGCCATGTCGACCGGTCGATCCACGGCCCCGAGGACTTCATCGAGACCAACATCGTGGGCACGTTCCGGCTCCTGGAGGCCGCGCGGGCCCACTGGTCGGCTCTGTCGGCCGCCGACCGCGACGCCTTCCGCTTCCTGCACGTTTCCACCGACGAGGTCTACGGCTCGCTCGCCCCGGACGACCCGCCGTTCGCCGAAACCAACCAATACCAGCCCAACAGCCCCTACTCGGCGAGCAAGGCGGCCTCCGACCATCTCGTCCGCGGCTACCACCACACCTACGGCCTGCCCGTCGTCACGACCAACTGCTCCAACAACTACGGGCCGCTGCAGTTTCCCGAGAAGCTGATCCCGCTCGTCATCGCCAACGCGCTCGCCGGCAAGCCGCTGCCGATCTACGGCGACGGCCGGCAGGTGCGGGACTGGCTCTACGTTGGCGACCACTGCGCCGCGATCCGCCGCGCGCTCGCGGCCGGCCGCCCCGGCGAGGTCTACAACATCGGCGGCTCGAGCGAAAAAGCCAACATCGACGTCGTGCACACGCTCTGCCGGATCCTCGACGAGGAGCGGCCCCGCGCCGACGGCAAGCCATACGCCGAGCAGATCACCTACGTGAAAGATCGCCCCGGCCACGACCGCCGCTATGCGATCGACGCCCGCAAGATCCATCGCGAGCTCGGCTGGTCGCCCGCCGAGACCTTCGAGACCGGCATCCGCCGCACCGTCCGCTGGTATCTCGATCACCAGCCGTGGGTGGCCAACGTCACCAGCGGCGCCTACCGCGACTGGATCGCCAAGCACTACGGGTGACCGACGTCGATCCCGAAGCGGCCCGGATCATCCCCCGGCTCGCGCCTGGGGGCTTGGATGGGGAACTCGCATCATAAAAGCCCCCATGCGCAAGCAGGGGGATATTGCGGCATCCATCCCGAAGCGGCCCGGATCATCCCCCGGCTCGCGCCTGGGGGCTTGGATGGGAACGGAGTCGCCCCAAACGCATACAAGCCCCCAGCCGCGAGCCGGGGGATCGTGCAGCGGGGCCCTACAGCTGCGTCGGGTTCGGTGCGTCGCCGTAGACCGCCTTCGGGTCGAAGGCCTTCTCGTGCTCGAGGAACTCGAGGGCTCCGCCCTTGGCCCGCTCCGCGCCCACCGGCACCTTGCGGTAGAAGCATGAGCGGTAGCCCACGTGGCAGCTGGCGCCGCCGGCGATCTCGACCCGGAGCCAGACGCAGTCCTGGTCGTCGTCGATCCGCATCTCGGCCACCTTCTGGATGAGCCCGCTGGTGGCCCCCTTGTGCCAGAGCTGCTGGCGGCTGCGGCTCCAGTAGTGGGCCTCGCCCGTCTCGATCGTCTTCGCGAGGGCCTCGCGATTCATCACCGCCACCATCAGCACCTCGCCCGAATGGAAGTCGGTGGTGACGCAGGGAATGAGCCCCTGGGCGTCGAACTTCGGGGCCAGTTCATGCCCCTCCTCGACCTGCTCGACCGTCACCCGCTTCCCGAACAGGGCTTCGTTCTCCGCTGCACTCGTCACGAATCGGCTCCTCGCGATGGGTTCGACTGAATCGCTACTATACATCGCGGTTGCACGAGGCCATCCGTACCGCGGCTGGCCCGAGAGACGAGCTGGTTTTGCCCCGGAGCCTCTCCCATGATGTCGATTCTCCACCCCGCCGCGGTGATCATCGGCGGCATCGCCCTGACAGCCGCGACGGCTTCCGCCGCCGACTGGCCCACCTTCCGCGGCACCGGCCGCACCGCCGTGGCGCCCGACACCGACCTGCTGGAATCGTGGCCCGCGGACGGCCCGCCCCTCGTCTGGCAGACGGCCGGCGCGGGCCGCGGCTATGCCAGCCCGGCGATCGCTGGGGAGAGAATCTTCACGCTCGGCGACGGCCTCTCGACGGCCGACGACACGGACGAATACCTGTCGTGCTTCGACCGTGCCTCGGGCAGGCAGCTCTGGAAGACGAAGACCGGCGCGGCCTGGACCGACGGCCAGCCGACCTGGCAAAGCTCCCGCAGCACGCCCACGGTGGATGGCGACCGGGTCTACGTGCTCTCCCCCTTCGGCATGCTCCTGGCCTGCTCCGTCGCCGACGGCCGCGAGCTGTTTCGCGTCGATCTCAAGGGCGCCCTCGGCGGCACGAAGGGAGACAGCTGGGGCTACAGCGAGAGCGTGACGATCGACGGCGACACGCTCGTCTGCACGCCGGGGGGCGAGAAGGCCACGCTCGCCGCGCTCGACAAGCGCACGGGCAAGCTCCTCTGGTCGTGCAGCGTGCCCGGCGATCCCGGTGCCGGCCACTCGTCGGTCGTGACCGCGAAGGTCGGTGGCCGGAAGATCTACGTGCAGACGACGGCCGGCGGTGCCTTCGGCGTGGATGCCGCCACCGGCACGCTCCTCTGGACCTACCCGATCGACCGCACGACCGCCGTGATCCCGACGCCGATCGTGCGGGACGACCTCGTGTTCTTCGCCGCCGGCTACAAGCGCGGGGGCGCGTTGCTCCGACAGGTGCCTGCGGCCGACGGGAGCGTGAAGGTCGAGGAGGTCTATCCGCTCAACACCGATCTCGCCAACAAGCACGGCGGCATCGTGCTCGTGGGCGACCACCTCTACGGCGACTCCGATGACAAGGGCATCCCGTTCTGTGCCGAGCTGATGACCGGCAAGCTTGCCTGGAAGGAGCGGGGCAGCGGCAAGAACTCGGCGAGCGTGCTGGCCGCCGACGGCCATCTCTACATCCGCTACTCCGACGGCACGCTCTCCCTCGTAAAGGCCGATCCCGCGGCCTACACGGAGGTCTCGTCCTTCCAGGTACCGGGTAGCGGCGACCGCCCCAGCTGGGCCCACGCCGTCATCGTCGACGGCCGCCTCTACCTCCGCGAAGGCGACGCCATCCTCTGCTACGACGTCAA
>CAZXIG010000229.1:0-4864 GCA_964640405.1 uncultured Candidatus Kuenenia sp.
ACGCGTTTTATCCCCCGGCTTGCGCCTGGGGGCTTGTATGAAGATCCCCCGGCTCGCGCCTGGGGGCTTGCACGAGGAGTTTTATTCGCCGGGTCGCGCCTGCGGGCTTTGATGAAGTGCTAGAATGTCGTCGCACGTCACCCGGAGAATCGCTCGCATGAAAGTTCTCGTCGCCGTCGATGGTTCGCCCAAGTCGCTCGATGCCGTCAAGCTGGTTGGCCGGCTCGTCAATCCCACCACCGACGCCGTGGCGGTGTATTTCTCGGCCACGGAGCTGGAGCGGCAGCTGCCCGGCAAGTCGCATGCGGTGATCGACGGGGCGATCGCGGCGGTTCGCGAAGAAGCCTCGAAGCTGCTGCCGGCCGGGTTCGCACGCGAGCCGGAGCTGATCACCGATTCACAGACGGCGGCCGTGGGCATCCTCGACGCGGCCGCCCGGTCGAAGGCCGACCTGCTCGTGGTCGGCGCCCGCGGTCACGGCGCGATCGAGAGCTTCCTGCTCGGCAGCGTGTCGCGAGCGGTGGTGCACGGGGCCCATCTCCCCGTGCTCGTGGCCCGCGCGGCACCCCCGGCAGGCCGTGGGCTGCGGGTGCTCGTGGGACATCATCCGGCGAGTGCCGCCGCGGTGGCGGGCGTCGTGCAGCAGCTGCATTGGCCGACCGACACCGACGGCCGTGTGATCGGCGTCACGGAGGCGATGCTCGCCGGGCCCGTGCCCGCATGGGTGAAGCAGCGGCTGCGGGATCCCGACACGGCCGCCATCGCCGCGGCCTGGCAGCACGAGCACGACGCCGAGGTGGCCGCGCTCGGCGGCACGCTCACGGCGTTTCAGGGCACGCTGCCGCCGGCCTTCCGCGGTCACGAGCCGATCGTGGCCCAGGGCAATCCGGGTGAGAAGATTCTCGAGCGGGTGAAGGCCGACGGCACCGATCTGGTGATCATGGGCCGCACCCCGGCCGACGCGCTCTCCCGCTGGCTGCTCGGCAGCACCTCCGAGGCCGTGCTCACCCACGGCTCGTCGAGCGTGCTGCTCGTGCCGGTGGAGAAGCGGTAGGCCTGGGGCGGGCCGTGCCGCGGCGCTCCGCGGATGCGGCGCGTCGCGGGGCTCGGGGCTGCCCGTGCCCGCTCGCCGGACGTTCGCTTCGGGCATCCTGCCCTACGCTCACTCGATGCTGGCTGCGCTCTCGCCATCCTGGCTTCGCTTGCCAGCAACGCCGGCGAGCAGGCACGGGCAGCCCCGAGCCGGATGCGTCCCGGAAGGCCCCGGCGGGAGCCGTGCATCAAGAAGCCCCCGGCGGGAGCCGGGGGACCGTCCCCGGGCTTCCGCCCGGGGCTTTTTGGGAATCATTGCCACGCCGGTGGTGAGTCGAGTGTGAGAACGCCTTCGGCGACGTTCGCGAGGCGGAGCTTCACGGAGCCGGCCGCTTCGCCCGGCAGCACGAGGATGGCCGACACGGGGCCGCCCTGCGGGGCGATCGTGTCGAGGCCCGCCTCGCCGAGCACGTAGAGCGCGGTGGCGAGGGCGTCGGCGTCGGCCGCGCGGCTCGCGATCACGGTCGCCGAGATCACGCCCTCGGCAGGCAGGCCCGTCCGCGGGTCGAGGATGTGGCCGAGCCGCCGGCCGCGGTCGATGAAGAACTGCGTGCCCGAACCGCTCGTGCCGAGCGCCTGATCCACGAGCGTGATCGTGGCGAGCCGCTGCGTTGGCCGCAGCGGATGCCGCAGGCCCACCCGCCAGCCGCGGCGCCCCGCCACGGCCGGACCCTGGATGCCCGCGGCCCGCACGCTGCTCGAGCCCCCGTGCACCAGCACGCTCGGCACACCTTTGTCGACGAGCCGTTCGAGGGCGCGATCGATGGCCCAGCCCTTGCCGATCGCGCCGGGGTTCAGCTCGACGCCCGAGCGCAGAAACCTGACGCGGCGGCCCTCCGGATCGATCTCGACCCACTGCATGCCCGCCGCCTCCCGGGCCGCCGCGAGCGCCGCCAGCTCGGGCGTGCGGCCCTGCCGCGCGAGAAAGCCCCAGGCTCGCACGAGGGCGCCGGCGGCGATGTCGAAGGCGCCGCCGGTCGCGGCATGCAGCTCGCGAGCCCGCACGAGCAGTTCGCACACGTCGTATGAAACGGGCTGCCAGCCGGCCGCGGCCGTCGCATTGAGCCGCGCGAGTTCGCTCGTGTCGCGATACACGCTGAGCCGGTTCTCGATCTCGTCGACGAGGTCGAGCGCGTCGAGGGCGAACTCGGTCGCGTCGGGCACCTCGCCCGCATTGAACGCCACCTCGAACCGGCAGGCCATCGCCTCCCGGCCCACGACGAGCGTATGCAGATCGACGTCGTTCATGTTCCGCTATCGCGGAGCCAATCCCCGGTCGAACGCGTCCTGGTCGCGGCGGAAGAGGGCCAGCTCCCGCTCGAACCGCTCCAGCGGAATCCGGTAGACGGGCTGCTCGTCGGTGTGGGAATGGCAGTGGGCCACGAGCAACCGGTAGAGAAACTTGAACAGCTGCCGGGGCACGCGGAGGCTGCGGAGGCCGTCGATGAGCCGCCGCTGGTCGATGCTCTCGTCGAAGAGCTGCGCGAGCGTGGCCGGCGGGGTGCCGACGCTCGCGGCCTTCACGCGGGTGGAGGCGATGTCGTAGAGCGTCTCGCCCGACCACTCGAGCGAGGGCACGAGGTTCTGCTTGTCGAGCCGGGCCCGCTGGTTGAACTGCTCGTCTTCCCGCTCGATGAACCGGTAGAGTTCGACCGGCAGGAGCAGCTTGAAGCCCATGGCGGTCGACTTGAGAAATTTGTTGTCGAGCATCGGCCAGATCACCTGCCGCATGCGGTCGGCCGAGCCGTTGATGAGATGCGGCTCGTCGAGCCGATCGACGATCACCACGAGGCCGGTGTAGCCCGCCGCGGCCAGAATGCCCTGAAACTTGGCGAGCATCTCGTAGCGGTCGTCGCTGCGGGCATGGGCCGGCATGGGCTGGCCCGCGAGATCGACTTCGGGAAAGCGGGCCAGGGCGCGGGCGAGCTGGCTGACGGTGCGGTTGCCGGTGCGCATGCTGCGCACGATTCGCCAGGCGAGCCAGGTGGTGCGGGCCCGCCGCAGGACCGCCGGAATCCACGTGCCGGCCGCGAGCAGCCAGGGCCACCACTGCCGCGTCCAGCCGAGCTCACCGCGGACGATCCCGTAGACGACCGCCGCGAGGAGCGCGGCCGTGCCGACGCCGGCGAGTGCCTGCGGCCAGAGGGCGAGCCAGTTGCGGTAGCCCGTGCGGCTCCGCAGCCGCCGCCACCGCGTCGGAAACGATTCGGCGGTGGACTGGTCGTAGCAGGCCGCCAGGAGCGCAAGGTCGCGGGCCTGCGGCCGCGAGAACTTCACCGCCTTGCCCGCCGGCTCGATGAGCTGCGAAACCAGCTGCGTGACGCCGAGCGCGAGGATGGCGTCCATGTGGTCCCAGAGCTTCCACTGGGAGAGCACGCGATCCACCGGCCGGCCGGGGCCGACGCGGCTCACGAACCGATCGAGGAACGGATTGAAATCGTCGTAGAGCACGACGAACACGGCCGACTCGGGGTGGGCGGCGTTGTGCCGCTCGAACTGCCGCACCATCTGGAGCTTGAGCGCCGTCTTGCCCGAGCCCTTCTCGCCGAACACGATCGACGTGCTCGGGTCGGCGGGATCGCCGTAGATCTTGTCCCACGACGGATGGAATGTCGTCTCCAGGCAGGTGCGCTTGAAGACGGTGTCGTTCTGCGCGTCTTCCTCGGCGAACGGGTTGCCCGCGATGCCGTGGTGCTCGAGAAACGCCTGCACTTTCATTTGGCGGCCGCCGGAACCATGCCCTCGACCATCTTCCGGAAGCCGTCGGCATTGGCCGACACCGTGGCCCCGGGGCCGTAGAACTTGAGGAAGTAGCTGCCGCGGTCGGGCACCTCGATGATCGCCGCGAGCATCCGGTAGTTCGGCCGATCGACCGCCTGACCGCCGGCGAACGGCCCGCCCGGCATATCCTTGTAGGTGCCCGCGACGTCCACGAGCGTGACGGCACAGCCGCTTACGTTGAGCTTCTTCGTCGAGGCCTTGTCCTTCGTCGCACTGCCGTCGGGCTGCGTGAACTGGCCGTACCAGCGGTCGATGTTGGCCTGCACGGAGCCGCCGGCTCCCATCACGGTCATTCGGCCAGGGGCGGCATCCCCTTCGGCCGCCGGAATCGAGAACTCCGTCTCGACCATGTTGGACTTCGGCTGCACCCGCTTCCATGCGGCGGGCGCCTCGAGCGAGAGCGAGTCGTCGGCGATCGTGAAGGCGAGCGCCCCCTCGGCGACTGCCGGTTGGGCGTTCGCCGGTTGCCAGCCGTTCGAGACAGCGACCACGCCGATCGACAGCAGGGCCAGGCGGAAGATCGTCGTCAGGTGCCGGTTGCTCATGGAATGCTCTCCGGGGGTGATACGGGCCGTCGGAATGTAACACAGCGGCGGGGGCGGTTCACCGCTTCAGCCGGGGGCGGGCGGCACACACTCGGGAAACACGAGCCGGATCGACACCCAGTCGGCCCAGCCTTCCCGCCAAATCACTTCGGCGCCCGTCTGGCCGCCGGCGTCGAGCCACCGCTGCATCGCCTCGGCCGACATCGGCTCCGAAGGCTGACCGCCGGGCACGGCCACGTTCCACGTCAGTTCGGGCCGCTCGGCGAGTGCGGGATGCAACGCCAACGACGGCGGCACTGCAACGCCGGCCGGCGGCGCCGCCGGCCCGTCGTACGGAGGCCATTGCGTGGCCTTCGGCGTCGCGATGGGCCTGGCGCCGAAGGCGCGGGGCAGCCCGGCCGCAACGGCCGGATCGAGCGACACGACCCGCGCGACGGGATGGGCTG
>CAZXIG010000230.1:0-4855 GCA_964640405.1 uncultured Candidatus Kuenenia sp.
CCGTGATGTCGAGGGCCGAGCCGGAAACTGCGAGCTGGTCGAAGGCGGTGCCGGCATTACCGGTCCAGTCGTTGATTTCCCAGATATAAGAGCCGCCGCCGGCCCAGGTGAGCCCGGTGGTGTAGGCCTGGATGCCTGGCGAGTTGCCAGGCGAGAGGATGGCGTTGGTACCGATCGTCACACCGCCATTCGCGCTGATCGTGCCGGTGCCGGAGATCGTGCCCTGCGTCATCGTGAGCGGCCGGGTGAACGCCGTGGAGGAGTTCCAACGGAAGTCGGCGCCCGAGCCATTCACGACCACGCGGGCGGTGTTCGAAAGATTGCCCGCACCGCTCACGAGGAACCGGCCGGCGTTGATCGTGGTCGTGCCGGAGTAGGTGTTGACGGCCGTGAGTTCGAGCACGCCGGCACCGGTCTTCGTCAGGCCGCCATTCGATCCGCTCGAAGTCAACGCGCCGCTGAGCCGGCCATCCACGGCAGCGGATCCGCGGTTGACCTGCACGGTGCGGACAGCGTTGCCCAGGGCGATCGGGTTTTGGAAATCGACCATGTGGGTGGCGTCGGCGGCACCGAGGATCAACGCGCCGTTCGTCGGAACGAAGCTGCCATTGTTCCAGGTGGCCGTTGCGCTCGCGCCGCCGAGGTTCACCACGCGGTTGTCGCCGTAGGCCGCGAAGCCGCCGCCGGCGCCGGCGGCCGTGAAACTCACCTGATTGGTGTTCGTGCCGGTACCGAGGGCGCGGGTGAAGTCGCCGGCGCCGAGGCCGATCACGCCGCCATCGAACTTGAGGTTTCCACCGGCACCCGTCGATCCGATGCCGCCGGGGATGGCGTTGACACTGTCGAGCCGCAAGACGCCCGCATTGACTTCTGTCGCCCCGGTGTAGCTGTTGGAGCCGGAGAGGATCTGCGTGCCGACGCCATTTTTTCGGAGCTCCATTGTCGTTCCCGCGTTGATGTCAACGATGTTGCCCGAGTAGGCGTAGCTTCTGCCGGCCTGCGAGTTCAAGGTTATGGCGGCGAAAGCTGAGCCAGTGTTGACGATCACGTTCGTGAGATTCTTGCTGCCGATGAGGCCGCCGAAATTCAGTCCGCCGCGGGTTGGGCCACCAGCGTCCAATACGCCGGCGCCCGACGTGTCGAGGCCGCTGAATTGGAGAGCTTGAAACTGGGCGGTGACGAGCGTGCCGGAACTGATGAGCGTGTCGCCGGTGAACGAGTTACCGTTAAACCCGGAGTTACTGCCGAGCGTAAGCGTGCCCGCACCCACCTTCGTGAGGCCGCCGGTGCCGCCGATCGTGCCCGAGAACGTGGTCGACGTCGCGTCGCCGACCGTCAGCGTCTTGCTGCCGAGCGTCACGACCGAGCCGGTCGAACCAGCGAGCGAGCCGATCGTCAGGCCCGACGCCGTGATCCCTGAGATGTCGAACGTGGCGCCGGAGGCATTCACGTTGACGGCCCCCGTGCTGGCAATCGACCCCGCCCCGGTCAACGCGAGGGTGCCCCCGCTCACCCTTGTTTCGCCGGTGTAGGTGTTGTTGCCGGAGAGGGTCCAGGTGCCGACGCCGGACTTGGTGAGCGCAGTGGCCAACGGCCCGCCGGCTCCCGTGTAGTTCGCGATCGCCCCGGCGAATTCGCCCGCGCCACTGCCCGAAAGCGTCAGCGTCTTCACTCCGGTTGCCGTCGAACTTATCAAGTTGCTGGTGAATTTCAGCAGGCCACTGGCGTTGTCGGCGCGGATCGTCGCGCCAACGGATCCGTTCCCGGTCAGGTTGATGACCTTGTTTGTGGTCTCGCCGTTCCCGGTGTAGACGAGCGTGGGGGTGCCAGCAGTCGAGTTAGGACTGCCGAAGTTGATGGTCCCGCTGGTGCCCAGATGGCTGTTGCTACCGGCCATGCCGATCCCTGCGACGGTCAGGATGCTGCCATGGATCGTGACACTGCCCGCGAAACTGTTGTTGCTGTTGGTGAGGATGAGGTTACTCGACGTACTGGACTGGCTCGTTCCGACCACAAGGCCGCTCGAGCCGTTTCCTGCGAGCGCGGTTGCCAAGGTCACCGTCTGGCCGTCCGGGTTGATGCGGTAATTCTGGTTGGCGCTGACGGTGAACCGCGAGGAGTAGTCGGTGGTGTTCGAACTGGAGAAAGTCAGAAATCCAACACCTGAACCGAAGTTGATGGCGCCGCTGGAACCGAGGGCGTTGGCGCTGTTGAGCGTGAATCCTCCGGCTTGTAGCTCCCAACTGCCCACCGAGTTGGACCCTGAAAGGATCGGATTGTTGGCCAAACTGACGACCTTGCCGGCAACGCTCATGTTTCCCGAGACCGTAATCGTGCCGCCGGCGGAGAACTGCAGGTCGGCGGAATCGGACTTGGTGATGTTGCCGCTGAGAGTCAGCGGGCCGCCATTTGTGGAGTTGTTGCGAACCGTCTGGATCCCATTTCCGCCGAAGATGAGCGGAGCGGAGATGGTGTTGGTGCCGGTGGTGACGAGAGCCGCGGTAGCGTCAGCGGCCGCGCCCGTGCCCGTGAGCGTAAGTGACTGCGAGGGCGACGCGGACAGCGTAAACCTGCCGTTGATCGTGAGGTTGCCGGTGGTGGCACTCGTGGCGATGTTGGGATTGGCCGTGCCGCTGGTCGAAACAAGAAACGCCCGGAACGAGCTGCTGCTGAGCGGAACGCCATTGTTCCAGTTTCCCGAAGAGCCCCAGTTCGTGTCGCTATTCGAGGTCCACGTGGACGTGGTCTGCGCCCAGGCGGAGGCGGGGACCAGAGCCGCGGCCAGGCCTGCGATCAGCAGGGCGTTTTTCAGCGGATTTCTCCGAAAAATGCACTTCGCTGGGCGGCGTGTGATGAGCATTTTCCCAGGCCCTTTTGCTTCTATCCGGCCTTTTTTGACGAGAATTCGTCGTTTGGGCCGGGATTTTCGAAAAGTTCGTCAGGGGCTCTCCCCCCTCTAAAAGAAATTAGCGCGGGCAGGACCGATCCCACGCGAAAATTCAGAAAAATTTTTTTGCCCCGAAAAACCAGGCGAAAACGCGGTTTTTCCAGGGGCGGGGCCCCGGAAAGACCCCCGGCGGGCCGGGCCGGGGGCGTCCCAAAAGCCCCCGGCGGAAGCCGCCAGGGGCTACCAGGGCAAATTCAGGATTTGCCGGTCATTGCGGCTGCCCAGCGCAGGCCAGAGCGTCACGGCGTCGATTTCGAACCCCACGTGCCGCACGCTGCCGTCGCAGAAGGCGGCGGCGAACGTGTCGCTATGGCGGCTGCCGAAGCCGCCGACGCTGACGCCGGTGTACGGGAAGCCCTGAATGAACATTTGAGGCGGCCTGCTGCTCAATGGAGTCCACCAGCCAGAGTTGGACACCCAGCCGCCACCGTTGGTATTCCCGGTGTCGGGAGGATTGTCGTTGCTAGTCCACGCGTACACGTTCTGGACGCGAACAGGCCGCTCGGCGCAAAGGAGCGTGTTGCCCAGGCCGTCGGTCACGTGGGCCGCCCGCACTCGGCCGAAGGTGCAGATGACTCCGTCGTTAAACCTCCATTGGTTTCCGCCAACACGGTGGCCGTAGTTGGTGAACGACGGATACGTGGCCTCTCGTACCTCCTTCGGCAAATCCCACAGATACACCTCACCCGAACTCGTTGCGCCGGTAACGAGGACCGTACGGCCGTCCGGCGTGGTCCCAGTCAGAACTGGAGCATGCCTTGGCTGGCTTCCGTATGAACCGGAGTAGCAGGCGACGCCCAGTTTTTCCCCGGCGGGGTTCACCGCCGCGACGCCGGGAGCGATGGTCGTCGGGCAGCCGATTACCGGAGGGCTTTCCGATTTCGCGTTGGAGCCAAGATTTCGGAGCGAATCCAGCTCCATAAACGGCAAGATATTGAAGAAAAAGCCGCCCGCCTGTTCTTCGGCAAAGCCATTTCTTGCTCCGATTTTAAAGGGCCCTGAAATGCCCTGCCCCCCCTGACAGCCGCCCGAAGGAAATGTGCCGATGTGCTCGAGGTGGGAGAGGGAAGCGAGGGCAAGCGTCTTGATATTGCTCGTGCATGTCGTACGGCGGCTGCTTTCCCGGGCTCTCTGGATCGCGGGCATCAACAGCCCCACGAGCAGGCCGATGATCGCGATCACGGCGAGCAGCTCGACGAGCGTGAGGCCACCGCGCCGCAGAGGCGACAGCACGCGGCTCGGGCGGGCCGGCGAGGCCCGGAAGCACATGCAACTCCGGCTGGATGGCAGGCGTTTCATTTCGAGCCCGAGCCTTTCGCGGTTGCGATGTCGAGGTCGCACGTGTTGGACTTGCCGGCCACCACCTCGGCCTCTAGCGGCGTAGTGGCGAGGTCGCGCACGTTGGGGGCGACTGTGCCTCCTTGAGAGACCTCGCTGCCGTCCGGGTTAAATTTCGGCTCGATCGCAACCTTGTGGCGGCCGGCGTAGGCCCCGTCGTTGAGCCGCCGGGTGGAGAGCGTGTATCGGCCGTCGGCATCGGTGACAGCCCGGGCGACAGGGCGGTTGGGGGTATAAAACATCACCTCCACCCCCGCCACCGGCTTGCCGCCGTTGGTGATTCGGCCGGAAACGCGGCCCATTTCGGGGTTGCCGCAGCCCGCGGCAGCAAAAAGCAGCACGAGGCCCGCGGCCGCCAGCCGCGAAAACGGCACGGCGGGCAGCCTGCCCGGCGTCGAACGGTGTGGAATAGCCTCTCCCATCACAAGATTTTAGCGCACCCCGGATGAATCCCACGGTAGGCCCTCGCGGCCCGCCAAAAAAGCCCCGGCGGGGTGACGGATGGCGCGGGTTTCCCCACAAGCCCCCGGCGGGAGCCGGTGGGGTGACGCGTGGCGATCATGTACGACG
>CAZXIG010000231.1:0-4755 GCA_964640405.1 uncultured Candidatus Kuenenia sp.
GATGCCGGCGATCGCCGCCACGGCTATCCCTTCACGAATTGCACCGACTGCGGCCCGCGATACACGATCATTGAGGATCTCCCATACGACCGCTTTGCCACCACGATGCGGGCATTTGCAATGTGCCCGGCCTGTGCGGCGGAGTATCACGCTCCCGAAAGCCGGCGGTTCCATGCCCAGCCCAATGCCTGTCCGGCCTGCGGGCCGACGGTGTGGTTTTGTCCTGCGGGCAACGTCGTCGTCGAGCGGCCGCGGGCCGATGTTGTGGCCAGGGCCGCGATCGAGGCCGCCCGCGAGCTGCTCCTATCGGGCGGCGTGCTGGCTCTCAAGGGCATCGGCGGCTTTCATCTCGTCTGCGATGCGACGAACGACGCGGCCGTCGCGCGGCTGCGGGAACGCAAGCACCGCATGGGGAAGCCGCTGGCCGTCATGGTGGGGAGCGTGGCGGCGGCCCGGGCGCTCGCCCGGTTGACCGCCGACGAAGAGCGGCTGCTCGAGAGCCGGGAGCGGCCGATCGTGCTGCTGCGGAAGCTCGATGCAGCTTTCGCAGACGGTGGCGGAGAGTTTGAGCGTATCCGGGATTCGTGGGGTGACCTCGATGGGCCAAAGCCGGCTCGCGGGCGGCATGAGTTGCCTCGCTGGCGGCCGCACGCCACGCTCGGCATCCTCACGCCGACCCGCTCGCCTCCCGTTTCTCGATTGCAATGCAGTCGCGACGGTTCGATTGGAGGTGGTCTTGCCCGGGAAGTCTCACCGGGAAACGACTTCGTCGGCGTGCTCCTACCGTATTCGCCGCTGCATCATCTGCTCGTGGCGGGGCTGCCGCCGCTGGTGATGACGTCGGGGAATCTCAGCGAGGAGCCGATCGTGAGCGACAACGCGGATGCGGCGCGGCTACTCGGGCCGATTGCAGACGGGTTTCTGTTTCACGACCGCGACATCCACATGGCCTGCGACGACTCCGTGGTGCGGTGCGTGGCCGGGGGCGTGCTGCCGATCCGGCGATCGCGGGGCTATGCGCCGCTGCCGGTGCCGCTGCGGGGCGATGGCCCTAGCGTGCTGGCGGTGGGGGGCGAGCTCAAGTCGGCGGTCTGCATCACCC
Organism: uncultured Candidatus Kuenenia sp.; assembly: GCA_964640405.1. GTDB lineage: Bacteria > Planctomycetota > Planctomycetia > Pirellulales > UBA1268 > QWPN01. The sequence goes on from CAZXIG010000231.1 coordinate 1,103, forward strand.
GCGGTGACCACGCCTTCCTGAGCCAGCACATCGGCGACCTCGGCAATCTCGAGACGCTCGACGCACTCGGCCGCACGGTCGGTCATCTGCTCCGGCTGTTTCGCGTCGAGCCCGAGGCCGTGGCGGCCGACCTGCATCCCGGCTATCTCTCCACCGAATGGGCCCGTCGGTTCGCGGCGGAGCGGGGCATCCCCTTCGTGCAAGTGCAGCATCACGAGGCCCATGTGGCGGCTCTCTGCGCCGAGGCGGGGCTGACGGATGCCGAGCCGCTGATCGGCGTCTGCTTCGACGGCACCGGCTTCGGCCGCGACGGCACGATCCAAGGGGGCGAGTTCTTCGTCGGCGACGGCCGTGGGCTGCGGCGGGCCGCGCACCTCGATCACTTTCCGCTGCCGGGCGGCGATGCGAGCATCCGGCATCCGTGGCGGACCGCGCTCGCGATGCTGCACGCGGCGGGCGTTCCCTGGGACGACCGGCTGCCGTCGCTCCGCGCGGCTCACGGGGCCGCCGTGCTGCGGCACCAGCTCGAACGCAGGCTGAATTGCGTCGCGACGAGCAGCATGGGGCGGCTGTTCGACGCCGTGGCCTCGCTCGCGGGCGTGCGGCACGAGGTGTCATACGAGGCGGAGGCGGCCTTGAACCTCGAGGCGCTGGCGGCGGGGCAGGCGGATGCGGGGCGTTATGGGTTCGAGCTTCCAGAGGGCTGCGTCGGCGAGCAGGATGGCGCACGAGACGATGGGACCGATGGCACCGGTGCACGGGTGCCGGCGCTCCGGATCGGCTGGCGACCGGTCGTCGCGGCGGTCGCCAGCGATGCCGTCGCAGGCGTGCCGGCCGAGCGGATCGCGGCCCGGTTTCATGCGGGCGTTGCCGCGATGATCGTCGAGATCTGTTCGCGGCTGCGGGCGAGCGGGGCGGGTGAGACCGTGGGGCTCACGGGGGGCGTGTTTCAAAATGCGGTGCTCGTCGAGCTGGCGTCGGCCTCGCTCGCAGCGGCCGGGTTTCGGGTGGTGATGCACCGCGTGGTGCCCCCGAACGACGGCGGGCTCGCGCTCGGGCAGGGGGTGGCTATGCGCAAGCACGAGGATAGAAATCTTCATACAAGCCCCCATGCGCAAGCAGGGGGATGATGCGGCTGCAAGCAAAACCGCGGACGTCGGGCCTGAGACGGCGCGGATTATCCCCCGGCTTGCGCCTGGGGGCTTTTATGACGCATGGCCGTCATGCCGAACGGTCACCGCGTGCGAGCGCGACGGCGAGCTGCGCGGCGACGGTCGCGTTGTGCACGAGCAGCGCCCGATTGACCGCGATGCTCGCGCCCGCGGTCAACGCCCGCATCCGGTCGAGCAGGAACGGCGTCACCTCGCGGCCGCGGATGCCAGCCTCGTCGGCGGCGGTGAGGGCTGCGGCCAGGCCCGCCTCGTAGAGATCCTGCGGCATCTCGTGTTCGGGCGGAATCGGATTGGCGACGACGACGCCGGTTCCCGGGCCGAGTTCGAAGTGCAGCCGCACGGCGGCGGCGAGCTCCGCGACCGTGTCGCAGCGGCGATCGACGCGGAGGCCGCTCGAGCGGCGGTAGAACGCCGGAAACTCGTCGGTGCCGTGGCCGAGCACGGGCACGCCCAGCGTTTCGAGCAGCTCGACGGTCCGCGGCATGTCGAGCACGGCCTTCGCCCCGGCCGTGACCACGGCCACGCGATGCCGGGCGAGGGCGAAGACGTCGGCCGACACGTCGCCCGTCACCTCGGCCTGGCGGTGCACGCCCCCAATGCCGCCGGTGGCGAACACGCGAATGCCGGCCCGCTCGGCCGCGAGCAGCGTGGCGGCCACGGTGGTGGAGCCGCTCTCCCGCGCGGCGAGCACCGCGGCGAGGTTGCTGGGATTGACCTTCGCGACGTGCCGCGTGGCCGCGAGCCTCGCGAGTTCGGCCGCGGTCATGCCGACGCGGATCACGCCGTCGAGGATGCCGATGGTTGCGGGCAGGGCGTCGTGCGCCGCGACGACGGCCTCGAGTTCGGCGGCGACCTGGAGACCATCGGGCTGCGGCAGGCCGTGGGTGATGAGCGTGGTCTCGAGGGCGACGACGGGGCTTCCCGCCGCGAGGGCCGAGGCGACGCTGGCTGAGATCGAGAGGTGCTGCATGGGGAGAAGCGTACACCGTGGCGGACGGTCGCCATACAAGCCCCGGGCGGAAGCTCGGGGGTCACTCGGCGAGGAGCGACTCGCGTCGTGCCGCGAGGTACCCGAGCCATTCGTCGAGCCCGATGCCCGTCTTCGCCGATGTTTCGAGGATGCGGATGCCCGGCCGTACGGCCTCGATATTGGATCGGGCCGCCGCAAGGTCGAACTCGCAGGCCGCCGCCAGATCGATCTTCGTGATCGCGGCCACGTCGCAGGTGTTGAACAGGCCCGGATACTTGAGCGGCTTGTCCTCTCCCTCCGTCACCGAGAGTAGGGCGAGCCGCACCGATTCACCGAGATCCCAGCTCGTGGGGCAGACGAGATTGCCCACGTTCTCGATGAACAGGTAATGGAGATCGGCGAGGCTCCAGCCCTCGAGGTGCGTCTGCACCATGTCGGCCTCGAGGTGGCAGAGGCCGTGGGTCATAATCTGCCGCACGGGTACCCCGCTCTCCGCTAGTCGCCGGGCGTCGTTGTCGGTCTCCAGGTCGCCCACGACCGCCGCCACGGGCTCGGCCTGGGCGTGCAGCCGGGCGAGCGTCTCCTTGAGGAACGCCGTCTTTCCGGTGCCAGGGCTCGACACCATGTTGATGACGAGGACGCCGGCGTCCTCGAAGATGCGGCGCATCTCCCGGGCGAGCTCGTCGTTTTTCTTGAGGATCTTCGTGCGGACCTGCAGGATGCGAGGCTCGATCATGGCGTGGCGGCCTCCGGGCCTTCGAGCCGGGCTTCGAGTTCGAGCGAGTCGAGGTCGAGCTCCTTCCCAGCGCGGATGTCGCCCGTGACCGTGCCGCAGGCGGGGCAGGCGAACTGCTGGATGCCCGGAAGCTCGCGTTCGGTGGCACACGCGGGGCACCAGACTGTCACTGGCACGTCGATGATCCGCAGATCGGCAGCCGCCAGCGGCGTGCCCTCGCGAACGAGGTCGAAGCTGAACCGCAGGGCATCTTCGTGGACGCAGGCCAGGCGGCCGATGCGGAGCGTGACGGCCGTGACCCGTTCAGCTCCGGCCGCCCGACAGTGCCCGACGGCGAGTTCCACCACGCGAGTGGCGATCGAGAGCTCGTGCATCAGTCTCCCCCGTTCGATCCTCTGCAGCCGACCAAGTGTCGCGTGGTGGCCGATTGTATGCGCGGCGTCCAATCTTGTCGGGCTTCCATTTCGAGTATTCGTATTCGCGAAGTGTGACGCGTAGCATGCCGATGGTCGCAGGTCGCGATGGGTGCCGGGGTGGCACGGGGCAAGGATCGCCCGGAAGTTTGCGCAGCGACGCGCTCGGGAGAGGACCTGCATGTCCACCGAGACGCTCGCCCTCGAAACGATCGCGTTGTCCGCCACGGCGGTCTCCATCGGAGCGATCCACACGCTGCTCGGCCCCGACCACTACGTGCCCTTCGCGGCCATGTCGCATGCCGGCGGCTGGTCGGCGGGCAAGACGCTTCGCGTGACGGTCGCCTGCGGGCTCGGCCACG
>CAZXIG010000232.1:0-4745 GCA_964640405.1 uncultured Candidatus Kuenenia sp.
GGGGCTTGTATGGGACGGCGGTGCCCCGGCTTATTACGGCTGCGCGGAGCGGGCGCGTTTGAACGGGTCGATCGTGCCGCCGCCGGGGCCCGGCGGAGGCGCGTTTGACGATTGACCGAACGGCAGCTGCGGCCACTCGAGCTTCATGCCCGGCCACTGCGGCGCGGCGGCCGGAGCAGCGGGTGGTGCGGTCGCCGGCGGTGGCGGAGATGTCGGCGATGATGCGACGCTCGACGGCACAGCATCCACCGGCTTCGCCGGCGGCACCGGCGCACTCACGAGCAACTGCTGCGGCGACGGAAACTGTTTGCCCGCGTCGCCGGCCGGCGCCGGCGGCGGCACCGCCACCACGCCCGCCGCACCCCGCTCGAGCGGCCGGATCGAAACCTCGTCGATCTCCGCGGCCCCGAGTCCCGTGAGCGCGAACGTCACCGTGAACGGCTCGTCGCCGCCGTCGGGCGGCACGATCCGATAGAGCACGAGCCGCCGCCAGCTCTTCGTCGGCCCCACCCGCTCCGCGAGCGCCGGCCCACCGAGCGAGTCGAACACCATCAGCCCATCCACGCTCCCCACGATCGGCTTCTCCACCCGCACCCGCGCCGAGATCTCGAGCAGCCGCCCGGGGGGCGCCGAGAGCGGCGGCGTGGTCACCCAGGCCGGCGGCGTCTCCACCACCAGCGGCGCCGCCGATTGATCCTTCGGCCCCGCCGTGATCCGCAGGCAGCCCGCCCCCGCGGCCGGCGACGCCTTCGCAATCTCGACGGCCGTCCTGATCTCGGGCAGCGGCTGCACGAAATGCCGCCAGCCGTTGCCGGCCAGATCCTCGATCGCGTTCATGCCGCCGCCCGGCAGCAGCTCCGCGCCCGGCACCGCCGAGGTGCGGGCCTCGACGAACCGCCAGTGCTCCGCGAGCGCCGCATCCGACGACACGAGCGGACTGGCCACCATCGACCCATCCGCATGCACGCCGTTCTCCCAGATCCGCCGCTCGAACTGCCCCGCGATCGCCGCCGCCTTGCGCAGCCGGGCGATCGCCACGCCCGCATCGCGGCCGACGTAGGCCTCCCCCTCGGCCGCGAGTTGGTTGGCCGTCGAGAGCATCGGCCCGGCGGCCACCGGCGGCGGCCCGCTGAACGCCTGCGGCGGCAGCCGGCCCAGGAGCGTCGCCGCATCGGCCAGCGCCACCGACGCCAGCGACCGCGCGGAGACCAACTCCACCGGCGCGAGTTCGCGAATCCGCTCCTGCACGTGGGCCGTCACCGCCGGCTCGCCGCTGATGAGCACGAGCGACTGCGTGAGGAACGAGTCGAGCGTGATCGACACGCCGCCGGTCACCCGCTGCTGGCGCAGGGGCTTGAGCCCGCCCGGTGCGATCTCCCAGGCCTGATGCGCCTCGGGCACGCCCGGCACCAGAACCGTGAGCGGCACGTCGTCGCTGGGCATGTCGGCCCCGCCGTATCGCCGGGCCACGATCTGCGAGCCCTGCACGCACCGCCAGACCATCACCACCCGCGCCCGCGCCGCCTCCATCACGACGGCCTGCACCTCGGGATCACTCGAATGGGCCTGCGCCGCGAACCGGCCCGCCGCCCCGAACGGCTCCAGCACCTTCAGCCGCAGGTTCATCTCCCGGGCCGCGGCCGCCCGCTTCCGCGCCTCCGCGTCGTCGGCGTCGATCCGCGTGCTCGACGAAAAGAGGATGCCACGGGCGCCCGCCGCCACCGCCGAGAGCGCGGCCAGCGACAGGCTCTCGGGATCGACGGCGAGCCCTTGCCCACCCACCCCCGCGATCGCCGCCGCCTGCCGCGCCGCCCGGGGATCGATCTCCGTGGCGAGTTCCGCAAGCAGCGGCGTGCCGGGGCGGGCCAGCCGCGGCCGCTCGCGGAGCCAGCGAAGGTAGTCGATGAGTTCGAGGCTCGTGCCGAGCACCGTGCGCCGCGCGACGAGCAGATCGACGTGCCGCGAAAGCGCCCGCAGGCTCGACTCCGGCGCCGCGATCAGCGGCCGCCCTTCCCGCAGGTCGCAGGCCCGCACCCGCCGCGCCCGTTCGGCCAGCGATTCGAGATCCGGCGCGGCCAGCCCGCTGCCCATGTCCCACATGAGCACCCGATCCCAGTTGCGGAGCGTGGGCATCGACTCGAGGTCGCGGACATCCACATCGGGAATCTCCGGCGGCGGGCAGATCACCCACAGCCCCGCCCGCCGCGCCTCGGCCAACAGGTCGCCGCCGGCCGGTGCCGCCAGCCGCACGCAGTTGAAGCCGAGCGCCGCGATCGAGGCGAGCGGCTCGCCGTTGTGATCGAGCGACCGCGGGAAGAACGGCAGTCCGTCCACCTCCAGCACACCGCGGGTGATGCCGGCCGGTGGATCGGTCGATACGACGGCCGCCGTCGCATCACTCGCCACCGCAGCCTCGGCCGCGACCGGCTGTACGAGCGGATCCTGAATCGCGTCGCCGCGCCGGGGCGGCACCGCCGACGCGGGCACGGCGCCGGCCACGTGAAGATCGTCGATCGACACGTCGTAGCCGCCCGGACCGGTGTAGACGTCGAGCACCAGATGCGTGGCCACGGCCCCGGCGGCCACGACACTCGCGCCATGCTCCATCCGCAGCGCGGGCAGCTGGCCGGCGAGCCGCTGCGGGAGCGACCGCACTTCGAGCAGTTCCCAGCGATCGATGTCGGTCGACACCGTGCCCGGCACGAGCGTTTCCACGGGTCGGCCCGTCTTCCGCGACACCGCGCCGGGAAGGACGATCCGCACCGAGACCCGCACGTCGGGGCGGCTGGCCCGCACCCACACGCCGCACGCAAGCTCGTCGATCACGGCGAGCCGGCCGAGCGGCATCTGCAGGCGGAGTACCGTGCCTGTGCTGGCGGAGAATTGCAGGCGTTCGCAACGGCTGCCGCGATGGGGCGCGGCGGGCGTCCGCTCATGGACGGCGAGCTTCGGCACCGCGTCGGACTCGGCCAGCGACCACGACGTTTCGGGGCTCTCGAAGCCGTCGTCGATGTCGGCCCCGCGCAGGCCGGTGGCCGCGACGGCCAGGGAGGCCGCGACGAACGGCGCGAGACGAAACGGCTGTCGCAACATGGGCGGCGGAAAGTGGCGGAAGCGGGTGCGGCTTGTAGCAGCGGGCGGGCCGCCGCCTCCAGACCATCTGCGGCGATTGGCAAACCCGGGCAAGGCGGGTAGGCGAGGGGCTTGCAGCCGCGGCGAAACACCGCGATAAGGACGGCACGGGACGTGTTCCCGGGCTTCCGCCCGGGGCTTCTTGATAGCGAGCGACCCCAGCGTGAAGCCCGAGACCGCCGAAGATCTGATGAAGTTGGCGGTCGAACTCGACCTCGTGCCGGAATCCGCGGCCGAGGAGGCGCTCCGCGAGGCGGGCGGCGGTGCCGCCGACATCGCCAGCTTCGGGCAGGTGTTGTTTCGCCGCGAACTGCTCACCAGCTATCAGCTCGAGCGGCTTCTCAAGGGAGAGACGACGGGCTACTTCTACGGCCGCGCGAAGATCCTCTATCAGATCGGTGCCGGCGCCTTCGCCCGCGTCTACCGCGCGATCCACCGCGACACCGGCGGCATGCTCGCCGTGAAGGTGCTGCGCAGCCGCTTCAGCAACGACGCCGCCAAGCAGGCCGCCTTCCTCCGCGAAGGGGAGATGGGCCGCAGCCTCCGGCACCCGCACATCGTCGCGGTGGAGGACGTGGGGCACGAGGGGGGCGCCACCTACATCACGCTCGAGTTCATCGAGGGACAGACGCTGCGGCAGCTCGTGAAGATCCGCGGCGCGCTCGATCTCCCGCGGGCGTTGGAACTCATCCACCAGCTCCTCTCCGGCCTCGAATTCGCCCATCGCCGCGGCGTGACCCATCGCGACTTGAAGGCATCCAACGTGATCGTGTCGGCGACCGGCGTGGCGAAGCTCGTGGACTTCGGGCTCGCAGGCGTGGACGAGCCGGGGGGCCGCGGGCACCATCCGGGGCACCAGCTGCGGACGGTGGATTACGCGGCACTCGAGAAGCTCGCCGGCGTGAAGGATGACGACGTGCGGAGCGACATCTACTTCCTCGGCACCGTGGCCTACCTCGCACTCTGCGGCCAGCCCGCGCTCGAGGAATCCCGCGATCGGTCCGCGCGGTCCGACCCGCAGCGGTACACGCGTGTCGAGCCGCTCGGCAGCCGGGCGCCGCATCTGCCCCGCGACGTGGTCGATTTCGTGGCACGGCTGATGCACGTCGATCCGCAGCAGCGGTGGCAGACGGCCGCCGAAGCCCGGCGGGCGCTCGAACCGATCATGGCCAAGCATGCGGCGGGGGGCGGCGAGTCCGCGCCCGCGGCCGGAGCCGCGAAGGCGGGGGCCGCCGCGCCGGCCGCCACCCGCGGCAGCATCATGCTCGTGGAGTCGGCAGAACAGGCCCAGCAGAAGCTCCGCGACTTCTTCACGAAACTCGGCTATCGCGTCTTGCTCACGGAAAATCCGCAGCGGGCGCTCGCGCGGTTTTCGACCACGCCGCTGCCGGCGAACTGCCTCGTGATCAGCACGCTCACGCTCGGAGAATGCGCCCTCGAGGCCTTTAACCAGCTCTCGGCCGATCCCTTCCTCGCGCCGGTGCCCGCGATCCTGCTCGTGAACTCGAAGCAACAGGCGCTCGTCGAGCAGGCGCGGCCCGACGCGCTCCGCAAGGTGGCCGCGATGCCGATCGGCGGCACCGAGATGCTCAAGCTGATCGAGTCGGTCACGA
>CAZXIG010000233.1:0-4739 GCA_964640405.1 uncultured Candidatus Kuenenia sp.
CGCTCCCGTCCCTATTTCTCCAGCGGCAGCGCCGAGATCATCCCGTCGCCCCCCATGATGACTTCGTTGGTCAGGCTCGATGACGCCCGGATTGCGGCCAGATCCTCGTCGAGCACCCACGACGCATACGCCGCGTTCACGAGACTCTCCCGCGAATCGAGGGCGTCGCTCGTGATGTCCCAAAACATCATGCCGCCGAGGCCGATGTCCTCCGCCCACTGGGCCCGCTGGGCGATCGAGGTCGGCGTCTCGAAGGAGCTGTAGATGCCCTGCGCTTTGTTGTAAACGTAGGCCGCCTGCGCGGTGTCGTCCCAGTAGAGCTTCCAGCCGCTCGTGGGATCCTGCACCTGCGCGAGGAGATCCTTGTAGTCGTAGACCCCCTTCTCGAACGTGCCCGGGGCGGCGCCCGAGGACTGCTCCGCGAAGCCGCCGTCGCCGCCGTCGGCCACGCCGCTCCAGCTCCGCGTGTAGAGCGGGGCTCCGAGCACGATCTTGCCCGCCGGCACGCCGGCCGCGAGGTACAGCTCGACAGCCGACTTCACGTCGTAGCGATCGGCATCACCGGTGAAGGCAGCCTGGTGGCCGGTCGTGTTCTCCCACGTGCCGTGGAAGTCGTAGGCCATCAGGTTGAAGTGGTCGACGAAGGGTGTGAGTCCCTGCAGGTTGAAGGTCGCGATCTTGTCGTAGCCCGCCGGTGATGCCACGGAGATGCCGTAGCGGCGGCCGAGCTGGCTCCCGAGGGCGTCGAACTTCTGGCGCACCAGCTGCAGCAGTGATGCGTAGTTCGCTCCGTCGCTCCCGCTGACCGAGTTGCCGGCCTCACCGCCCCCGCCCGGATACTCCCAGTCGAAGTCGATGCCGTCGAACATCCGGTAGGTGTCGAGGAACTTCACGAGCGAGTTCGCGAAGGTCTCCCGGCCTGCCGCGGTGGAGCAGACGGTGCTGAAGTGGTCGGAGAGCGTCCAGCCGCCCACCGCGATGCTCACACGCATGTGCGGATACTTCTCCTTGAGCTGGGCAAGCTGGTTGAAGTTGCCCCACACGGTCTGCGAGGCCCGCGGGTCGCCCGGCGGGTAGTACCACTGGTCGGCCTCGCCGGAGACCGACTCATCGGCGGCGAACCGCTTCTCGAGCGACGCATAGCTGTCGGTGATCGCCACCGTGCCGTCACGCGTGAGATCGAGGAATGAATAGATGAGGTGGTTGATCTTGTCGCCGGGCACGTCGGCCACCTGGAACTTTCGGCCGTAGATGCCCCACTCGGGGAAGTAGGCCGCCAGCACCTTGTCGGTCGCGGCGATCGGGAGGACGGCGCCCGGAGCAGGAGTCGGAGTCGGGGCGGGCGTTGGTGCAGGGGTCGGGGTCGGAGTCGGCGTGGGGGTGGGAGTAGGCGTCGGGGTGGGCGTCGGGGTGGGCGTCGGGGTGGGCGCGGGTGTCGGGCTCGGTGTCGGGGTCGGAGCGGGCGTTGGTGCCGGCGCGGCTGTCACGCCGACGAGCGTAAGGTTGCGGAGCACGGCGCCGGCCCCGCCGGGGCTCGCGCCGAAACCGAAGTTGGCGGAGGCCCCGGGGGCGAGCGAGCCGTTCCACGAGGCCGCCTTCACGGTGTACGTCGAGCCCACACGAGACGCGATCGTGCCGTTCCAGAGGCTGGAGATCTGGCCGTCGAAGTCGAACGTCACGGTCCAGTCGGAAAGCGTGGTCGAGCCGGTGTTCGTGACGGTCACATCACCGTTGAAGCCCGTGCCCCAATCGGATGTGACCTTGAACTGCACCGAGCCGGACGGGCTCGGGGCGGGCGTCGGCGTCGGCGTCGGCGTCGGGGTGGGCGTGGGCGCGGGTGTGGGCGTCGGACTGGGAGCCGGGGCCGCGGCGAGCACGCCGGAGATGTAGGCCGTCGCCGACGGATCCTTGCACGTGAAGTTGGCCACCGTGAGCTGGGCCAGGGGCACGCCGGCCAGCCGGTACGACTGCTGCATCGACGGGATGCTCAACACGGCGCTCCCTGATTGCTCGACGAGCCGCAGCTCGCCGCCGCTGAACCAGTCGAGCGCCAGCACGTCGGCCTTCGGGTTGAAGTCGTTGATCGTGCGGTTCTCGTTCCACGCCCAGGTGATCGTGAACGTCCGCGGCGCGGCCGTCGTGTAGGCCGCCGGCTGGGCGACCGTCGTCGCCGTCGCGAGGTCGCCGGTCGTCGTCGACATCAGCGCCCGCGTCTCGAGCGACTCGTGGGTGAGGTGGCCGCCGGTCCGGCGCAGCACGCGGCCGAACTGCCGGGCGTGGCTGCGGCGGAGCTGCCGCGTGGGGAGCTGGCTGATCAGCGAGCGGACCAGGTCGAAAGTGTTCATGGTTGCGCCTCCGGCGTGTCGTTCGTACGTGCGTCGCCGCGCGTCACGTTGAAGCCATACGCGGCAGCACCAGAGCTGGATCGCAGTCGGAACCGCGAGCCGCCCGGATTTCACACGGAATTCATGGGGCGTTCATGAACCGTTCATCGACGGTTCGCGCCGCGTTCATCCGGGCCGCCACAGACCGGTCAGGCCGGGAGAGGGAAGGAAAGCGTGAACGTCGCACCGCCCCCAGGCGTGGGCTCGTGGACGAGATCGCCGCCATGGCTCCGGATGATGCGGCGGGAGAGCGCGAGGCCGATGCCGTGGCCGCCGGCCGGCCTGCCGGTGTGGAAGTGCTCGAAGAGTCGCGCCGCGTCGGCGGCCGCGATGCCCGTGCCGTGATCGACAACGGACACGCGGCGGCTGGTCGCATCGTCCGACACCACGAACTCGATCCGACCGCCGGCCGGGCTGTGATCGACGGCGTTGACGAGCAGGTTCACGAACACCTCCTCGAGAAGCGCCGGATCACCCTGCACGACGAGGCCTTCGGGCGGCGGCGCGAGCGCCACGCCGCGGGGCCTGGCCCGTGCGGCCACCCGCTCGATGGCGGCCCCGACGATCGGCTCGAGATCGACCCGCGCCAGCCGCGCGGGGTCGAGCGTCGCCGACCGCGACCAGGTGAGCAGCGTCTCGCAGAGTCCCTCGATTCGCCGGGCGAGGCCGTCCACGCGGTCGAGCGACGCCGCGAGCTCGGTGGCCGGCCGCGGTGCCCGGGTCGAGGCCTCGGTCTCGAGCAGGATCGTGTGCACCGGATTCATGAGCTGGTGGGCCACGTCGGCGTTGAACCGCGACTGGGCCACGCGGATCGCGTCGAGCCTGTCGAGCATCTCGTTGAGCGTGCCGGCCATCTCGGAAAACTCGGCGTCGGTGCTGGCGACGTCGATTCGCTCGTCGAACCGGCCCGCGCGGATCCGCCGAGCGGTGGCCGTGATGCGGGCCAGCGGCCGGAACGCCCGCGACAGCGCCAGCCACGCCACACCGAGCACGAGCGGAAGCCAGACCACGAACGTGAGCAGCTGGTAGCGGCCCGCGGCCCGCGTGGCCGCCGCCAGCGGCGCGAGGGGCGTGCCGACGATGACGACCGTGTCGTGGCTGCCGGCCGTCGCGGCGAGGCGGTGGCGACCGTCGGCCGTGGTCCAGACCGCATCGCCGGCATCGGCCCACGCGGGATCCCAGGAGATGCCGGGAGGCAGGTCGAGATCGTCGACGAGCGTGCCGTCGCGTTTCCAGACGCCGGCAAACCAGCGGAAGGGCCCGGGGTCGGCCTTCGGCTCGAGCGCGGGAAGCGGCACACCGAGAATCCGCGGCGCGGCCCAGCCCGGCGACGAGGGAAGGTCGTCCAGAAACCGCCGGTCGGCTCGCGCGAAAGGGTCGAGCAGTGTGTCGGGGGCGAACCGCTCCTCGGCCTTGAGCGCCGCCAGCCGCGACCAGAGCTGCACGTCGAGGTCGCGGGCGAGCGTGTCCACCGTCGCGCGGTAGTGGCTGGCCCGCAGGGCGACGCCGCCGATGACGACGAACGTGCCGAACCAGATCGCGAACCGGCGGCGCAGCGAGGGGCGGCCCGATGTGGCCGAGTGGTCAGCCATCGATGATGAACCCCTGGCCGCGCCGGGTCTTGATCAGGTCGTGGCCGAGCTTCTTGCGGAGCCGCAGGACGATCACGTCGACCACGTTGCTCACCAAGTCCTCCGGCGGCGACTCCCCAGGGTGGATCGCTTCCTCGAGCGCCGCCCGGGTGACGATCCGGCCGCGGTGGCGGGCGAGGCAGCCGAGGATGGTGAACTCCTGGGCCGTGAGCGGCACGGCCGCGCCTGCAAGGCTCGCCGACCGCGACGGGAAGTCAATCGTGACCTCGCCGATGGTGAGGGCGTCGGCGGCATCGCCGTCGCTGCGGCGGAGCACGGCGCGAATGCGGGCGACGAGCTCGCGGACCGTGAAGGGCTTCACGAGGTAGTCGTCGGCACCGCGGTCGAGCGCGGCCACACGGTCGTCCTCCTCCCGCTTCGCGGAGACGACGACCACGGGCACGTCGCTCACCCGCCGAAGCCGCTCGAGCACCTGCTCTCCCTCGAGCCCGGGCAGCCGCAGGTCGAGCACGACGAGATCGGGGGCATCGCGGACCGCCGCCTCGAGCCCGACCATGCCGTCGGCCGCCTCGATGACCTTGAATCCCGCCTCCCGGAGGCCCTGGGCCACGGCGCGGCGTGCCGCCTCCTCGTCATCGACGACGAGCACCCGAGCAACGGCGGCGACGGATCCCTGCGGCACACCCTCACCATACCACCCGGAAAAATAGGGACGGGAGCGAATTTTTCGGGGGATCGCCTTCCCATGGAAGCCCCCAGGCGC
>CAZXIG010000234.1:0-4739 GCA_964640405.1 uncultured Candidatus Kuenenia sp.
CATCCCCCGGCTTGCGCCTGGGGGCTTGTATGGAACCGGAAGCTACTGGCCGACGGCTTCGAGCTGCGCTGCCCGGAGGCGGCTGCCGAACCGCTGGGGCGAGCGATCCTCGCGAAGCTCCGCGGCCGCTTCCTCCCTTTTGCCGAGACCGAGGTAGGCCTGCGCGAGGTTCACGTGGGCCGCGTCGGACCAGCGGCTGTCGGGCGCGGCTTCGAGCGTCATCCGCCGCAGGTAGTCGATCGCCGCCTCGTACTCCCCCTCCGCCAGCGTGAGCACGCCGAGCCAGTAGGCGGCGTCTTCCTTCATCTGACCGTAGAGCCTGCGGGCGGCGTCGGCCTGCTCAGGTGGCAGCCCACCGACGGCGGCGGCGATCACGTCGCGACCGGGTCTGGCCGCGAGGTAGGCCGCCTTGGCGCCAGTAGGTCCGTCGAACTCTCCACGAAACTCCCGCAGCCGTGCGGCGTAGAGCGGCCGCAGCGGACGCCCCCCGTCGGGAGCGTCGCGGGTGGGCACGAGCGCAATCTGCAGGGGCGCGAGTTCCCGCATCACCGCCGTGGTCACCGCCGCGCCGCCGGCCCGCCGCCGGGCGACCGTCTCCCACGGAAACTCCCACACGCCGGCGGGCCGCTCCCGAGCCGCCGCAGGCAGGGCAGCCCGGGCCAGCTCGGCGGCCTCGGTGACCGCGACCGCGATCTTCATGTCCCGCGCCGACCGCAAATCGACGTCGAGCGCAGCCATCCGACGCGACGCCGTCCACGGATCGGCGTTCACCAGACACGTGAGCCGCTCGAGGTCGGCCGCCCGCACGCGATAGGGCCGGTCTGGGAGCGAGAGTGCCGCGAGGATCGACTCGTTGGCTGCGGCCTGGGCCAGCGTGGCCACGCCGCGACCGTCCAGGCCAGCGATCGGCATGCCGTAGGCGGGCTCGAAGAGATAGATATCGCCTCCGCTCACCACGCCCGGCACCCAGGGCCGAGCGGCGCCGTTGGCATCGACCGTCGCGAGCATGACGCCCATCAGCCCCGCATGGCGAACCAGCTCCAGAAAGATCCAGGCCCTCTGCGGCGCGCTGGCCCGGCCGGCAAGCAGGATCTCGCCGGGCAGGAACCAGCGGGTCCCGGGATTCGATTCCGAAGGCACGAGCGGCGGATCGCTGACCAGCGCCAGCGACCGCACGGTCCACGTGAACAGGTTCGTCGCGATCGCGAGATCGTCCACCGCATCGCCGCGGGCCACCCGCGCGATGTCGGCGAGCCAGCGCTGATCCCGCAGGAACGTCACGTCGCCCGAGGCGTCGAATCCCGGTGCATCCAGCGGCTCGGCAGCCGCGCCCCGCAGCCGTTCCGGAAGGGATTGCACGAGCGGATCAGGCCGCCACTCGACGCCCGACGTGTTGGCCGTCGCCCGACTCCATTGGGCCAGCCGGTCGAAGACGAGTTCGGCCCCTCGGGCCTCGTCGAAGTCGTCGAAGCGGTCGAGCACCGCGAGGGCGCCGGCGAGCAGCTTCTGCCGCGCGGCCTGCGACGGTGCCGACGCCGTGGCGCGGCCCGCCGACTGCCCGACGCCCGCCCCCATTGCCTGGTCGACCGACTTCGCCAGCGGCCGCGGACCGCAGCCCGTCACCGAGGCCACGGCGACCGCGACCATCGCGACGGCCGTCACCCTGCCCGCACGTCGTGGCAGCGTCGTCACACGCCCCCTCCAGCCAGTCGCGCCTCATGAATCCGCAGCACCCGCTGGAGCACGTTCCGCAAGTCGGCGAGCGGCACCATGTTGGGCCCGTCGCTCGGACTGCGGTCGGGATCGGGATGCGTCTCGAAGAACACGCCGTCGATGCCAACTGCCGCGGCGGCACGGGCGAGCGGCTCCACGAGCGTGCGATCGCCACCGGTCGCCTCGCCGAGGCTCGCCGGCTGCTGCACGGAGTGGGTGGCGTCGAAGATCACGGGCACGCCGAGGGCCCGCATCGTGATCAGCCCCGCGAAGTCGTTGACGAGCCGGCCGTAGCCGAAGAACGTGCCGCGTTCGCACAGGAGCACGTCGCTGCAGCCGCCGGCGAGCAGTTTCGCCACCACGTGCTTCATGTCGCCGGGGGCCACGAACTGCCCCTTCTTCACGTTCACGGCCTTGCCCGTGGCTGCCGCAGCCAAAAGCAGATCCGTTTGCCGGCAGAGGAAGGCGGGAATCTGCAGCATGTCGCATGCCTGCCCGGCCGCCGTGGCCTGCTCCGGCAGATGCACGTCGGTGGTCACGGGCAGACCGGTGGCCGCCCGGACCCGCTCGAGCACCGCGAGCCCTTCGTCGATGCCCGGACCGCGGAACGACGACACGCTCGTGCGGTTGGCCTTGTCGTAGGAGGCCTTGAACACGACCTGCACACCGAGGTCGGTCGCGATCGAAACGAGCGTGTCGGCGATCCGCAGGCAGAGTTCTTCGCTCTCGATCACGCACGGCCCTGCGATCACGAGCAGCGGAAACCCCGGGCCACAGTGGTGTCGACCGACGAGCGCGGGCAGGCGAGGGTTCACAGACGGACTCCGGGGGGAGCGGCGGCCAAAAGCGACCAGCGAATGATAGCGGTGGCCGTCGGGAGCCGGCAGGCCGTCGCGGCCGCTCGATCCTGCGCCGCGCGTTGCAGAATTGAACGCGCGGCCGCTGGGCGGCGAGCCGCGGTGCCACGCCGCGTTCTGATTCTTGCGGCCGCAAGACACGCGGCCTGTGTTTTGGAGGCATTTGGCATGGTCTGTGCAATGCCCGGCTGACGTCGGCGATGGCCGACACGCTCCATCACACCAAGGGTGGGGCCTCCGACTTTTTCGAGCCGTGCGGCCGTCATGCCCCTGACCCGCATTGCTCTCGGCAGGACGATCCTGCCGGGTCGGAGGCCCCACCCTTGTTGCATGGGGAGCAGGGAAGAGCCAAAAACAGGCCTTCTCTTGACGATCGGGTGGGCCGTGCGCTAGTTTTGCGGGGCTGCGGCCGCTGTCCTCCGGGGCTGTCCGGCCGGGCGTCTCGCCAGCGTAGCTTCAATTGGCAGAGCACCGCATTCGTAATGCGGGGGTTGCGGGTTCGACTCCCGCCGCTGGCTTTCGTGTTTTGATCCGTCTTTCGACAAGAGGTTGTACCCGATGGTCGCCACCGCCACTTCCGACATCCGCGATCTGATCCTCGGCAACGGTCCGTTCGGACCGGCGGAGGTGCGGGCGCTGGTGGAAGCCCTGAGCCGCGAGGCGGCCGCCTACCGCGAGCTGAAGTCGGCCGTCCGGGAACTCGAAGAGAGCTCGGAGCGGAGCCCGGCGGCGTCGGTTCGGCTCGGCGTCTGCCAGCGGCTGCTCGGCCGCGCGAAGGACGCGCTCGAGACGCTGCGGTCGGGAGATGGCGGGGCGCTGGCCCTGTTCCATCAGGGTCTGGCCCACGCCGCGGTCGGTGCCCATGACAAGGCCTGCGAGACGCTCGCCGCCGCCCGCAAGGCAGGCTACGACTCCGTGGCCTGCGTGGCCGCCGCCGCGGAGTCGCTGCGGTCGAGCGGCCGGCACGACGACGCCCGCAAGGAGCTCGATGCGATCGCCGGCGAAGCGGCTTCGTCGGCCGATTTCTGGGCCGCGAAGGCTGGCCTTCTGGCCGATGCCGGGGCGCCGATCGCCGAGGTGGCCGCCGCCTACGAAAAGGCCGTCGCCTGCGACGCCGGCCATCCGGCCGCCCTGTTCGCCTTGGGCGTGATCAACGACCGGCTCGGCAACGACCGAGAGGCCCAAGCCTGCTACGAAAAGTCGCTGGAGCGGTATCCGCCCACGCTCGGCAGCCTCATCAACCTCGGAATCATCTTCGAGGACAAGAACGATTTCACCCGGGCCCAGCAGTGCTACCGCCGCATCCTGGAGGCCATCCCCGACCACCAGCGGGCCCGGCTCTTCCTGCGTGATTCTTCGGCGGCCGGCGATCTCCAGGTGGGCGAGCAGGAGCTGAAGCAGCGGGATCGGCTGGATCAGGTGCTGGGCCTGCCGGTGAGTGATTTCGAGCTCTCCGTCCGCAGCCGCAACTGCCTGCAGAAGATGGGCATCAACACGCTGGGCGATCTCGCCCGCACGACGGAGGAGGAGATTCTCGCCAGCAAGAATTTCGGCGAGACGAGCCTCGTCGAGATCAAGGAGATGCTCGCCTCGAAGGGGCTGAGCCTCGGCCAGCTGGCCACGGCCGCGCCGGCGGCAGCGGCGGAGCCGGAGCCGGAGGCCGTGGAGGCCGCCTCGGCCGACGAGCAGGAGATCTACTCGCAGCCGATCACGGAGCTCAATCTCTCCGTGCGGGCCCGCAAGTGCACCACGAAGCTCGGGATCAACACGATCGGCGATCTCGTGCGGCGGACGGCCGAGGATCTGCTTGAGTGCAAGAACTTCGGCGTGACAAGCCTCAACGAGGTGCGCGAGAAGCTCACGGAGCGCGGCCTCAAGCTCCGCGGCGACTGACCCGCGCCGGGTGAAGGACCGATGCGCACGGAATCCCCCGGCTTGCGCCTGGGGGCTTGGATGCGCGGTCGCATCCTTTCCCAATACAAGCCCCCGTGCGCAAGCAGGGGGATCAATACGGCCTCCATCCGGACGGCCTCCATCCGGAAACCACCCGGAATATCCCCCGGCTCGCGCCTAGGGGCTTCCTTGCGCCGGTCCAATAAAAGCCCCCATGCGCGTAAAAGCCCCCATGCGCAAGCAGGGGGATAATGCGGCGTCCATCCGGAAACCACC
>CAZXIG010000235.1:0-4724 GCA_964640405.1 uncultured Candidatus Kuenenia sp.
CGATGCACCCGCTCAATAAAAGCCCCCATGCGCAAGCAGGGGGATCGACGGCGTCACGCGGGCGCCGCCCACTGGCGGAGCGCCTCGTAGGCGACGATGGCCGCGCAGTTGGAGAGGTTCAGGCTCCGCACCTGCGGCCGCGACGGGATCGTGAGCAGCCGGTCGGCCAGCGGCGTCGTGAGCGACCGCGGCAGGCCCGTCGACTCGCGGCCGAACACGAGCACGTCGCCGCGGCGGTAGCTCACCGACGTGTAGGGCCGCACCGCCCGGGCCGAGAACAGCCACAGGTCGCCCGCCCCCGACTCCCGCAGCCGCGTCTGGAGGTGGTCCCACGAGTCGGCCACCTCCCACTCCAGTTCGTCCCAGTAGTCGAGCCCGGCCCGGCGGAGGTGGTAGTCGTCCACCTCGAAGCCGAGCGGCCGCACCAGCCACATCTTGGCCGCGATGGCCACGCACGTGCGGCCGATGTTCCCCGCGTTGGGCGGAATCTCGGGCTCGTGGAGGACGATGTGCAGGACGGGGTCGTACCGCATGGGCGTTCGCCGACGGGGGAAGGTCTGCTATTGTTTTGGGAGGTAATGTGCCGAAAGGAGCGAGCGTGGTCGAGTTGAAGCGAAATCCGACGCGGGCGGTGAAGATTGGCAGCATCACGATCGGGGCGGGCCACCCGATCGCCCCCCAGAGTATGACGGCCACCCACACGCAGGACGTGGAGGCCACGCTCGCCCAGGTGAACGACCTGCATGCGGCCGGCGCCGGCGTCGTGCGGATCGCCGTCGACTCCAAGAAGGACGCCGCCGCCCTGCCCGCCATCCGGTCCGGCACCGCGGCCAACCTCGCCATCGACCTCCAGGAAAACTACCGCCTCGCCGTCGACGTCGCCCCCCACGTCGACAAGCTCCGCTACAACCCCGGCCACCTCTACCACCACGAGCCGACGAAGCCGTGGCAGGACAAGGTGAAGTTCATCGCCGACGTGGCAGCCGCCAACGACTGCGCCCTGCGCGTGGGCGTGAACTGCGGCAGCGTCGACCCGGCCAAGAAGGAGCAGTTCGCCGAGGACGACTCGATCGGGCCGATGCTCGCCAGCGCCTTCGAGCACTGCGAGCTGCTCGACTCGATCGGCTTCACCCGCTACGTCGTGTCGCTCAAGGACTCCGACCCGCAGAAGGTGATCGAGGTCAACCGCCGGTTCGCCGAGGTGCGGCCCGACGTGCCGATCCATCTCGGCGTCACCGAGGCGGGCATGCCGCCTGACGGCATCATCAAGACGCGGATCGCCTTCGAGCAGCTCATCAGCCGCGGCATCGGCGACACCGTGCGGGTGTCGCTCACCGTGCCCAACTCGCGGAAGGCCGAGGAGATCGCGGCCGCCAACCAGATCCTCGCCGACATCGCGGCCGGCCGGGTGCGGAGCGTGGTCGACTACGGCCTCTCGTCGCTCAACATCATCTCCTGCCCGAGCTGCTCGCGGGTCGAGAACGAGGCCTTCATCGAGCTGGCCAAGCAGGTGAAGGAGATGACGGCCTACGCCAGCGACCACAAGATCACGATCGCCGTGATGGGCTGCCGCGTGAACGGCCCGGGCGAGACCGACGACGCCGACCTCGGGCTTTGGTGCGGCCCCACGCACGTGAACCTCAAGCGGCGGAGCGCCGAGTTGGGCGCCTTCCCCTACGACGAGATCCTGCCCAAGCTGCGGCACGAACTCGACAAGATCATCGCGGAGCGGGCGTGATGGCACAGCTGCCGATCGTCGATGCCGCGGGGGGCTCGTGCGGCGCCGGCACGTCGGTGCTGCCGGCCGTGCTGCCGGTCGATCCGGCCACCTGCCGCGGCACGTTCGCCATGGTGAGCCTCGGCTGCCCGAAGAACCTCGTCGACAGCGAGCGGATGCTCGGGCTGTTGCGGGAGGACGGCTGGCAGCTCGTGAGCGATCCGCAGGGCTCCGACCTCGTGGTCGTGAACACCTGCGCCTTCATCGACGCCTCGCGGGCCGAGTCGTATGCCGCCATCAACGAGATGCTCGACCTCAAGAAGGCGGGGGCCACGCGGGGCGTGATCGTGGCCGGCTGCCTGGCCGAGCGGCAGAAGGAGTCCCTGCTCGACGAACTGCCGGGGGTCGATGCCGTGATCGGCGTCTTCTCGCGGGACGAGATCGCCCGCACCGCCGAGCGGCTCATCGGACGGCTCGGCGAGCAGCGGAGCGTGTTTCGTCCGGCCCCGGCCCGGGCCCTCGACGATTCCGGCCGCATGCGGGTGACGCCGCGGCACATGGCCTACCTCAAGATCTCCGAGGGCTGCGACCGCACCTGCACGTTTTGCGCGATCCCGAAGATGCGGGGCAAGCATGCCACGAAGCCGATCGAAGAGGTGATCCGCGAGGCCCGTGAACTGGCCGCCGACGGCGTGAAGGAGCTGGTGATCGTCGCCCAGGACACGACCTATTACGGGCTCGATCTCTACGGCGAGCCCCGGCTCGTCGAGTTGCTCGAGGCGCTGGAGCGGGTCGAGGGGATCGAGTGGATCCGCCTCATGTATCTCTACCCGCTCTACTTCACCGACCGGCTCGTCGACCACATCGCGAACAGTCCGAAGATCGTGCCGTACCTCGACATGCCGCTGCAGCACGCCAGCGACCCCGTGCTCAAGCGGATGCAGCGGCGGGTGAACCGGGCCGCCACCGAAGAGCTGCTCGGCAAGCTCCGCGGGCGGATCCCGAACCTCGTGCTCCGCACCACGTTCATCACCGGCTTCCCCGGCGAGACGCGGGAGCAGTTCGAGGAGCTCGTGGAGTTCGTGCGGCAGTGGCGGTTCGAGCGGGTTGGCGTGTTCACCTACTCGCTCGAGCCCGACACGCCCGCCGCCCGCCTCGACGGCCACCTTCCCGACGAGGAGAAGCAGGCCCGCCGCGACGAGCTGATGCAGGTGCAGCAGCGGATCGCCCACGAGCATGCGAAGAAGCAGGTGGGCCGCGTGCAGCCGGTGATCATCGACCGGCAGAGCGAGGAGCGGGAGGACGTCTGGATCGGACGGACGGCCTCCGACGCGCCCGACATCGACTGCGTGGTCTACGTCACCGCCCCCGGCACGTCTGCCGCGAAGCCGCTGACCGGGCGGATCATTCCCGTGGAGATCGTGGCCTCCAGCGGCTACGACCTCGCCGGCGTGCCGGCCGACTAGCGCTGCGGAGAAAAAAGGTGTCAGGACTCTTTTCCGATCAATCCGGGCTTCCTCCCGAGAGAAGTGCTGCGGAAAAGAGTCCTGACACCTTTTTTCGTGACCGCATTCTCACCGTGCCGAACGTGCTGTCGCTGCTACGGCTCGTCTTGGCGCTCGTGCTCTTCGGCGTGATGGAGCGCGGGGCGTGGGGGCCGGCCACGTGGCTGTTCGTGGTCGCGGCCTCGACCGACTGGGTCGATGGCTGGTATGCCCGGCGGTTCGGGCAGGTGAGCCGGCTGGGGCGGATCTTCGATCCACTCGTCGACAAGGTGATCGTCTGCGGGGCCTACGTGCTGCTGGCGGAGCGGGGCGGGGCGTCCGCGATCGCACCCTGGATGGCCGTCGTCGTCATCGTGCGGGAGCTCGTCGTCACCGCCGTGCGGGCCGAGATGGAGCGGGTGGGCGAAGACTTCTCGGCGGGCCCGGTCGGCAAGCTGAAGATGGTGCTCCAGTGCGTGGCCATCGGGCTGGAGCTCGCGGCGCGGGCCTGGCCGGAGACGGCCCTGGGCGGCATCGGCCTGCGGCCGGTGGCCACGGTCGTGTCGTGGGGTGCGATCGTGGCGACCATCTGGTCGGGCCTGGAGTATCTGCTGCGATGCAGGGTGATCTTCAAGAGTCCGTGACGCCAAGGGGCGTCGCGTGGCTCGATCCGCCGGTGATCGCAGCGGCGACGGCCGCCATCGCAGCGAGTGCCTGGGTGGCCGCGGGGCTCTTCGTCCGCTGGCGGCGGCGGGAGCCGCTCCTCGCCTGGAGGCCGCACGAGCCCGTGCCCTGGAGCGGTGGCGACGTGGCCGCCGTGTTCCTCGCCTTCCTGCTGGCCGCCAGCCTCGGGCAGGAGGTCGTCGGCGACGGGGCGTCGCTCGTGCGGCGGATGGGCATCCACGTGGCGGCGCTCGTCGGAGCGACGGCATTCGCCGTGGCCGTGCTGCGGGCCCGCGGGGCGACGTGGGAAAGCCTCGGGTTTCGCGGTCGGTGGCCCGACGACCTGCGGATCGCCGGCGGCGCGGTCGCGCTCATGGTCGCGCCGCTGCTGGCGCTCGCCGGCCTGCTCGACCAACTCGTGCCATACCGCCATCCGCTCGTCGATCTGCTGACCGAGCGCCGTGACGGCGTCGCGCTGGCGGCCGTGGTCGTGTCGGCGGTGATCGCGGCGCCGGTGGCCGAGGAGTTTTTCTTTCGCCGCGTGCTGCAGGGGTGGCTGGAGCGGCGATTTCCCGAGCCCTCGGGGGCCACGGCGATCGTGCTCTCGGCTGCGGCCTTCGCCCTGGCCCACCAGGGGCAGGGGCTGGCGTACGTGCCGCTGTTTCCGTTCGGCATCGTGCTGGGCACGGTCGCCCGACAGACGGGCTCGATCGTGGCCTGCATCCTCGCCCACGCGCTTTTTAACGCGATCAGCGTGGGGATCGTCGTGCTCACGGCGTAAGCCGGGGGTGAATCCTTCCCATAAAAGCCCCCAGGCGCAAGCCGGGGGATGATGTGGGCCGCTTCGGGATGGACGCCGC
>CAZXIG010000236.1:0-4712 GCA_964640405.1 uncultured Candidatus Kuenenia sp.
TTCCAATTCGCGCGAATGTCGGCATGTCCGCCGGAATACACGATCGGCGTGGCAAAGGCGGGGACGGCCAGGATGCCGCAGATCAGCCCCAGAATGACGACGATGATGCGCATGGTCACGGGCCTCGTTGCGACCTCGGAAGCTGCCATGGTGCCGACGGGATGGCCATCATGCACCAGATGCAACTCATTTGCAAGACTGCCGCCCTGTTTTCAGCCGCCGCATTCCGTAGCCGACCGCCACGAGGGCGGTTCCCAGCACAGCCAGCGTGCTGGCGCCCGGCTCCGGCACGGCTACCAAGGCCGCGTCTCTGATCGCTGCGCTGCCATACTCCACCCCTTCCAGCGTGAGTTCGGAGCCGGAGATGTTCGCAAGCGCGATCACGAACGGATCGGAGGTCTGAAACGAGGGGGAGGTGAGTTGGAGCACGAGGCCATACACGCCCGCCGGTGCCGGCGACGCTCCCTGCGGGAAAAGCTCGAAATTCAGGTGGACGTGCAGCGAGCCGGAAAGGCTCGAGGCCAATGTCAGCCCGGGCTGCTGCCCGGAAGTCTGGGACACGGTCACGAACGTGGGATCTTCACCGACCTGCAGGAACGGATTGCCCGGCGCCGTGCTCACCGGATTGCCGACGATGCCAGAGTGATACCAGAGCTTTTGGGCCACGACGAAGGCATACTGCTGACCCGTGGGAGGTGCCCCGCTGAACCCCGGATCCGTGGTGGAGAGGAATTCATCGAACAAGCCGTCGTACAGGTCTTTGTTCGTCGTCAGCTTGCCGTTCACCACGCTCACTTGCACGTCGAATGCATGCCCGATCGTGTCGGCACGAGTTGCACCCGAGAGTAGGCAGGCGACCACGAGAATCGTCGCAGCTGCGGCGTAGCGAAAGGGGTGAAGCACGTTCATTTCCTCGGTCTCCGAAGCGAGAAGGAGTCACTTGGGGCGGGCAAAGTTGTCGTTCGTTTTTCCGGCGGCGATCCATTCGTTCAATTCGGTCGTCGGCACATAGGCGACGCGTGCATCCGCGTAGAGGTAGTGCGAGCCGTCGGCGTGTCGATCGGGAGCCACCTCCGCGGAAATGAATGCCAAGACACGGCGACGAAAAATGTTGTTGGGACTGAACCAGCCGGGGGCGTGATTGTGATCAAAGTGCGTATTGGCCAGATCGGCCTCCGCGGTGATCAGCGTGGGCGGATTGATGGGCTGAAATGCGCCGTCGAAGTAACGATGCGAAGCGATCTCGTAGGCGATGATGGTTTTGCTTTTTGACACGACCTTGTCGTAGCTCAACACGGAACCAGAGGATGGATAGGTCACGAATCCGCTCAGGGCATAGCTCGTGCGGGGAGTGAATCGTTTGGTCGGATCCGGATGATTCGGATCGGCAAACTCAATGCCCGAACCGGGCAGGCCATCTCGCCGCGTGACTCGCAGTGGATCGTCCGGGCAAATGCGAATCTCGGTCACGCTCTCCGTGAACGGAGCGAGCGCATCGATCCACGTCTTCTTGCCGCTCTCATCATTGGTGTCACCGTGGTTGTCATCCCAGTACGGCCACTTGCCTCGATGCGCGCCGGCAAAATTGATCGTGGCGAGACCGATCTGTCGCAGACCGCTCGCGCACGCAGTGCGCCGCGCCGCCGCCCGGGCGGACTGCACCGCGGGCAGCAGCAGACCGATGAGCGTGCCGATGATGGCGATGACCACGAGAAGCTCCACGAGTGTGAAGCCCCGATCGCGGGATGCTCGAGCTAATGGGCGAAGCGACTTCATGGCGGGGCGGGGCGGGCACGTCGAGCCATCTCGATGCTGGAACCCGTCACGCCGCTTGCGCCGCCAGCCGATCAGGCGTTGAACACCTGCCGGAGCTACGAACCAGAACGCGTGAAGAATTGATCCACGAGGCTCAGGAAGCCTCCGGAGCCGTGCCCCCTCAGGGGCGACTCCGCACCGGGATCAAGACGCGCTCACGAGCAATTCCTGATGATTTGCGTCGGCCGCCCGCTGGCCGCGGGCTTTTTGCATCGACGTTGCATGTAGATTAGGCGCCCCCCTGGGGGGCGTCAAGCGTCGGGCAAAGAAATTCCAAAACCGCGGAAATCGCCGCAAAAACCGCGGTCCCGACGACGGGCGCCGCTTACGTCGTCGAAAGCAAGGTCACGTCGAAGCACCCTGCAGTCTGATGGAGCAGATTCACGGCGTTCAAGGGGAGCTAGGCACGCGATACCGCTTCGGGATGAGAATCGAAGGATTTGCCCGTAGAGCATCGACAGCATCCCGTTCCAGCCTGTGCAGGCCGGTCAGCCAGAGCATGCTCCCGCGATACCTCGCCAACGCTCTGGCTGTTTCCAAGTCGAGCGACTTGACGCCCTTGAGCGATAGCCAATGTCGGTATCTAGCCAAGACAGTCCCGACTTCCGGCGTCAGCGTGGAGATGCCGTCAAGCTGCATATCGCCTTCGTGACGGACCAGAAACCGTACGGCACGCTCTTGCAGCGAACGGAGCCCGTCCATGGAGAGCCATTCCCGATGCGTGGCAAGCGCCGCCGCAATGTCTTCTCCCAAATCCGCTAGTCCAGCCAATTGCAATGGACCGCGATGAGTAGCCA
Source organism: uncultured Candidatus Kuenenia sp. (assembly GCA_964640405.1). Lineage (GTDB taxonomy): Bacteria > Planctomycetota > Planctomycetia > Pirellulales > UBA1268 > QWPN01. The sequence continues at coordinate 2,613 of CAZXIG010000236.1, forward strand.
GCGCCTGCGCCGTTGCAGGAGAAAGTGTCTTCAATCCATTCAGCGTGAGATCGAAAGAATGGCGGGAGAAGGCGAAAGCCGCGTCGGTCGACATTTCCTGTATGGCCGGAAAATGAAGATCGCCGTCGTGCGTGGCCAGGATTCCTGCGACCTCCGGGGTGAGCAATCGCAGCATCCGAAGATTGAGCGGACCACGCACCCGGGCCAGCGTTTTTGCCAAATCGGGCGTGAGCGACGTGACCGTATCCCACCAATGCCGCTCCGTTTTTTTCGTTGACGCGGGGTTGGCTGCGCGGGCGTGCCAAGCTGCCGCCGATGCCATGAGACACCGATTTTCTACGCTGATGATCAGGGCACCGCGATATTTGTTCAGCGTCAAGGCGAGTCGTGGATTCATCGGCTCCAGCCCGGAGAGATCAAGTGAGCCGAGATGATGTTTCAAGGCATCAGCCGCATCGATTCCGATGGTGGTCAGCCCTTGAAGCGAAAGAGCCCCCCGATGCCGGGCCAGAGCCTGGGCGACGGCTGGCGGTAAGCGGGACAGAGCGTTGAGCGAAAGATCCCCTTTGTGCCCCGCCAAGGCTGCCGCCGCCCTGCTTCCGAGTGCGTTCACCCGATCGAGCCGCAGGGGACGGCCGGGTTCGGCCAATGACTCGATCAGACGTTTCGCTGCGTAGACATCGAGGGATCGGGGAAGACCCGGTGCGAAGGCCGCAAACAATGCCCGTCCAGGCGCGGTGCACTGTTGCCAGTGAACCCGCAAGCGGCGAAGGTGACGCTGCAGCCGGGACTGTCGTTCCTGCGACCGTCGGATTCTGGCCGCGCGGCGTTCCTCTGCCAGCGCAGCCCGGGCACGCATGCGAACTGCCCTCGATTCGGCTTCGGCAGCCTCTCGATCGCGTCGCCTCCTGGCAGCAAGCTCGGCCTCGGTGGCCAGAAGCAAGGCGCGTTCAGCAGCTTCGTCGGCCGAGCGACAAGGCTTGCCGCCAGCCCAATAAATGTGGCTCGTACAGCTCCAGCACCGTACATATTGCCCGGGGCGGCCTGGAATGCGGCGACCACAATGGGGACAGTACAAAAACATGACCCACCGGCGGCTGATGACACCCCCCGCATAATAGTTATTCGCGGATTGCGCCACAATCGACAGCCGGTCGCCTGCCGGGAGGTCGTTCGAGCGCATGTGCTAGCACGGGCCGCGATCGCGGCATCACGTCGTCGAAAGGAGCTCGACGTCGAAGACCAGCGTCGCATTTGGCGGGATCTTCGGCGGGCTGCCGGCCGCGCCGTAGCCGAGATTCGCCGGAACGATCAGTTGCCGACGGCCGCCGACCTTCATCGAGGCGAGGCCCTCAGTCCATCCGGGGATCACCTGGTTCAGTCGGAATGAGGCATCGGCATTCTCGTCGAAGATCGTGCCGTCCAGAAGACGTCCCACATACGCGGTTCGCACCGATGCCGACGACGACGAGGGCGTGCTCCCTGTGCCGATCGTCAGGTCGCGATACTTCAAGCCACTCGAGGTCGTTGTGAGTAGGCCGTCTCGCCGCGTGAATGGCGCCGCGACTTGTTGATCAAGAGCCGACAATTGCGGAACACCAGTGGTCACGCGTTGGACGGTAACCAGACTCGGCTTCGAGGCACTGGTGATCGAAAAACGTCGAGGTGATTCACGGGACGTGGCGGCAGTCAACGAGTCGATGCGACCATCACCATCGGAATCGATGCCGGCCGTCGACACGGCTGCATTTTTGTGCAGCGTATCACCGAAGGCGGCAAAATTCGCCAGTTTCAGATTGGGTGGCGATGCCACCCAGCCGTCATACATTTCAACTTGGGACGTTCCGCCGCGCTGCTGGGAAACGATGATGTCCGGAATGAGATCCGTGTTCATCCGGCCTATTGATAGACCAAGCCCGCCCGTGAACGTCTTCGTGAACGGCGAGATCGTGTCGAGCACCGCCACCGTGGCCGATGAGACATCGCGGATCTGCACCGTCGGCGCGAGGCCGCGGCCGCTCGCCACCACGAGTTCCGCCTTGCCGTCGAGCTTCGTGGCGTCGACGATCTTGCCGTCGGCGAACGTGCCGAAATCCGCGG
>CAZXIG010000237.1:0-4711 GCA_964640405.1 uncultured Candidatus Kuenenia sp.
GCGTCGTCGTCGTCGAGGTTGATCCAGTATTGATAGAAGCGATACGGGCTCGTCCGCTTCGGGTCGAGCCAGACGGCGCCCGAGGCGGTCTTGCCCATCTTCGTGCCATCGGCCTTCGTGAGCAGCGGGCAGGTGATCCCGTGCAGGTCTCGGCTCCGAAGCCGACGGCCAAGCTCGATGCCGGCGGTGATGTTGCCCCACTGGTCGCTGCCGCCGATCTGCACCCGACAGTCGAGGGCGTCGGAGAGGTGCACGAAGTCCCAGGCTTGGAGCAGCATGTAGCTGAACTCGGTGTAGGAGAGGCCGCCGTCCCGCTCGAGCCGGCTCTTCACGGAGTCCTTGCCGAGCATCTGCGAGAGCGGCACGTGCTTGCCGACGTCGCGGAGGAATTCGAGGTAGCCCACGCCCCGCATCCAGTCGGCGTTGTTGACCACGTGCACGCGGGCGGCGGTGCTCGCGAGCACGCTCCTGATCTGCCGCTCGACGCCGGCGATGTTGGCGGCGAGTTCGTCGGGCGAGAGCAGGTTGCGTTCTTCGCTGCGGCCGCTGGGGTCGCCGATCATGCCCGTCGCGCCGCCGACGAGGGCCACCGGTTCGTGCCCCGCCCGGGCCACCCGCCGCAGGAGCACGAGCGCCACGAGGTGCCCCACGTGCAGGCTGTCGGCCGTCGGATCGAAGCCGGCATACACGCGCCGCCCCGGCGTCGCGAGCCACTCGCGGAGCGCCTTGGCGTCGGTGGACTGCTGCACGAGCCCGCGGGCTTCAAAATCGGAGAGGAGGTCTGGATTCATGATGCACAACCGTCGTTTACCCGAAAACGAAAGCCGGAATCGGCGGAAGCTCGAGGAGCATTGGACCGAGTCCGCGAGGTCCACCGCGACGAGACTTCTGCCGTTCCGGCGGACTCTTTTCGTAACGCCTTCTACCGCCACATATCGTCATTCGCAAATGGATGCGCCGGTCCGCCCAGCTTCGGCGTCGGCAGGGCCTTGAGCGCCTGCTCGGCAAGCCGGAGGTCTTCCCGCGACGTGATCTTGAGGTTGATCGGCGAGCCGGGCACGATGGTCACGCGGTGCCCGAGAGCCTCCACGAGCTGGGCTTCGTCGGTGTGCGTCGGATCGTGCTTCGCCGCGAAGGCCCGCGTGAGCAGGTCTCGGGAGAACACCTGCGGCGTCTGGGCCTCCCAGAGGCCAGTGCGATCGACGGTGCCGGTGATCGTGTGGTCGGGGCCGACCCGCTTGAGGGTGCCGACGACCGGAGTGGCGAGGATCGCGGCACCGGTGCGGGCGCCGGCCTCGAACACGCGGTCGATCCAGGCCGTTGCGAGGCACGGCCGGGCGGCGTCGTGGATCGCCACCATGTCGATCTCCGGGCCGAGCTTCTCCAGGCCGTTCCGCACGGAGTCGGCCCGGCAGGAGCCTCCTTCGGCGAGCGTGAGGCCCATGAAGGCCAGGTTCGCGCCGAACTTCTCGCGGAAGCTCTCGCGGTCCTCCGGGGCCACGACGACGACCACCTGCTTCACGTCGGGGCGGTCGATGAACTTCTCGGCCGAGTGCAGCCAGACGGGGCGGCCGGCGAGCGGGGCGAACGGCTTCTTGTAATTGGCGTCCTGGAAGCGGCTGCTCTGCCCGGCCGCGGCGAGGATGACTCCGAACGTGGGCATGTCATCGGGCCTGCGTTGCGATGGCGCGGTCCATGAGCAGTCGCAGGGCGGATTTCACGGCCGGCTTGTCGTGGATCCACGAAGCGAAAGCCTCGCCGCGGGCCGCATAGAGATCGACCAGCCACTGCGGCGCGTCGGAGAGCATCCAGTCGCGGAACAGGAGCCAACGGGGGTTGGTAGGGCCATACACCTCGCGGGCGACCCAGCACATCATGCCGCCGCCCATTCCGCCGCCCATGCCACCCATGCCGCCGCCCATACCTCCCATACCGCCGCCCATTCCGCCCATACCTCCGCCCATTCCGCCACCCATGCCACCCATTCCGCCGCCCATACCACCCATGCCGCCACCCATACCGCCCATGCCACCGCCCATTCCACCCATGCCGCCACCCATTCCGCCGCCCATGCCACCGCCGCCCGTGAAACTGAACGTCGTCACGTTGCCGATGCCGGAAAACATCGGACTCACCGAGACCCGCACATAGCGGCGGTCGTGCGAGACAACGGCGCGATACGAGATATTCACGCCTTCCGGGAGCGTCGTGATCCGGGGCTGGTAGCCGACGGGCGGCGAGCCTCGGAAAAACGGCACGCCCGTTTGCCGCTGCGCGTCGGCTTGTTCGCCGCGGCTTTCGGCCAGCGACGCCAGCGTGGACGGGTCGCTCAATGACGCGAGCTGCTGCGAGAGGATCGCCTTCCCGACCGCCTGCTGCGCGACGACGTCCTGGGCCACCTGGGCGTCGGCGAGCGGCTGCTGCCGCCGCCCTGCCGGCAGATCGACCGTGAGCAGCTGCTCATCGGCGGTCACCGGCACCTGGCGGCGGATCTTCTGCTCTTCCTTTGCGCCCTTGTGCATCGTCATCTCGACCGTGATCGTGTCGGCGTTCACCTTGCCGGTGGAGCGGCGGACGAGGGCCCGATACGTACCGGGAAACGCGAGCGTGGCCGAGTAGCGTTCGCGATGAACCTGTCCCGAGGCATCCGTCGGGCACCGCTCGTCTGCCAGGAGCGTGCCGCCCGAAGTCGAGCGGGAGGCCTCCCGGGAACAGACCGTGCCGGTCGGCTCCTCCACGAGCAGGTCGATGTCGGCGTCGCCCGTCCAGGCGATCTCGATCACGAGGTCGCGGGCCTTGGCCTGATCCACGAGCGTCTTGAAGGCGGCCGCTTCGTCGGCCTTGCCGTCCTTCGTGAGCCGCTCGATCGTGGCGTCGGCGAGCCGGTTGGCCCGTGTGGCGATGTCCTGCTGGCCGGCGGGCCACTCGTTGGCCAGCACGCCTGGGCACGCCCAGCGCAGGGCGGCCACGTCGTCGCTGCGGTCGGCGAGCGTCATGGCGAGGGCGAAGGCCTCGCGGTTGGCGGGGTCGAGCATCGTGATCTGGCGGCAGAGCCGGAGGGCCTGCCGATCCGACCCGAAGCGGGCCAGGTAGTTCGCGAGCGCCAGCAGATCGACCGGAGACGTCGCGAAGTCGGCCCCGGAGAGGAGCACGCGTTCAACCTCCGCCTTCGGCCGGCCGGCCGCCTCCATCGCGAGGGCGAGCGACTCATACATCCAGGGCTCGGCATGGCCGGCGGCGATCGCCGCCGAGATCAACTCGGCGGCCCGATCGAACTGCCCCTGCTTGCCGAGATCGGCCGCGGAGACCCGCAACTGGGCGAGCCGCAGAGCGGCCTCCCGGGCATCGATCGCCGGCTTCGCGGAGGCGTCGGCGGGGCTTTCCGTCTTCGGGAGATAGTTGGCGACGGCGGCCCGCAGATCGGCAGCGTCGAGCACCGCCGGGGGCAGGCCCACGCGATCCGGCGGCGACGCGGGGGCGTCGGCGGCGGGGAGGTCGATATCGGGCTTCTCTCGTCGGGCGAGACGGGCCTTGGCGTCGGCGATCTGGAACTGTCCGGCGACGGCGATTGCCGCGCCCCCCAGCCGGGGTTCGACGATCACGTCCATCGCGACCCGCACCGCCCGCTTGGCGGCAGGCTTGTCGTGGAGCCAGTCGGCGAAGGCCGGGCCGTGGGCCAGATAGAGTTCCCGCAGCCAGCTTGGTGCCTCGGTCGTCAGCCACGCGCGGAACACGAGCCATCGCGGATCGTGGACGCCGTAGACCTCGCGGGCCACCCAGCAGAGGCCGCCGGCGCCGAGCCCGCCACCGCCCGCACCCGCCGGCATCGCGTTTTGATCCTGGCCCGTCGTGCCGCCCAGGTTGAACGGGTTCACCACGTTCATCGGATCGACGGGCAGAACGAGGTCGCCCACGGCATAGACCCGCGGCACGAGGTCGCTCGAGGCCGCCTCCTTCGTGGTGATCATGAGCATCTCGTCCTTGACGAGATAGGTCATGTCCTGATTGGACAGGATCCGTCGCAAGGCCGATCGCAGCGACACGCCGGCTGCTGAAGCGGTGATCGTCGCCTCGTTGAGATCGACGCCGTCGAGAGCCTTGAGGTCGAACTCGACCGGGATGCCGAACTGAGCCTCGACTGCCGCCTCCAGATCTTTGAGCGAGTTCTGGTTGAACTCGAACTTCGGCCCCGTCGGCTTTTCGAGCGACTCGTAGATCCGCTTCTCGTTTTCGTTCGTCGGGTCGAAGGCCGAAGGGCGGTACTTCTTGCGAAGCTCGTTGATCTCCCGCCACCGGTCGGCCTTCGGGTAGTTGATCGGCGGGTCGTCGGGGATCGGGATGCCGGCGACATCGACGAGGTGGAGCGAGTCCATGAACCCGCGTTCCTGGTCGCGCTTCGTACGGACATTTTCCGAGTCGTAGTCGAGAATCCGGGCGACGAGCGGCGCGGTTCGGCCGATGACGCGGGCCGTCATCGGCACAGGGTGATTCGCCCAGAGGTCGGGGGCCTCCTTGGCGATCTCCTCGCCGACGACCCGCTCCGCCTCGACGAACGCCCGGGTCGGCGGCTCGTAGCCCATGATCGATTCGCCGTTCACGATCGTCGGATATTGCTCCGACTGGGCGTAGCCGTCCCGAATGCCCTCCTCAACCAGCGCGTTGTACCGCTCGACGAGCTGCTTGATCCGCTCCTCGCGGCGCTGCAACTCCG
>CAZXIG010000238.1:0-4688 GCA_964640405.1 uncultured Candidatus Kuenenia sp.
TCCTCGCGATTTTGCCGCAGCCCGTGTGGTTTTAAGGGGATTTTCTGCCGTGGCCGCGTGGCCCGCCCGGATCCCGTGTCACGTGGCGAACGGCTCGCGAGACGTGACCTGTCCCCTCCTTCTCGAGCGATGCTTGCAGAGATGCCGTTGCCCTCCCTATTTTCTGATTCAATTTTTCCCTGCGACAGAGGACCGTCGTGCCGAGTATCAGTGCCCTGAAGAGTCTCCCGCCATCGGACGTTCACGACAAAGACGCGGCCTGCGGCAAGACCACGAAGAAACGGTATCCGACGAAGAGGGAAGTGCTTGCTGTCATTCCGGAAGAGTGCTTCGAGCGCAGCCTGATCAGATCGTCGCTCTCATTGTTCCTGTCCTTGGCGATGACTGTCGGCAGTGGCGCCCTCGCGTACGCATTCATCCCTCTCACCTGGGCATGGCTGCCTGCGTGGATCGCCTACGCTCTCGTGGCGGGGACCGCCGGCACGGGGTGTTGGGTCGTGGCACACGAGTGCGGGCATCGAGCGTTTGCGAAATACAACTGGCTCCAGGATGCGATCGGTTATTGTTTGCACAGCGGCTTGCTGGTGCCCTACTTTTCCTGGCAACGCAGCCATGCGGTGCATCATGCCCGCACCAATCACCTCGATCTCGATGAAACGCATGTGCCGCTCCGCGACACGACGCCCGGCGGCGAAGCGTGGCTGCGGTGGCAGGAAGCGTTCGGCGACGAGGCGTTTGCCATCGTGGTCATCGTTCTTCGATTTCTGGTCGGATGGCCCCTCTACCTCTTGACCGGTGTCACGGGTGGCCCGACTCGGGGTATGACCAACCATTTCTGGCCGGGATGGCCATTCTCTGCGGCGCTTTTTCCGGGCGAGTGGCGCCGCAAGGTCTGGCTGTCGGACATCGGCGTTGCCGTCATGCTCGGCCTGCTCGGCTGGTGGACGTATTCCGCGGGGTTTCTCCCGGTGCTCGCCGTCTATGTCGGCCCCTATCTGGTCGTGAACGTCTGGCTCGTCTTATACACGTGGCTCCAGCACACGGACGTCGATGTTCCGCACTTCGACGACGAGGAGTGGACGTGGATCAAGGGAGCGTTCATGACGGTCGATCGCCCGTACGGCGGCGTTCTCGATTTCATGCATCATCACATCGGCAGCACGCACGTCGCCCACCACATCGATGCCCGGATTCCGCACTACCATGCGGTGAAGGCAACGCGTGCCTTGCAGGAAAACTTTCCCGACCTCTATCGCCATGATCCGACTCCGATCCCGAAAGCACTCTGGAGAGTGGCGACACGCTGCCAAGTCGTGTCGAAGGGAGACGAGGGCTGGACCTTTGCCCGAACCAACTGCCCTGCGCACCGCGATGATCGTCACCCCCTGAATGGAGGTGTGATGCCAAAACGTTGACCCCCACTTCATCCGGAATTACAGTTCGGCGGCACAGGGGCGGGCAGATTGACAGGCCCCCCCAACATCTCATTTTGCTTGAAACTCCGGATTTCACGATGCTCCATTTTAGTTGCCGTCCCGCCTCGCCCTCCCGCCGCTCGCATGAGGCGGCCCGCCGCCGCGATCGGCCCCTGAAGCTCGAGTCGCTCGAGCCGCGGCTGGCGCTCGCGGTCGTGCCCGCGATGCTCGATACGGTCGCGCCGGTGGTACGGTCCGTGTCGCTGCCCGCCGCCGGCACCTATGGCACGGGCAAGTCCCTGACCTTCAAGCTCAACTTCAGCGAACCGGTGAAGGTGGTCGGCAACCAGGCCGACGTGTTCCTCCCCGTCGAAGTCAACTACGCCATGCGGTCGGCGCAGTACGTGTCGGGCAGCGGCACCAGGTCGCTCACCTTCCGCATGAACGTGACGGCCAACGACGTCGACACCGACGGCATCAGCCTGGGCCGGGTGAACGACTCGGCCGTCCGCGACTTCGACTTCGCCGCCAATCAAATCCAGGACCGGTCGGGCAATCCGGCGAGCGACGTGATCCCGGCCGTGAACACCAGCCGCATCCGCGTCGATGCCACCGGACCGGTCGTGACCGGCTACGGCAACTTCGTCACGCAGGGCCGGCGGGTGTCGCTGCAGGTGACCTTCGACGGCCCCGTCACGGTGACCGGCAGGCCGATGGTGCCCGTCACGATCGGCGGCAAACCGTACAACCTCTCGTACGTCGCCGGATCGAAAACCTCGACGCTCACGTTCGCTGTAGTAACGGTGCCGACGGATGACCCGCCGGAGAATCCCGCGTTTCGCGGCACGAAAAACCTGCCCGGTGAGGTAATCCTCCTGCCCAAGGGCGCGGACCTCAAGGACCGTTTCGGCAACGCCGTCACCCCGATCGGCGGCGACTTCGGCAAGATCTACACCGACAACGGCGCTGACGACGGCAACCGCGTCGTCGTGATTGGGACTCACTACGAGCTCGTGAAGACCGTCACCAAGGCCGAGCTCGACGAGGTGCTCACCACGGAACGGGATACCTTCAACCCGGCGATGCCCCAGAACTACTGGCGGGATTACCAGAACCCCGAATACCGGCAGGCCCTCCACGACGTCGACGTCTACCGCGTGGCCTATCGCACGACGATCCCCGAGCAGGGCAACCGCCCCACGGTCGCCTACGGGCTGGTCGCGATTCCGCAGGGGGCGGCGGGCGCGATCCCCATGGTCTCCGTCCAGCACGGCACGCTCTGGCTCAAGGAGTCGGGCCCGTCGCAGGCTTTTTCGTGGGACAAGAACTCCAAGGCCGTCGTGAAGTACGGTTTCAGGCAGAAGGATTTTTACGACACCTGCTACGAAACGCGGCTGAACGTCGCCGCATTCGCCGGGCAGGGCTACGCGGTGATCGCGGCCGATTACGTCGGCATCGGCAACTCGGTCGAGAACGACAGCTTCGTCGTCAAGGCCAGCGAGCAGCGGGCGTGCCTCGACATGCTCGCCGCCTCCGAGCGGCTCCTGGCGAGCAAGAGCCTGTACCGCTCCGAACTGTTCCTCAACGGCTGGTCGCAGGGCGCGCTCGTCTCGATCTCATTCCAGGAGGCGCTCGAGGCCGCCGGCGTGGCGATCAGCGGCGTCTCGACGGCGGCCACGCCGGCCAACACGGGGATGTTCGCCGAAGGCTTCATCTTCAACCGGCGGCCGTATTCCGAGGTCACCGTGCCGGATTGGCCGTGGGCGATCTTCGTCCATCAGTTCTCCTCGTTCGCGCTGGCCAGCTACAGCGGCCAGACGAACGCGCCGCTGGAACTGTTCGGCGGCAACTACGACTTCGCCCGGACCTTCTACATGCGGGAGTACGAGTTCTTCCCGTCGTTCGAGTGGCAAACGGACGTCCGCGGAGACATGGTGCCGGTCATGGTGATGGATGGCATCACCCGCAACGCGGAGGTGTCGCAGTTCCTCGACCAGAAGGTGGTCCGCAGTCCCCAGGCCTACGAGAGCACCGCCTACGCGAAGCTGATCGACGCCGCGGCCTCTGGGAAGACGCGGCTCGTCAGCGACATGAAGATGTATTACGGCGAGCAGGACGAGGGGTATGCCGTCCCCGTCTGCACCTTCGTCGACACGTGGCAGCGGGGCACGTTCGGCAAGACGAACATCGAGCAGGTGGCGGTGCCGCACGCGAGCCATCGCAGCACGTTCCTCACGGCTGTGGCCGGGCAGGTCGAGTGGTTCAACGCCAAGCGCGGTCTGCCGAATCCGGTGAGCGATCTCACCGCGATGCTCAACGGCGATGGCGATGAAGCGACGCTCACGTGGACGAGCCCGGCGACCAACGGCTCGCCGATCACCGGCTACTGGGTCGAGTACAAGCCCGTCACAGGCACGACTTGGACCAGGCTCGCCGCCATCAGCCCCGTCACTCTGTCCGCGACGGTGACCGGCCTGGCTCCCGACCAGCGGTATCAGTACCGCGTATTCGCGTTCACCGGGAACGGGGGCGTTGGGTTGGTTTGCCCCAGCAGCAACCTCGCCGTCACGGGCAACCGTGCACCCACGGCCACATACGAGGCTACGGCCCCGAATCCCCTCACGGGAGAGGTGACGGGGCTGCTGACCAGCGTCGACAGTAACAACGATCCACTGAAATACCGCGTGTCTGCATGGCCGACCAAGGGGAGCGTGACGTGGACTTTTGTGAAGGTCAACGACGTGGTCGATACCACGCGGATGTTCTTCACCTACACACCCACCGCGGCGGCCCGACAGGCGGCGGCCGCTCCCGGGGCGACTCCGTCCGACAAGAGCGACACCTTCACCGTCGTCGTCAGCGATGGTTTTGGCGGGAGCGTGAGCGTGCCGATCGGCGTGGTGGTCGGCTGACGGAAACCAGGAACCGTACCCTCATGGCACCTTTCTTCCCCCATTTCGACTCACGCCCCCGCCGCTCGCGCGAGGCCGCTCGGCGGAGTCGCTCCGGTGATCGCCCGCGGGCCCTGAAGCTCGAGTCGCTCGAGCCGCGGCTGGCACTGGCGGTCATGCCCGGCCTGCCCGACACGATCGCGCCCGTGGTCCGCTCCGTCTCCCTGCCCGCCGCCGGCACCTACGGCACGGGCAAGCCGCTGACCTTCAAGGTTAACTTCAGCGAGCCAGTGAAGGTGGTCGGCAACCAGACCGACGTGTTTCTCCCCATCGAAGTCGGCTACGCCATGCGGGCGGCGCAGTACGTGTCGGGCAGCGGCAC
>CAZXIG010000239.1:0-4664 GCA_964640405.1 uncultured Candidatus Kuenenia sp.
CGTTCGGCTGCGGCGGGCACGGACGCAGTTGGTGACGAGCTGGCTGTTCAACGGCGAGCGGCCTTTCGACGAGGACATTGTTGGCATGTCGGCTGACGTGAAACCGGAGTGTGAGCCCTCATGGACGGTCCTTCCGTGCCAGAAAGTCGCCCTTTCGATGCCATCGTGATCGGTGGTGGCCTCGCCGGGTTGGAAACGGCTCGGCGGTTACGTGCGGCGGGGACGTCGGTCGTGGTACTCGAAGCACGGGACCGAGTTGGTGGCCGCGTTCATTCGCAGCGGCTCGAGACCGGCTACACCATCGATCTGGGTGCGCAGTTCATCGGAGATGTGCAGCGGCGCATCTCGGCACTCGTCGATGAAGTGGGACTCACTCGAGTTCCGCCGCACACCGTCGGGGACAACCTCTTCCTGCTGCCCGATACAGAACCGGTGCTCAGGCAGGGCGAGGGATTGCCCCTATCGCTGATCGGACGGTTGGATGCGTTGGTGGCAATGTGGGGACTCGATCGCAGACTTCAGTCGTTCCGTGCGGACGTTGAGGGGCTGGACGCTGTGCCGGCCGCACGGTTCGTGCGAGATCTGACGCACACTCGCGTGCCTGCGGACTTCCTGGCGGCCTACGCCGAGGGAGAGCTGTGCGCGTCGTTGGAGCAGACTTCGGCGTACGAGCTTCTCGACCAGGTGGCCTCCGCCGGGGGCATGGATGGTGAAGGGAACTCCGCCCGGTGGTACCTCGCCGAGGGCACCGGGCCACTGGCGGATCACCTCGCCGGCCGGCTGGGCGAATCGGTCGTGCTGAACTCCCCGGTCACGAAGATCGAGCCGCACGGCGAATGGCTGAGTGTGGACTGCGCGACGGGCGTCTACCGCGGGCGGCACCTGATCGTCTCGGTGCCCCCACAGCTCTACGGCCGCATCGGATTGCTTGCGGCGTTGCCCGATGAACGTCGGCGGGCGATCGCCGGCTACCAGCTCGGGCATGTGATCAAGACGATTCTGGTCTTTCCGAGTCCGTGGTGGCGCGAACTCGGCGCATCCGGTCGCATCCAGAGCGTGGGTGGCATCTTCAACCAGGCGGTCGACACATCCCCGGCGAACGGCAGTGTCGGCATCCTGGTGCTGTTCGCCACCGCAGCTGGCGCTGTCCGGCTTTCGGCCATGACAGAGGAAAGCGACCGCATCGCGCGGGCGGTCGGCTGGCTTGAGGGCGTCAGCGGGCGGGCCGTCCCGCAGCCGATCGCCGCACGGTCGATCAACTGGAATGCCGATCCCTACTCGCTGGGTGGCTATGCAAGCCGCAGGGGGATGGGCGGCTGGCGGTTGGCGCCAGACCTGTTCGCTCCGGTGGGGCGGATCCACTTCGCCGGCACCGAGACGGCGAGCGAGTGGAGGTCATTCATGGAGGGGGCGCTCCAGTCCGCCGAGCGGGCGGCCGATGAGGTTCTCGATGGGCTGGCGCAGCGCGGCGGGTTACGGGAGATAGGTCCAGTATGTTAGGCGTTCGGCCGAGGTCACCGACGCCGAACCAGGCGCTGCACCTGACCCGGCGGGCATGTAGGCTTTTGGTGAGTCACAGATCCCCGCGCCCGCCGAGCAGGTGAGCTTGGTCGTTAGAGCAATGAACGGACTGACCCCACAATGATGCTGTTGCCGAACTGCGGAGCCGTTGTGACCGCGATGCTCGGCTGCCTCGGCCTGCTATTCCCGAAAGCCGTGGGCCGTGTTCTTGGGATTGAGCCGGATAGGCCGTTGGGAATCTCCGAGTTCCGCGCCACCTACGGCGGGTTTTTTCTGTGCCTTGGCATCGGATGCCTGGTCGCCCAATCTGCGCAAGTCTTTGCCGTTGTTGGAGCGGCTTGGTGTGCGGCCGCTTTTGCCCGCGTCATGTCGTATGTCGTTGATGGCAGCCGGACAGGGGCTAACCTTGCCGGAGTGGGAGTCGAAGCAGGCATTGGCTTAGCCATGTTGGCGGCGAAGCTCTAACCACGCGAGGCAGCTGACTCGCGATAGAATCAGGCGGTGTGGTTTGTCGATGGCCGCAAGCCGCTGATTGCCTCCGTTCTGCCAAGCAATCATGCAATGAGTCCTCCAGCGGATCACAATCTGGCCCCGCCCGGCGCCGGGCTGCCCAGGCTCGAGTTGCTGGTCGCCCGCGCCTTGTTTGGCCTGCGTCGATGGACAGGGAGCCGCCGGTCTTTTGACGTGCGCTTTGCCCGCGAGCGTGAACTCGTTCGCGCAGTCCTTCGCACATGCGATGCCGAAGCAGGGGCACGCCGGGTGCTTATTCGTCGTATTGCAGGGCTCGAGGACAGCAGTCGTTATTGGTCGGTGTGGATGACGCTGGAGCACCTGCGAATCGTCCACGAATCGTTGGCACTCCTGATCAGAGAACTGGTGCGTGAAGTCACTCCGGCCGGTGCGGCCAGCACTGCGGCTGTCAAGCCAAGCGCCGACGTAGGGCCGGAGGTTCTGGCGGCGTTCGAGGCGTCATGTGATGCGCTCGCTTCGGCCGTAGCCGCATCGCCGAGCCTCAACACACACGCCCGGTACCCGCATCCATGGTTCGGACCCCTCAATGCCGCTGGCTGGCATGCTCTGGCAGGCATGCATATGGGCATTCACCGTGTACAAATCGAGCGTATTCTCATTGGACTTCGCAGCGAGGACAGTTGGAAAGCTGGAGACCGTTCGGGTCACTTATGATGGTCGCGCTGCGTCGATCAGCACGCTGAACCATGCAATGCAGCGGACTCGCGATAGAATCCGGCGGTGTGGTTCGCCCAAGATCGCGAGCCGCTGATTGCAACCGCTTAGATCCACGAACTGGGATTCACGGCATGGTGCCATTGCGGAACTGCCGTGACCGCGGCACTCGGTTGCCTCGGCTTGCTGCTCCTCAACACTGACAGTTGCGTTCCTGGTCTTTTTCGTTAGCAGGCATACAACCACTCATGCGCAACGACAAGCTGCCCCCTGTTCTTCTCCGCCTCGCTCTGTGGGCGGGCGTGGCCTATTTTTGCTGCATGGCCGTGGCCCATTTCTTTGGCCTCAAATATCCGCTCTTGTTCGTCTATTACGACGTTCCTTTCCACGCGTATCAGGACAAAATCATCTCCTTCGCAGTGGTCGCGTATGTCTGCCTCTTTGCGAACGCCGCCTTGCATCGAAGCGGGGTGCCTGCTGCGCTCGTAGCGCTGGGCGTCACCGTGCTCGGATTGAGCGCCGTGAATGCTTCCGACGCGCTCGGCTCGGTGCTGGACGGCAGGCCCACGCTCGCCTATTGGCTCCAGACGGGCCTCATTGCCGCCTATTTCGCGTTGCTGCTTGGGTTGTATGCAGCGGACTCGCGGTTCGGCACCACCGACAAACGGTGAGAAGAAAAGAAAGAGGCTCCGGTCGGAGTCGAACCGACGATGGCGGATTTGCAATCCGCTGCCTTAGCCACTTGGCTACGGAGCCGCTGTGAGACACTCTCGAAACGCTACGGCAAACTGGGCCGGATGGTCAAGGTCTTCCCGTAAGGCAAAACCTGCCGATCGTGCCGCACGTGGCGACTCTTCCGGCCACGCCTACCATCGGCCAAGCGATGGTCGCGGCTTCAGTCGCGGCGTTTTGCCCATGAATTTTGGCCGGTTTGGCCGCTTTCCGTATCGGCCGATAAAGTAATCGGTTTTCCTATCCTTCCGGCCCCACCAGGAGTGACCCGCGGATGACGACGCAGGGATCGTGCGACATCGGACTCATCGGCCTCGCCGTGATGGGCGAGAACCTCGCCCTCAACATCGCCAGCCGCGGCTACTCGATCGCCGTTTACAACCGCACGACCAGCGTCACCGACGCATTCACGGCGGGCCGCGGCCAGCAGCCGAACGTGGTCGGATGCCACACGCTTCCGGATCTGGTGGCCTCCCTCAAGGCCCCGCGCAAAGTCATGATGATGGTCAAGGCCGGCCCGGCCGTCGACGATCTCATCAAGACCCTCATCCCCCTGCTTTCCAAGGGCGACGTCATCATCGACGGTGGCAACACCCTCTATTCCGACACCGAGCGTCGAACGAAGGACGTCGAGGCGGCCGGCCTCCTCTACATCGGCACCGGGGTATCCGGCGGCGAGGAGGGGGCACTCAAGGGCCCGAGCCTGATGCCAGGCGGGTCCAAGGCCGCCTGGCCTCTCGTGCAGCCGATCTTCCAGGCGATCGCTGCCAAGGTCGGCCCGAAGGGCGACATTCCCTGCTGCGATTGGGTGGGGCCCCGCGGCGCCGGGCACTACGTGAAGATGGTTCACAATGGCATCGAGTACGGCGACATGCAGCTGATCTGCGAGGCCTACTGGCTGCTCAAGCACGGCGCCGGACTCTCCAACGACCAGCTCGCGAAGGTGTTCGCCGACTGGAACAAGGGCGACCTCGACAGCTACCTCATCGAGATCACGCGGGACATCTTCACCGTCAAGGATCCCGACACCGGCGACTTCATGGTGGACAAGATCCTCGACAAGGCCGGCGCCAAGGGCACCGGCAAGTGGATGAGCCAGCTCGCTCTCGACCTCGGCGTGCCGAGCACGCTGGTGACCGAGGCGGTGTATGCCCGGTGCCTGTCGGCACTCAAGGAGGCCCGCGTGCGGGCCAGCAAGGTGCTCTCGGGCCCCGATCTCGCGAGCC
>CAZXIG010000240.1:0-4664 GCA_964640405.1 uncultured Candidatus Kuenenia sp.
GTCGATCGGCGAGGCGAGCATCGGGATGTTGTAGAGCGTGACGTCGATCGGGCTGTGCCGGCCGATCTCGCGGAAGTAGGCATACACGCTCTCCGGCGAGAGCTTGTAATAGAAGGGCGACACGACGGCCACCGCGCGGGCCCCCGCCTCGAGGCAGTGCTCGCAGGCGCGGAGCGTCTCGCGCACGTTCGCCTCGGCGGCCCCCGCCACGACCGGCACTCGGCCCTTGGCGGCGGCACAGACGACCTGCACGATCCGCCGCCGCTCCTCGGCCGTGAACCGCGTGAACTCGCCGGTCGAGCCGTTGGGATAGAGGCCGTGCACGCCGCGGTCGATGAGCCAGGTCACGTAGCGGGCGAGTTCGTCCTCGTTGATCTCGCCGCGGGCGTCGAGCGGCACCATGTGCGGGGTGAGGATGCCGGTGATGGCGGCGGTGGATGGCATGCGGGGTGACTGCCTCAGGACTTTCGGGGCGTGGGCGGGATGGCGAGGTGGCGGACGTCGGCATGGACGGCGTCGCGGACGGGGCTCCTGCCGTCGGTCGACGGACGAAACGGCCGACATCATACACAGCCGGGGCCGGACTGCGGCTCGATACGGTCGGGCTCATGGTCGAGGGCGAAAAAGAAAAAGGTGCCAAAGAAAAAGGTGCCAGCCACCAAATTTGGGTGAGCAGGGAGGCCTTTGCTCCCGTTGTCCCCCAGCTCCCGCCGGGGGCTTCTTGTCCACCGACAAAAAGCCCCGCGTTGCCGACGGCCGGGGCTACGTGATGGAATATGCGATCCTGTGACGGCCGCTCGACCCGCGGGGTACGTTTGGCGAATCACTCCGAGGCTGATGCTGCATGACGACCCACGGCACACGCTTTCGCATGATGGGAATCCAGGCCATGCCCACGTCGGTTCACTGCATCGTGCCGCCGTACATCGTCGAGCACATGGCCCGTTCGGAAGACCCGCACGTGCGCGAGCGGGCGATGGTGGCGCTGGCCCATGCCGCGGCCGTGCGGGCCGTGCGGGCCTTCGCCCAGAAGATGCCCGCGATGCTGGCGGCGCCGTCGCCCGCCGGGCGGAAGTACCGGCTCGTCTACGACGCCCGAAAGAAGGACCGGCTGCCGGGAAAACTCGTGCGAAGCGAGGGGGAGGCCAAGTCGAGCGATCCGGCCGTCAACGAGGCCTACGACCACTCGGGCGCCACGTTCGACTTCTTCCACGAGATGTTCGGCCGCAACTCGCTCGATGATGCCGGGATGGCGCTGATCTCGAGCGTGCACGTGGGGGAGGTGGACGGCAGCGGGAAATTCCAGCCGATGAGCAACGCCTTCTGGGACGGTGCCCAGATGGCCTACGGCGACGGCGACGGGGAGGTGTTCGAGCGGTTCACGCGGGCGCTCGACGTGGTGGCCCATGAACTCACCCACGGCGTGCAGTCGTTCACGAGCAACCTCGCCTACTACGGCCAGTCGGGGGCGCTCAACGAACACTTCGCCGACGTGTTCGGCGTGCTCGTGCGGCAGTGGCGGGAGGGACATTCCGCCGACAAAGCGAGCTGGCTCGTGGGGGCCGACGTGCTCGTGCCGGCGGCCACCCGCCGCGGCATCCGCGACATGGAGCATCCCGGCACCGCATTCACCGACGATCCCGCCCTCGGCAGCGATCCGCAGCCCGACCACATGGACCGGTTCTACGACGGCCCGGCCGATTCCGGCGGCGTGCACCTGAATTCCGGTATTCCAAATCGGGCGTTCGTGCTCGTGGCCCGGACGCTCGGCGGCCCTGCTTGGGAGACGGCCGGACGCATCTGGTACGACGCGATGCTCCAGCTCTCGCGGACGAGCGACTTCGCGGCCATGGCGAAGCTCACGGCCCAGATCGCCGGCGACCGGTTCGACTCGGCGACGAAGAAGGCCGTGCGGGGAGCCTGGCGGAAAGTCGGGTTGTAACGGGCTGCCGCCGATCGAGTTCCGTCGGAATTCATGCCCCGCCACTTGTGGCCGCGCCGGGATGCCCGACAATCGACGAATCATCCTGCGGCCAGGAAGAGGCCGCCAATCTTCGGAGCACGGACGTGGCATCGAACATCGCTCTGCGGCGGAGCTGGGTCGGGGGCATCCACTGGGAATACCTGATCCCGATCGCGACCGTGCACCTCCTGGCCTGCCTGGCGTTTCTGCCGTGGTGCTTCAGCTGGTCGGGCGTCGTGCTCGCGCTCGTGTTCACCAACGTGTTCGGCACGCTGGGGATCAACCTCTGCTATCACCGGCTGCTGGCCCACCGGAGCCTCGTGGTGCCGCGGTGGCTCGAGCGGACGCTCGCCACGATCGCCGTCTGCTCGCTGGAAGACACGCCGGCCCGGTGGGTGGCCACCCACCGTCTGCACCACGTGCACTCCGACGAGGAGCCCGATCCGCACACGCCGCGGCACGGCATCGGCTGGTCGCACATGGGCTGGCTCTTCCGGCCCTCCAACGACCGGCGCTCGTTTTCGTTCTTCGACAAGTATGCCCGCGACATCCTCTCCGACCGCTACTACCTGTTTCTGGAGAAGCACCCCACGTCAACGCTCTGGATCTACTCGCTGCATGCGGCGCTCATCGCGGCGGCCGGGGGACTCGTGGGCTGGCTCACGGGGGGCGATCGGCAGCATGCCCTGCAGCTCGCCGCGAGCTGGCTCGTGTGGGGCGTGTATGTCCGCACGGTGCTCGTCTGGCACATCACGTGGAGCGTCAACTCGCTCACGCATCTCTTCGGCTACCGCACCTACGCCACCGGCGAGGATAGCCGCAACAACTGGTTCGTCGGCCTCGTCGCGATGGGGGAGGGCTGGCACAACAACCACCACCATGACCCCGCCAGCGCCAGCGTGCAGCACCGCTGGTGGGAAATCGACGTCACCTATTATCTGATCTTGCTGCTCGAACGCATGGGGCTGGCGACCAACGTCATCCGGCCCCGCCACCTCCGGCGGGCTACAGCTCGCTGACGGCGGGCTCGAGTTTCTCGGATCGCTCGTCACTGACTTCCGTCAGCGTGGCCTCCGTGAGCAGGAGCGTGCCGGCGACGCTGACGGCGTTTTCGAGGGCGACCCGCACGACCTTCGTGGGGTCGATGATCCCCGTTTCGACGAGGTCGCAGTAGACGCCGCGGGCCGCATCGAAGCCGTGGCTGCCGGTGCCGCGGCGAAGGTCGCCCACCACGACGCCGCCGTCGGCCGCGGAGTTCTCCGCGATCGTGCGGGTGGGGATTTCGAGGGCATGCCGCAGGATCCGCACGCCCGTCCGCTCGTCGCCTTCGCACCGCTCCTCCTCCGCCTCGAGCGGCCCGATCGCCCGCAGGAGCGAGAGCCCGCCCCCCGGCACGACTCCCTCCGCGATCGCGGCCCGCGTCGAGCTGATCGCGTCGGTGAGGGCCTCCTTGCGGCTCTTGAGCTCCGCCTCCGTCGGCGCCCCGACGCGGATGATCGCCACGCCCCCGGCCAGCTTCGCCAGCCGCTCCTCCAGCTTCTCGCGGTCGTAGTCGCTCGTGGCTTCCTTGATCTGCCGGCGGATCTCTTCGCACCGGGCAGCGATCGCGGCCTTGTCGCCGGAGCCGCCGATGATCGTGGTGGTGTCGCGATCGACCGTGACCTTCGCGGCCGAGCCGAGGTCGGCCACCTTCACGCCGTCGAGCGAGATGCCGAGATCCTGCGAGAGGAACTTCGCCCCGGTCAGGATCGCCATGTCGTGCATCAGGTCGCGCCGCCGGTCGCCGTAGCCCGGGGCCTTCACGGCCACGCATTCGAGGATGCCCCGGAGCCGGTTGACCACGAGCGTGGCGAGGGCCTCGGCCTCCACGCTCTCGGCGATCACGACGAGCGGCCGCCGCTGCTGCACGAGCGCCTCGAGGAACGGCAGGAACTCCTTGAGGCTCGCGATCTTCGCCTCGTGGAGCAGGATCAGCGGATGCTCGAGCACGCAGAGCTGTCGGTCGGCGTCGGTGATGAAGTAGGGGGAGAGCAGGCCGCGGTCGAACTGCATCCCGTCGACCACCTCGATCGAGGTCTCGGTGCCCTTCGCCTCCTCGACGGTCACCACCCCCTCGCTTCCCACGCGGTCCATCGCCTCGGCCACGAAGTCGCCGAGCGCGGCGTCGTTGTGGGCGGAGATCGTGGCGACCTGGGCTTTTTCCTTGCGGCTCACGACGGGGCGGGAGAGCCGCCGGATCTCCTCGATCGCGACCTTGAGGCCGCGGTCGAGGCCCCGCTTGAGATCGACGGCGCTGGCGCCGGCCGCCAGATTGCGGAGACCGTCGGCGAAGATGGCGTGGGCCAGGAGCGTGGAGGTGGTGGTGCCGTCGCCGACGACGTCGGCCGTCCGCTCCGCCGCCTCGCGGAGCATGTGGGCGCCGAGGTTCTCCTCGGGATCCTCCAGTTCGATCTCCTTCACGATCGTGACGCCGTCGTTGCAGACGAGCGGCGCTCCCCACTTCTTCTCGATGAGCACGCACTTGCTCTTGGGGCCGAGCGTCACGCGGACGGCGTCGGCGAGCGTGGTGGCGCCGCGAAGGATTCGCTCGCGGGCTTCGGAACGGAAGAGGATCCGTTTGTGGGGCATGGGGTGGACTCCGCGTGCGGCGGCCATGCCCGGGGTGATCCGGGGAATGATACGCATCGGGGGATGGTTCGGG
>CAZXIG010000241.1:0-4657 GCA_964640405.1 uncultured Candidatus Kuenenia sp.
GGATCATGAGCCGCCGGCTTTGAAGCGGCCCAGCCCGGCGACCGGTTCGGCCAGCGAAGCCGAGAGCCGGGATGCCTCGCCGGCGAGTCGGTCGCCGTCGTCGAGAAACTCGGCGGCCGCCAGCGCGGCGGATTCGTAGTCGGCCAGCAGCGGATCGACGAGCCGGGCTGCGGGCAGGCCCGCGACCACGGCCGCGATGTCGCGGTCGAGGCCGCGGCGCACCAGCGCGAACACGAGCCATCGCAGGAACAGCCCCCAGAGGATCAGCCAGACGAACGCCTCCTGCAAAAAGCCGGCCCCGGTCGCCGGCTGCCCCAGCCAGAGGTGGCCGTAGAAGAAACTCCATCCGGCCCGCACGAGCACGGCGGCCAGCAGCGACACGAAGGCGATTTCACATGCCCAGTGCGCGTACTCCCCTCCGACCATTTTCCGTCGGTCCGACACGAGGCGGCCGACGGATTGCGCGAGCCATTGCCCCGTGCGATCGAGCACCGAGCCGGCCAGCTGCTGCACCTGCGCGGGGTCCAGCCGAGCGCGGCCCACGAGCGGTTCGCCGATCCGTGCCCGCGACGCCAGCCCGGACAGCACCGTTCGCGACTGCTCGACCTCGGCCTCGGAGAGCCCGAGCTCCGCGACCGACTGCCAGCCCGACGTGTCGTGAGGGGTGACCGCCGCGGCGCCGCCCGCCACGAGCCGGCCGATGACGCCGCCGCCGGGCCGCACCCGACGCCACAGCGCGGCGACCGCCGCCACCACGTGCAGGAAGGTGGCGAACGGCCCGCCGTGCCAGCGGTGCACGATCTCGTCGGTCACGAGCCGCTGCCAGCCATGCCGCTGATCCCGCAGCTGCCCCGAAACGGCCGCTGCCAGCAGCGCTTCCAGTCGTGCCCGTTCGCTTCGCACGCCCGCCTGCAGTTGCTCGACGGGTCCGCGGAGCGGCTGGAGTTGGCCGCGGCACTGACCGGTGAACCAGGCGGCCAGATCGAGGGCACCGGTGCGGCGCACCCGCCGGGCGGCGCGGCCCACGAGTTCCTCGTCGATCGCCACCGTCAGCTCGCGGAATCCGGGTTCGGGCTCGAGGCCGATCGCGGCCCGCCGCGCCGCCTCGACGCCGTCGAGACGAAAGATCCGCGGCACGCTGAAGCCCTGCGACTCCAGCTCCCGCCGCCAGTCGGCCCGGATGTCGGGATCCCGCGAGGCGTGCGTCTGCACGAAGAACAGCGGCCGGCCCGGGGCGAAGGCCGCCACCTCCCGGGCCACGATCCAGGAGCGGTATTTCTGCGCGGTCGCCACGAGCAGGAGCACGTCGCAGGCGGGGAGCACCGCCTCGAGCAGATCGCGATTGCGATTGGTGTCGCTGGGCCGAGCCGCATCGGCGCGGCCGCCGCCATCCGGTTCGGCCTGCGTGTCGGGATCGGGGCAGTCGACGAGCACGATGTTGGCCACCGCCGCCGCGTCGCTCCGCACCACCCGGGCCCGCATCGCCTCGCTGGGCAGCCACGAGAGATCGACATCGGGCGCCGCCACCACGATCGGCGTCGTCGTCGTGGGCCGGGCCACGTCGCCCGCATCGCTCACGGCCGCGCCGGCCAGGGCATTGACGAGCGTGCTCTTTCCCGTGCCCGTGCCGCCGATCACGCCCACCACGAGCACCCGCGACAGCTCCCGCCGGGCGCGGTCGAGCCGGGGCTCGATCCCCTGCCACTCCGCCCGCACGCGGCCGGCCGGCGGCCACTGCGGCAGCGAGCTGCTCCAGCGGGCGAGCGACTCGATCAGCCGATCGAAGTCGGCGAAGTCGGCTGCGGCGGCCACGGGCTCACCTGCGACGGACGTGTCATCGGCATACGACATTTCAGGCACACTCCCGGGCACAGATGGCGAGCAGGGCGCGGGCCCGCGCCACCTCGGGCCGCGAAGCGGCGGCCGCGAGGCGATCGATCTCATCGAGCCGATCGCCGAGCACCACGTCGTGCAGCGTCTCGGCGAGAATCCTCCCACGCTCCGCCGACCAGCCGGCGAAGAGCCGCTCCAGGAGCGGCTTGAGGCCGACGGCCGTGAGCCCGAGCGCGCCCTCGCCGGCCAGCGTCGCCGCCGTGCCCACGACGACATCGCCCACGTGGTGCACGAGCGTGGTGAGACCGCCGGCGGTGGCCGCGGCGGCCGGCACGACGGCCGCGCCGGCGAGGCCGAGGCCCACGGTGATCGCGGGGCGGGCCACCGCTCCGGCGTTGAGCGCCGTCACGATCCAGCTGACGAGCTGCGGGTTCTCGCGGGCGAAGCGATCGAGCTCCGTCCGTACGAAGCCGCGATAGTCCTCGGACACCAGCGGCAGCGCCGCATGCCGCCGCTCGAGGTCGGCATACCAGGCCGCGCGATCCGGCACGGCGAGCCGGTCGCCGAGCCGCTCGGCCAGCAACGGGTCGCGTTGGCAGGCATCCTCGAGCCGGGCGATGAAGTCGGTGAGCGCCTGCTTGAGCGCCGCGAGCTCGACGGCGGAGAAGTCTTCCTGTCTCTCCTCCGCCGAGCGGGCGAGGCCGACCCGGCGGGCGGCCCACATCACGCCCTGCCCCGCCACGCGGTAGACCCGGCTGACGGCGAGGTCGAAGCCCGATCGCCTGGGTTCGAGCCAATTCCAGATCTCGTTCCACACGAGTTCCCGCGGAGCCGTCGGCAGCTCGACCCCGACGCGGCTCTCGCGTGCGAGCCGTTCCCGCGCATCGCGCCACCGACCTGCGGCCGCATCGAACGCATCGAGCCAGCTCGCGGCGCCGGTGCGGGGATCGGTCACCACCTGCAGCGCTCCGGTCATCGCCTGCCGCTTGATGCGGTCGAAGTCGCAGCCGGCCAGCCGCTCCGCGGGCCCGGCGGAGCCGCCGTCGGCCGTGAGTTCGGGGAGCGGATGAAAGGCGATCCGGCCCGCCTCCGCAGCGGCGAAGTCGTGCGGGGCGGCATAGACGGCCAATGGCGTCACGCCCGTCTCGGCGGTGAACGTGGCGAGCCAGCCCGCGATCCGTTCCCGCTGCCGCGGCCAATCGACCATATTGAAGACGACGAGCACCGTCTTGCCGGCGGCGGCGGCCGAGGTGAAGAAGTCGCGAACGGCCGCGTCGTTGTATTTCTGCTGGGTGAGCACCGCGACGATCACGTCAGCGGCATTTCGCACCAACTCGGCCCGCCGCCAGTTCTCGCGGAGCGTGCCGTCGATGTCGGGCGTGTCGAGCAGCACGAGCCGCGCGGGCTGCAGGCCGCTGGAATCCTCCCGCCACACGAGCCGGTCGTCGTCCACCGCCGCGAGCGCGTCTTCCTCGCTCGTCCACGGCCGGGGCAAAAACCCCGGAAAGAGCGCGGCCAGATCGACACCGCCCGCCGCCCCACGCGGCAGGCTGGCGACCGGATGCCGGGTGCGGGCTGCCTCGGGAACGGAGCGGCTGATCTCGGCGCCCACCAGCGTGTTGGCGATCAGGCTCTTGCCGGTGTTCGTGCCGCCGCACACGGCCGCGACCAAATACGCCCCGCGGGCCACCTGTCCGCGAAGCTTGCCGAAGAGTGCTCCGTGCCAGTCGGCCGTGTCGGGGTCGGGCGCACCGAGCGCCGCTCCGAGTGGCCGCAGCGTCTCGAAGAGTGTGCAGAGTTCATCCACCGCGCCGGCCCAGGCGGCGAACGAGGCCGAATCCGCCACAGGTGAATCGTTGGTCTGCTGCACGGCCGAACTCCGCTGCCACGCCGCCACCGGGCGGCGTTCGTTGCCGACCGTCGGCCGACGGCTTACACTCCGGTGTCCGCCGCATGCCGCCGCCTGCACGACACGGCCAAGTGTGGCTTCCGGCCGATTTGGCCGCAAATTCACCCGTTTTCGGACCGTCTCCCATGCTCGAACGTCGCCCTGTCTTCCCCGGTGTGATCGAGATGAATCACCAGGCCGGCTGGCGGATCGGCTGCAACGTCTATCTCGTCTACGACGACCGCGACTGGGCGCTGATCGACATCGGCTACGAGGAGAGCGTCGACGAGATCGTCGAGATGATCCGGCAGATGGACTTTCCGCTCTCGCAGTGCCGGGCTCTCGTCGCCACCCATGCCGACGTCGATCACATCCAGGGCCTCGCCAAGGCGAAGTCGATCCTCAAGGCGCCGGTGCTCGCCCACGCCAAGGCGGTCGAGTCGCTCGAGTCAGGCGACCGCGTGAAGACGTTCGCCGAGATCGCGGCCCAGAACGTGCACATGGAGATGCCGACCGTGAAGGTCGATCGCACCGTCGCCGACGGCGACGTGATCGAGGTGGGCACGCGGCGGCTCGAGGTGTGGCACACGCCCGGCCATACCGACAGCCAGCTCGCCTTCCGGCTGGGCAACCTGCTGCTCTCCGGCGACAACATCTACCGCGACGGATCGGTGGGCGCGATCGACGCCCACCACGGCAGCGACATCCCGTCGTTCATCAAGTCGCTCGAGCGGATCGCCGCGAGCGACGTCGAGTGGCTACTCCCGAGCCATGGCCCGATCTTCCGCAACGATCGGCGGCTGCTCGACAAGACGATCGCCCGCCTGCAGGGCTACCTCAACCTCGCCGACTTCGGCACCTGCGCCCCCCACTGGCCGCTCATCGACGAGTGGGACCGCGAACTCGCCGAGGGCCGCTTCCCCGGCCAGAAACCCC
>CAZXIG010000242.1:0-3055 GCA_964640405.1 uncultured Candidatus Kuenenia sp.
CGCATTATCCCCCGGCTCGCGCCTGGGGGCTTGTATGGGAAGGCGGTGCGCCTGGGGGCTTCGATTGGAAAAACCTTCGCCTGGGGCGTAACCTGCCCCCATGCGGATTCTCCTCACCGGTGCGACGGGCTACGTCGGCGGCGTGCTGCTCGACCGGCTGCAGGAGCGCGGCCTCGACGTGCGGTGCCTCGCGCGGCGGCCTGAAAAACTCGCCGGCAAGACCGGGCTGCGCACGGAGGTGCTCGTCGGCGACGCCTCCGATCCGGCCGACCTCGCCCGGGCCTGCGCCGGCGTCGACGTCGCCTACTGGCTCGTCCACTCGATGGAGAGCGGCGTCGATTTCGAGCGGGCCGACCGGCTCGCCGCGGAGCGATTCGCCGCCGCGGCCCGGGCCGCCGGCGTGAAGCGGATCGTCTACCTCGGCGGCCTGGGCGCCGACAACGACCGCCTCTCGGCCCACCTCCGCAGCCGCCACGAGGTCGGCGCGATCCTCCGGGCGAGCGGGCTCGACGTGATCGAATTTCGGGCGTCGATCATCGTGGGGGCCGGCAGTTTCTCGTTCGACCTCGTCCGCACGCTCGTCGAGCGGCTCCCCGTGATGATCTGCCCGGCCTGGCTGGCCACGCCCACCCAGCCGATCGCGATCGCCGACGTGGTGGCCTATCTCGCCAGCGCGATCGACCTGCCTCCGGGGGGGGCGCGAATCTTCGAGATCGGCGGGCCGGACAAGGTCTCGTACGGCGCTATCATGCGGGAGTACGCCCGGCAGCGGGGCCTGCATCGGCTCATGATCCCGGTGCCGGTGCTGACGCCGCGGCTGTCGAGCCTGTGGCTCAAGCTGGTCACGCCCCGGTATTCGAAGGTGGGCAGGAAGTTGATCGACGGCCTCAAAAATCCCACGGTGGTCACGAGCGACGCGGCGCTCCGCGAGTTCCCGGTGCGGCCGCGGGATCTCCCGACGGCGGTCCGCGAGGCGGTCGAGCAGGAAGACCGCGACTTCGCCGGCAAGCGGTGGGCGGATTTCGCCGATGTCGAAGACCTGCCGCATCGCTACGGCGGCAAGCCGGAGGGCACGCGGCTGGTCGATCATCGCCACACGGTCGTCGCCGTCTCGGCCGAGCGGGCGTTCGCGGCTATCGAGCGGATCGGCGGGCCCAACGGCTGGTATGCCTGCAACTGGCTCTGGACACTCCGCGGCTGGATCGACCGTCTGCTCGGCGGGCCCGGCATGTCGCGGGGTCGCCGCGATCCGGCCACCCTCGTCGCGGGCGACCACCTCGACTGCTGGAGGGTGGAGGTGTGCGATCGCCCCCGGCGGCTGCGGCTCGCCGCCGAGATGAAGATGCCGGGCCGCGGCTGGCTCGAGTTCGAGGTGGTGCCCCGCGACGGCGACGTCACGATCCACCAGACGGCCCTCTTCGACCCCAGGGGACTCGGCGGCCTGGCCTATTGGTACGCGATCTGGCCGCTTCACGAGCTGGTTTTCCGGCGGATGCTCGCCGGCATCGCCCGCTCCGCCGTCACGCGGCGGTAGGACCCGCGCCTCGTGGCGATTTTTCGGCCAACAGGCGGCGCGGCGCGTCCGGTTGTCTTGTCGCTTTCCGCCTCTTCCTCATAACGAGTTGCGACGATAATCTCTGGCCCACCACCTTTGGATGGTCATCCCCCGCCACAGGGCCACGCCCAAGCCCCGCCTGCGTAAGCTCAACGATGTGCTCATCACGGCCCCGTGCGGTCCGTCTTCCCCGCGCACTGCTCTTGGCTGCCACGTTCGTCTTCCATCTCCCGTCGCTCCTCGCCGGCGACTCGCTGCTCCATCCCATTCCACCGCTTCCCGGCGAAAGCGGTTCGCCCAACCAGATGGGTGAATTGCCGCACTTCCTCCGGCCTGCCAACGCGGCCGATACGGCATCCGAGGGCATTCGTCCTCCCGCCGGCAGAACGCCCAACGCGGGCTGGATCGGTGATTCCTGGATCTGGAACACCGATCAGACCAACGGCTTCGAGAGCGTCCGCATTCCGACGGCAGCCGAACAGCACTTCGCGGAGTTGGACTGGTGGCGGCGGAACTTTGCCCGCATGACGGCGATCCTGATGGCCTGTGCGGCAATCACGGCCTTCGCCGTTCTGGTCGCGCGGGCTGTCCGCCGCTGACACAGGCACCTCGATGCCCTCAGCAGCCCGTGCGGTTTCGGCACGCGACATCGGCGCCTTCCACCTGGATCACGGTGTGCGCCACCTGATGATCGTGCCGTAGCATCTCGGCAGCCGCCTGGAGCAGCCTGTCGCGATCCACGTCGGGGGCCACGGTGAGATGCACGGTGAGCGACGTCTCCGACGTGCTCGCTCCCCAGACGTGCAGATCATGCACGTCCACCACGCCCGGCAGTGCCGCCAGGGCTGCCGTGATCCGCCCGGTCTCGATGCCCCGGGGCACGGCGTCGAGGGCGAGGTCGATGCTCTCGCGGAAGAGCCCCCAGGTGCCGGCCACGATCGCGGCGGCGATGGCGAGGCTCACCACCGGGTCGATCCAGGAGCGGCCGGTGAGCATGATGGCGATGCCGGCGGCCACCACCCCGGCCGACACGGCCGCGTCGGCCGCCATGTGGAGGAACGCCCCGCGGACGTTGGCGTCGCGGTGCCCGCGGGCGAAGAGCAGGGCCGTGAGCGTGTTGATCACGACGCCGATCGCGGCCACGACGATCACGGTGCCACCGGCCACCGGCTCGGGAGCGCGCAGCCGCGTCACCGCTTCCCAGGCGATCGCGCCGCAGGCGGCCAGAAGCAGCGTGGCATTGGCGAGCGCCGCGTAGATCGTGGCCCGCCGCAGCCCCCAGGTGTAGCGGGCCGAGGGGGCGAGTCGGGCGAGCCAACTGGCGCCCCAGGCGAGCAGCAGGCCCACCACGTCGCCCGCGTTATGCCCGGCGTCGGCGAGCAGCGCGAGCGAGTCGGCCCAGAGGCCGCATGCCACCTCCACGGCGACGAACGCCAGATTGAGCCCCACCCCGAGGGCCATCGCCCGATCGAGCCGCTCGGGCGCGAGGCCGTGCGCGTG
>CAZXIG010000242.1:3155-4657 GCA_964640405.1 uncultured Candidatus Kuenenia sp.
GCTTCGGGATGGATGCCACAATATCCCCCGGCTCGCGCCTGGGGGCTTCTATTGGGAGGCTTGCCGCACCCTCGCATACAAGCCCCCATGCGCAAGCAGGGGGATAATGCGGGCGGCTTCGGGATGGATGCCACAATATCCCCCGGCTCGCGCCTGGGGGCTTCTATTGGAAACCGGGTAACATGTCGCAAAGAAAGGCGACACTCATGAATGCACTGCGTGTGGCGGCGATCGGGCGGACCGGCCGCGGCGACTGGGGACATGCGATCGACGAGTTGTGGCGCGGGCTCCCGGGCATCGAACTCGTTGCGATCGCCGACGAGTCGCCGGAGGGGCTCGCCAAGGCGGCGGCTCGCAACGGCCTGGATGCCGCGAAGCCCGGTGTGGCCTTCGCCGAGTGGCGGACGATGCTCGCCCAGACGAAGCCCGACATCGTCGCGATCTGCATGCGGCACATCGACTGCCACGCCGAGATGGCGATCGCGGCCGCCGAGGCCGGCGTGAAGGGCATCTTCATGGAGAAGCCGTTCGTCCGCACGCCCGCGGAGGCCGACGCCGTGATCGCCGCCTGTCGCAAGTCAGGCACGAAGCTCGCTCTCGCCTACGTGAATCGGCATTCGCCGAGCTACCTTGCGGCCCGCGACCTCATCGAAGAGGGGCGGATCGGCACGGTGCTCGAGCTGCGGGGCCGCGGCAAGGAAGACCGGCGCGGTGGCGGCGAGGATCTGTGCGTGCTCGGCTGCCACATTCTCGACATGATGGTCGATCTCGGTGGCCACCCCGAGTGGTGCATGGCCAGCGTCATGCAGGCGGGCAAGCCGATCACGAAGGCCGACGCCGTCGAAGGGCCGGAGGGGATCGGCCTGATCGCGGGCGATGCGATCGGCGCGATGTTCGGCCTGGCCGACGGCCCAACCGGCTCTTTCGCGACCGTCCGCGAGGCCGGGACGAAGCAGCCGAATTTCGGGCTCACGGTGGCAGGCACGAAAGGGGCGATCCACATCCGGCCCGACTTCGTGCCGCATGCCTATCTGCGGGAGGCGCCGCTGTGGCGGGTCGACAAGGATTTCCCGTGGAAGCCGATCGGGCCCGAGGGTCTTGGGTCGTCGCTGCCGGAGAGCGACGTCGATCGGTCCGCCGAGCGGGCCAGTTGGGCCCGGCGGGCGGTGGTCGATCTCGTCGATGCGATCGTCGAAGACCGTGAGCCGGAGACGGGCATGTATGCGGGCCGCACGACCGTGGAGATGACGGCCGCGGTCTACGCGTCGGCGATCAGTGGGGCGAAGGTGGCGTTGCCGTTACAGGAACGTGGTTGTCCATTCGCGGGGTGAGGCAGCACGCCTTCCCGCACTCTGCAAAGCCCCCATGCGCGAGCAGGGGGATCTGTCCGCATACAAGCCCCCATGCGCGAGCAGGGGGATGATGCGGGTGGCTTCGGGATGGAGGCCGCATTATCCCCCGGCTTGCGCCTGGGGGCTTTTATTGGGAGGGCTCTCCGCGCC
>CAZXIG010000243.1:0-4647 GCA_964640405.1 uncultured Candidatus Kuenenia sp.
TGACTCTCGGTGCGAGCCTGGGCCTTCGTGAGTTCCGCCAGTTGGACTTCCGTGCGCCCCTGAGCGGCTGCCAGGCTGGCCTGGCCCTCCGCGAGTTGGGCCACCTTCTCTTCGGTTCGCTCCTGGGCCTCCGCAAGCCGACCGACCGTCGCATTGAGCTCCCGGAAGTCGGCTTTGGTCACCGTGTCGCCGAGCTCCTCGAACATGGGCCCGAGCGTGTGAGCGAGCGACTTGGCTGCCTCTTCGCCCAACGACGAACGAAGGTCTTCGTAAATACGGTAGGTGTTCATAGACGCAGTCTTCGCAGGAGGCGGGGCGGAGGGCAAGCTTCGCTCTATCGCCACAGAGTGTACAGGCGTATATTCTTCACGTCAACAAGTCAGGCTCCGGTCGCCTTCATGAATACCATCAGCCGGTGAAACCCCGTTGCGTCCCGAAAGAGCTCCCGCGGCTCACCCTGAAACCCAGCCTCGCGGGCCATGCCCAGGATCTGCCCCAAGGTCTCTGGAAAGTCCCGCTGGAGCACGTGCTGGGTCGTGCTGGCGAGGCTATCTGGGGCCAAGCCCGCCCACTCATCTCGCATCATGCCCACGTAGGCCTGGAGATATTCCTCCCGGCTCTCATCCCCACGCCTGAAGACGTCGGCGAAGAGCAGCGAGCCTCCCGGAACCAGCCTCGCGTGAGCCCGGCGAAAGAACTCCTGTTTCTCGAGCACGGGCAGATGATGGACCGCGTAGCTCGCCAGGATCACGTCAAAGGGCCGGCGGTCTTGCTCCGGCCGCTCGCCCAAGTACGCCTGCAGGTCGGCTTGCACGAGCTGGACCTGGAACCGGGCCCCTGCGAGTTCTTGTCGGGCCTTGGCGAGCGCTGCCTGAGACGCGTCAACGCCTGTGTAGGCCCACACACCCGTGTCGGTGAACGCGCCCTGGATAAACCCCGCGTCGCCGCAGCCCAGGTCCAAAAGCATGCAGGGCCCCGGATGCCGCAGGAGCACCCACTTCTTGATGGCCCCGAAAATCGCCCGGTGGCACATCCAGTCGTTGTCCACGATCGACCGGTAGACGTGCCACTGGTTGAACCACCGGGTGGCTTCGGCGGGGTCATGCTCAGGATGAGCGTTAGCGGGGCGTGGCGTGCTCATGGCTCTACGGCGGGTGACTCCTCGGCGCTGTCGGCCTGCGGGTGCCGACTCTGCTTGAAACCTCTACAGTATGGCAAGCGTGCTTGACCGTCAGAACCTGCCTCCAGCCAGTCGTGCATGAAATCCTTTCGGCTCGTCTTTGCGGCTCTGGTTATTTCATTTTCTGCCGCTGGCTTGGCCGCCGAGAAGACGCCCCAGGAACTTTTCGGCGAAGCCGTCGGGCTGTTTTTTGACGCCAAACCGGTCGAGTCCGCCCGCGTCTTTGATCAGCTTGTCGTGGCCGTTCCTGCGGCGGAGCCAGACCTTTGGCAACGCGGGCTCGCGCTGTATTACGCGGAGCGCTATGCCGACGGCCAAAAGCAGTTCGAGCTGCACAGGACCGTGAACCCGAATGACGTCGAGAACCCCGCCTGGCACTTTTTGTGCGTCACCAAGCTCGAGGGCGTTCAGGTCGCCCGCGGCAAGCTTCTCCCGGTCGGCGAAGACCGCCGGGTTCCGATGAAGGAAATCCTCGCACTCTATGCGGGAAAGTGTGAGCCAGCCGCGGTGTTGGCGGCCGCCGAGCAGGGCGAGGCCGAATCCCGACACAACCAGCTGTGCTACGCCCACCTGTACCTCGGCTTGTACTTCGAGGCCCTGGGTGACGCCGTGAAGGCCCGCGAGCACATGACGCAGGCGGCCGGGCCGTTTTGCATGGACCACTACATGGGCAAGGTCGCCGTCATGCACGCGAAGCTCAGGGGCTGGCCGGTCGAAGCTGGACGAGATGAGTAGGTCTTGGGGCCACCAGAAACCCTCCAAGGCTTCCGGCTCGAGCTAGCGACGCAGATTTACGCCACGTTCACAGCCCCGGCCTGATTCCCTACGATGCTGCGACGAGGGTCAGCACATGGACGAGTTTCTCCAAGCCGCGATTGACGAAGCCCGCCAAGGTCTGGCCGAAGGCGGAATACCCATCGGGTCGGTCGTTGTGCACTCCGGCCAGATCGTCGGCCGAGGCCACAATAGGCGGGTGCAGAGCGGCAGTGCCATCCTGCACGCCGAGATGGACGCCCTGGAACGTGTCGGCCGGAAGCCTGCGGCCTTCTATCGCCAGTGCACGCTCTACACGACGCTCTCGCCGTGCTCGATGTGCAGCGGGGCGATCGTGCTCTACAAGATCCCGCGGGTCGTGATCGGCGAAAACACGTCGTTCATGGGCGAGGAGCAATTGCTGGCAGACCATGGTGTCCAACTCGAGGTCCGCAACGACGCCCAGTGCCTTGCGCTCATGCGGGAGTTCATGGAGCGGCATCCGAAGCTCTGGGCTGAAGACATCGGCGAGTGAGGCTGTTCGTGCCACCCCAGAGTTTTCAGCGAGGCTCTGAGTCCAGAACCGTCAGGGCGTTACACAGTCACGTGCTTGCGTCATACGTCGGACGGTCTAGCTCGGGCTACCGTAGCACGAAGATGAAGAGGAGCACATAGCCTTGGCCAGCAAGTCCGTGAACTCCAAGAAGCCCAAGAAGCCGCGAAGCACGCTCAAGTGGCTGTGCGTCTTAGAGGTCGACGACGCTGTCGCTCCCCGCCGTGCCCCCGACAAGCCAAACGTCAGGGTGGAAGCCCTGGCCAAGAAGCCCTGGCCAGACTTGGATGCCTGGGTGGCGAAGTCCCACAAGTTCAAGAAGCGGGGGGTCACCCGCGTGCTCTACTCCGAAATGCCTGACGAAAACCACGCAGGCGGTCTACGGCGTCCGTATCGCTCTCCGGAACAGGCGTCCCAAATCAAGTCGGCGATCCGCAACCTCCGCGAAAGAGTATTTCTGCGCGTCAGCAGCCAAGCTGAACGAGACCAGACTGATGCTGCATTTCAGATCGAAGGGCTATAAGACGTTTGGCGGAGAAGACCGGCTGGACCGATTCGAGCGTGAGCGTGACTCTGGAGCCAAGTCGAAGCAGGAGTGAGATGGCCGAGTCCCGCTACGCCCCGGCTATTCCGCTGCCGCCCTACAGCTACGTTCCCGGCCACGAGCTGCCGCACCCGGTGAACGACCCTGCCGGGCATCTCTACGGCGTCCAGCACGAGCCGCCGATCACGCCCGCCGAACTCGCTCTCCTGCCCTCGGAGTCAGACTCCCGCCGCCGAGCCCTTGCCGCCACGCTCGCCGCAAACTCCCGCTGGCTCTATTCGCTGGACCTCTTCAACGCGGGCTTCTACTGGGAGGCTCATGAAGTGTGGGAAAGTTTCTGGAATGCTCTCGGCCGGACGACTCCCGAAGCCCTGTTTATTCAAGGGCTGATTCACCTTGCTGCTGCCGCTGTCAAAATTCGCGAGGGAAAGCCGGAGGGCGTCCGCAGGCACACGCAGCGGGCCCGGGACCTTCTTGGAGACCCAGCGGCGACGACTCCCGGCGGCACCCTTGGCCTCGCTCCCGACAGCCTTTCAGCCGTGATCAAAGAACTTGAGAAGTACACCCCGGAATGCTGGCACACGTCGAAAACGCCGACTGTGCGCGTGCTGGCCGGGAACTTGCGGCTGGCTGGATAGTGGGGGTGCTGCTGGGTTACACGTAGGTCGCCGCAGGCTGGCCGGAGATGGTGTCTTGGCAGCTACCGAAACCCGTAGGCCCGAGCACCGGTGAATAAACAGCTGACGTCCTCCCCGTTTCTTGATCCATCCAGGACGTTTGGGTTTTGACCTTTTGACAACGGCCCGGAGACTTGCTCGAGGAACCTGAATTCGTGGGCCTACTTCAGAGGGTGTGAAGCTCGACTTCAGCAGGCCAGGAACCCGCACGGATCACGCGATGATCGAGTCATTCAACGGCAGGCTTCTCGACGAGTGCTTGAACCAGCATTGGTTCTTGCCGGCCTCAAAACGGCACATCATCGTCAGCGGCTTCGGCAAACGCGTCGTTGACGTCGCTGGTGTCGTCCGCACCGCCATGCCCCCGCCCGCCACCGGACAACTGCTTGAACGAGAGGCCCTCGGCACTCAGGAAATATTTGGCCTCGCTGGCCTCATCCCGCTGCCAGCGGCGGCCGCTCAGGCGGTAGGTCACCTCGATCTCGTCTCCCACGGCCAAGTCGTCCACCGCGTCGCAGCCATCCTTCACGAACTCGACGGGAATGAAGTTGGTGAACGTGCCCTTGGACTGCTCCAGCACCACCAGACGCTTGCGGAAGCCCTTCTGCCCGAAGGTCTTGGTCTCCTCGATCAGGTGGACGACGCCGCGGACGGTCGGATCTTTCATGGGATGCTTGCCGATGGTTGTCGATGAGCCCAAATCGTAGCACACGCAGCCAATCACGCCGTCAGTTGACGCCTCGCGGCCGGCTCACCAGCCCCCGCGCCAGACGCGACGGTACGCCCGATTCAAAGGCACCCGCACAGCCGGCCGTGGAACGTACGCGGGTGCGACGCTGCCATAAATGACCGGCCTCGCCACGTAGACCGGCCTCACCGCCACCGGAGCCGCGATCCCGAAGCCGTACGGCGAGAAGCCGCTGCCAAATGTGCTGCCGTA
>CAZXIG010000244.1:0-2125 GCA_964640405.1 uncultured Candidatus Kuenenia sp.
GTGGGCGTCCCAGTTGTCGTCGTTGTGGGCGCCGCCGGAATAGAGCTGCACGAACCGCACACCCCGCTCCACCAGCCGGCGGGCCAGCAGGCACCGGCGGCCGAAGTCCGCCGTCCGCGGGTTGTCGAGGCCGTACAGCTTCTTCGTTTCCTCCGTCTCGCTCGCCAGATCGACCGCCTCGGGGGCGTGCTCCTGCATCTTCCAGGCGAGCTCGTAGGCGGCGATCCGCGCAGCCAACTCCGAGTTGTCGCCCCGCGACAGGAGGTGGGCCGTGTTGGCCTCGCGGAGCGAGTCGAGCATGGCCCGCTGGGCTTCCAGCGGCATGTCGTCGGGTGGGGCGAGGTCGAGGATCGGCGAGCCCTTGGAGCGGAGCAGCGTGCCCTGGTAGGTCGCAGGCATGTAGCCGCTCGACCAGTTCTTCGCCCCCGAGATCGGGCCGCCGGTGGGGTCGAGCATGACGACGAACCCAGGCAGGTTCTCGTTCACGCTTCCCAGCCCGTAGTTGATCCAGGAGCCGAGGCAGGGCGAGCCCGACTGAATTTTGCCCGAGTTCATCTGCAGCATCGCCGAGCCGTGGATCGGCGAGTCGGCCGTCATCGAGTGGAGAAAGGCGATGTCGTCGACGTGCGTGGCGATATGCGGAAAGAGATCGCTCACCCACTTGCCGCACTGGCCATACTGCTTGAACTTCCACTTGGGCCCGACCACCCGGCCCTGATTCTTTTCGCCGCCGCGGCCCTTCGTCTTGACCGGGATCGTCTTGCCGTCGAGCGGATAGAGGGCGGGCTTGTAGTCGAACGTATCGACGTGGCTCGGTCCGCCGTACATGAACAGGAAGATCACGCTCTTCGCCTTCGGGGGGAAATGCGGGAGCTTGGCAGCCAGGGGATTCCTGAAGGGAACTCCCGTGGCGGCGTGCGTCTGGCGGGCGAAGAACCCCTGGTCGAGCAGTCCCGACAGCGCCAGACCCGTGAACGAGGCCCCCGCCTCCCAGAAAAACTCGCGACGGGTGCGGCGGCAGAACGAGCCGCGATGACGGTCGGTGGTGGACGACATGAGATCCTCCGGTCGATCAGTCGAGATAGGCGAACTCGTTGAGGTTGAGCACCATGAGGCAGTACAGCTCGAATGCCCGGCTCGGCCCCACGCCGTCCTGATCCTCGAGCGTGTCGACGAGTTTCACGCCGTCCGCCACTTCGCCGTCGGTCGCGGGGCGGGTGAGCGCGATCTCGAGGGCACGACGCACCTTGGCGGCGGTGTTCTCGTCGGTGGCATTCTCGGGCTGCGTGCTCCGAGCGAGCACGTCGCGCTGCACCCGCTCGGCGAACACTCGAGCCTGCCGGTGCAGGAATTCGCCGTTCATCATCCCGAGCGCCTGCGTGGGCTGGGTGGTGACGAACCGCACGGGGCAGCTCGTGTCGGTGTCCGCGACGTCGAAGTCGGCCAGGATCGGCGTGAGCAGGGACCGCTTCACGTGGGTGTAGATGCTGCGACGGGCCTGTTCCTCGGGCGGCGAGGTTCCCCAGCCCGCGCCCGGCTGTGACTGTCCTGCCATCACCTCCTTCGGGATGTCGGGATAGACGCCCGGACCGAACATCTTCGGGTTGAAGGCACCGCTGGCCACGTGGATCGAGTCGCGGATTTCCTCGGCCGTGAGCCGCCGCATGTCGAACCGCCAGAACGAGTCGTTGAGCGGATCCTGCGCCAGCGCCGCCGGGCTGCCGGTGGACGCGGCGCGGTAGGCCTCCGACGTGAGGATCAGCTTGTGCAGCGGCTTGAGCCGCCAGTCGAGAGCCACGAATTCCGTGGCCAGCCAGTCGAGCAGTTCCGGATGCGTGGGCGGGTCGCCCGCGAAGCCGAAGTTGTTGGGGCTGCGGACGAGCCCGCGGCCGAAGTGGTGCTGCCACACGCGGTTGACGAGCACGCGGGCGGTGAGCGGGTTGTCCGGCGAGGCGATCCACTTCGCCAGCGCCGTGCGGCGCCCCGTCGATCGGCCATCCGACGGCGAAGCGATCACGGGTGCCGGGGCCTTGAGCACGGCGGGGAACGCCGGCTCGACCAGATTTTCCGGCTTCGGGTCGGCGTGCGGATTGCCGCGGTAGAAGACGTAGGTTTCCGGCGCCTT
>CAZXIG010000244.1:2225-4631 GCA_964640405.1 uncultured Candidatus Kuenenia sp.
CCCATCGGCGTGATGTTGTGGAAGAACGCGAGCAGGCTGTAGTAGTCGCGCTGCGTCAGCGGGTCGATCTTGTGGTCGTGGCAGCGGGCGCAATTGATCGTGAGGCCGAGAAACGCCTGGCCCGTCGTGGCCACGATGTCGTCGAACCAGTCGTAGCGGGCCTGCTCCCGATCGGCCGGCTCGTCGTCCCAGATGCCCAGCCGGTAGAACCCGGTGGCGATGAGTGCGTCGGGAGACGGGTCAGGGAGCTCGTCGCCGGCGAGCTGTTCGATCACGAACTGGTCGTAGGGCTTGTCGTCGTTGAGGGATCGGATGACGTAATCCCGAAACCGCCAGGAGTGCGGCTTGGGGCCGTCCCGCTCGAAGGAGTTCGTGTCGGCATAGCGAACGAGGTCCAGCCAGTGTCGGGCCCACTTCTCCCCATAGTGGGGCGAGGCGAGGAGCCGGTCGACTACCCGTTCCCAGGCGCCAGGGGAGGTGTCGGCGAGGAAGTCGCGGGTGTTCTGCTCCGTGGGAGGCAGGCCGGTGATGTCGTAGGTCGCACGGCGGAGTAGCTGGAGCTTCTCGGCCGGTGGCGGCACCGGCAGATTCCGTCGCACCAGCCCGCTGCGAATGAACGCGTCGATCGGATTCGTTGACTGCTCGACCGGTGGCACGGGCGGCCGCTCGAGCGGCCGAAAGGCCCAGTGCTCCTTCCACTTCGCGCCCTCATTGATCCACCGTGTGATCGAGTCGATCTGCGCAGCGGTGAGCCGGGGACCCTCCGGCGGCATCTGGATGTCGGGGTCGGTGGAGGTGATCCGGGCGATGATTTCGCTCTCCGTCGCCTTGCCTGGTACGACGGCCCGACTGCCGCTATCGAGCTCCTTCGTGGCGCCGGCGCGATCATCGAGCCGGAGGCCGGCTTCCTGGGTATCTGGCCCGTGGCAGGCGACGCACCGCTTGGCGAGGAGCGGCTGGATGTCCCGGGAAAAATCGACGGGTTCAGCTGCGGAAACAGCCGGGGCCGATAGAGTGGCCCGGAGCAATCCAAAAAGGCAGGCAAAAACCGGGAGGGCACGTGAGCCGGAACAGCGATTTGCCAGGCAAGGGCGACGCATCGGCGATCCTTCACGAACACCGGATTATCCAGTATCCTAAACGACCTTAATTAAGTGTCAAACAGTGAACTCGGTGGAAAATACCCTCATGTTTGCGTCTCCACCGCCAGGCTTCCTGAAACACTGTCGAGGCATCAACGCCATCACGGCTGTGTTACTGGCGGTGGCCGGTCTGGAGCCATGTGTCGTCACCCGCTCGGAGGCCGCTTCGCCCATGACGCCCGCTCTGCACCCGCCCACCGTTCGGCCGTTCGGTTCGCTCGCGGATGGCCGGCGTGTCTCGCTCTACACGCTGGAAGTTCCGGGTGACTGGCGGGCCGAGATCATCGATTACGGCGCAATCCTCACGAGTTTCCAGGTGCCGCTGGCCGCGGCCGCTGACGCGAAACCAGTCGATGTCGTCCTCGGATGTGATTCGCTCGCCGGCTATCTCGCGGGCCATCCCTACTTCGGTGCGACCTGCGGCCGGGTTTCCAATCGGATCGCCGGCGGCACGTTCGACCTCGACGGCAAGCGGTACACGCTCGCCAGGAACGATGGCGACAACCATTTGCATGGGGGTGTCGTCGGCTTCGACAAGAAGCTCTGGAAGGCGACGCCGCGGCTTTCGGAGCGCGGCCCGGCGGTCGACTTCGAAGTCGTCTCGCCAGACGGCGACGAGGGCTATCCCGGCGAGGTGAAGGCGAAGGTCACCTACACGCTCACGCCCGATGGCGAGCTGTGGGTCGAGATGACGGCCACGACGGATGCGCCGACGATCGTGAACATGGTGCATCACTCGTACTGGAACCTCGCCGGCCATGCGGCCGGCACGATCGGCGACCACGAGCTCACGGTTGCCGCCGATACCTATCTGCCCGTTGATGCCGGCAGCATTCCGACCGGAGAGTTCGCGAAGGTTGCCGGCACACCGTTCGATCTGCGTCCCGCGCGGCAGCCGCGGCTGGCCGCGGCGATCGCCGAGCTGCCACCATCCGCCGACGGCAAGAATCCCGGCGGCATCGACCACAACTTCGTCGTTCGGGGCTGGAAGCCCGATGGCAGCCTGCGGTCGGTCGCGCTGCTCCGCGATCCCGCGAGCGGCCGCACGCTCGAACTGCTCAGCGACCAGCCCGGCATCCAGGTCTACACGGGGAACTACCTCGATGGAAGCGTGAAGGGTAAGGGGGGTGTGGCCTACGGCAAGCAGGGGGCCGTGTGCCTCGAGACGCAGAACTATCCCGACGCCATTCACCATCCCGACTGGCCGAGCATGCGGCTCGAGCCCGGCCAGACCTACCGCCACACGATGGTGCATCGATTCGGC
>CAZXIG010000245.1:0-4603 GCA_964640405.1 uncultured Candidatus Kuenenia sp.
GCGACGTGGGCGAAGGTCCGCGTCTTCGACGCCGACCTCGCCGAATTCACGGCGAGGTAGGCGGCCGCATTGATCCCCGGGCTTGCGCCTCGGGGCTTGTATGAAACGGTGGGGGAATCAATCCGCGTCGCCTCACACCACGCGGAGCCGCGACGCGGCGATCGCGCCGCCGAAGCACACGTCGACGTCGCCCCCCGCCACCCGCGGCCGATCGTGGTAGCTCGCCTGATACTTCCAGCCCTCGGGCGTGACCGCGTAGCCCAGCGCGAACGGCGACGCATCCGTCGCACACTCCACGATCGCCGGTACGTCGGCCCCCGCCGGCAGGTCGGGCAGGTTCACGTTCCAGAATTCGCCCGGCGGCACCTCCTCCGGCAGCTGCCGCAGCACCCACTCCAGCCACCGCGCCGCCCGCTCCCAATCGATCTCGGTGCCGCGCCGGTGATAGTGCGACGCCGCCACGGCCCGCCGGCCGTGCAGCGCCGCCTCGCGGGCCGCGGCCACCGTGCCGGAATGATGGATGTCGGCCCCGAGGTTGCCGCCGGCATTGATGCCCGAGACGACGAGTGCCGCATCGGCCGCCAGCTCCGCCAATGCGATCCGCACGCAGTCGGCGGGCGTGCCCTCCACGGCGAACCGCCCGCTTCCGCAGTCCAGCACGCGCAGCGGCCGGTCGGTCGTCACGCGATGCCCGCAGCCGGAGTGCGGCTCGGCCGGAGCCACCACGACGGTCTCGCCCCCCAGCCAGGCCACGGCCGACTCGAGTGCCGCGAGCCCCGGCGCATCGATGCCGTCGTCGTTCGTAAGCAGGATCTTCATCTTCATGCCGCCAGCCGCTCCTCTTCCACCACCGCGTCGAGAATCGCCCGCACGCCCGTCACCGCGTCCGCCGCCATCCGGCAGACGTCCTCCGCATCGGTGTGCGTCGGGGCATCGGGCCGCGCCACGTTGGTCACGACCGAGCAGACCGCCACCCGCAGACCGAGCCGCCGGGCCGCCACGACCTCGGGCACGGTCGACATGCCCACCACGTCGGCCCCGAGCCGCCGCAGCATCCGATATTCGGCCCGCGTCTCGTAGCACGGCCCGGAGAGCAGGGCATACACGCCCTTGCGGGCCACCGCGCCGGCCCGCCGCGTCGCCTGCAGCGCGAGATCGGCGAGCGCGGGATGATAGAGCGGCGCCGGCAGCGACCGCATGGCCGTCACGACCGGCTCGCCCAGCCCCTCGTCCCACCGGCGGCGAACGAGATCGATGTGGTCGGTGACGATCACGAGTTCACCGCTCCGCATGTCGGGCCGAAGTCCACCGGAGGCATTGGTGATCACGAGCGCGCGGCAGCCGAGCGCGGCGAGCAACTCGACGCCGCGGGTGAGCATGTCCGGCGGGCAGCCCTCGTAGCCGTGCACCCGCCCTTGCAGCATCGCCACAGGCAGCCCGCCAAGCCGGCCACAGACGAGCCTGCCGGCGTGTCCCGTGGCCCGCGACACCCCGAGCCATCCCGTCTCGGCAGCCGACATCGACCAGGCGTTCTCCACCGATTCGGCGAGGCCACCGAGGCCCGTGCCCAGGATCACGCCGACCCTGGCCCGCGTGCCGCCGGCGGCGAGCACCCGCAGGGCGGCCTCCGTCGCTGCCTGTCTCGGTCGCACTGCCATCCGAAGCTCGAGCCTCCATGCCGGGACCACGGCCGACCGGCCGCTTTCGGCGGCGGCCCGCTCCGCGTTTGCCGCTTTTCCTCGTGCATCATATCCTCGCGCGGTCGCGGGCCGGCCCGGCCGCCCCGCGCGACAGCCCCTTCCCCGAGGAATCGTCCGTCCGATGCCCACCCGCACGACCCGCGCCGAAAAGTTCGCCGGCCTCTCCGTCGCCATCGTCACCCCGTTCAAGGACGGCGCCGTCGACTCGGCCCGACTCAAGGAGCAGATCGACTTCCAGGCGCAGGCCGGCACCACCTGCATCTGCCCGGTGGGCACGACGGGCGAATCGCCCACGCTCACCCACGACGAGCACGAGCGGGTGATCGCCGAGAGCATCGCCGCCGCCGCGGGCCGGATCCTGGTGATGCCCGGCACCGGCAGCAACTCCACCGCCGAGGCCGTGCGGCTCACGAAGTTCGCCGCGAAGGCGGGGGCCGATGCGGCGCTGGTGGTGGGGCCCTACTACAACCGGCCCACGCAGCAGGGCATCTACGAGCACTTCAAGGCGCTCGCCGAGGCCGTCGACATCCCGATCTGCGTCTACAACATCCCGGCCCGCACCGGCCGCAACATCGAGCCCGAGACGATCATCCGGCTCGCCGAGCTGCCCGGCATCGCGATGGTGAAGGAGGCCACCGGCTCGATGGACCAGGCCTCGCAGATCCTCGCCGCCACCGACCTCACCGTGCTCTCGGGCGACGACAGCATGACGCTGCCCCTGCTCTCGATCGGCGGCCGCGGCGTGATCTCCGTGGTGGGCAACATCGTGCCGGCCGACATGAAGGCTCTCTGCGACGCCTTCGACGCCGGCGACCTCGCGAAGGCGCAGGCCCTGCACCACAAACTCTTCGCCCTCGGCCGCGACCTGCTCGGCCTCGCCAGCAACCCGATCCCGATCAAGGCGGCGATGGCGATGCTCGGCCGCGACACCGGCCAGGTTCGCCTCCCGTTGGTACATTTAGACGAGCCGCTGGCCGACAAGCTGCGGCAGGTGCTCACCGCCTACGGGCTCAAACCTCGCTGAGTGGTCAGCGGCCTACTCGAGAACCCGGAGAGTGGCCCCCTGGGAGTCGAACCGCGCGATCGTGATCTCGTGGTGCCGGGCGAGATCGAGGGCCTCGAGCTTGTCGATGAGCTCGCCGGCCGCGTCGAGCGACTCGCAGCTGGCCATCACCGCCGGTCCCCAGCTGCTCTGCGCACAGCCCGGAGCCCCGAGCTCGCCGAGCAATTCGAGCAGGTGCTCGGTGGCCGCGGCATACGGCAGTTGCCGCGAGGCCTGCTCGAACGGCTTGCCCGCGAGCGTGCCGTAGGCCCGCACGGCCGCCGAGAACGCCGCGAACTTGCCCTCGACGGCCGCCGGCAAGAGTTCCAGAAGCGCGATCCGCGCGAGCTCCGCCGACACCTCCTGCGGCACCGCCGGCAGGGTCTTGAACGCCGCCTTCTCGGCATCGCCCGACAGCCCCACGGCATCGCGGCCGATGATCACGACGCACCGCCACGCCGACGGCAGCCGCACGCGGGCCACCATCGGCGAGAACTCTCGGGTCGCATCGTCCTCGACGGGAACCGTCGCCGGCACGGTCCGCCCGGCCTCGACGATGAGCCCGCCCCGACTGAAGCCATACACGCCCACGCACGACCGCCGGCCGCGGCCCACCGTCCGCGCGAGCTCGAGCGACTCGGGCACGTCGAAGGCCAGTTCGTGATCATCCGCCTGGGGCTCACCCTCCACCGGGTGGGGCGGCGGGGCGGGGAGATCGTCGGCCGGATGATGAACGAAGAGCTGCCGCATGGCGGCGGCCACGGCGAGCCCCATCTGTGTGCCGCTGCCGAGGCCCACGTGGCTTCGGGGCGCGGCCACCACCTCGATCCCGCAGGCCGCGTCGTGCAGGCCCCAGGCCTGGGCGCACGCCCGCGCGAACATCAGCGCCCGCTCGGCCTGCGGCCCGCGCCCCTCGAACTTCGCGGCCCGCCGCACCCGTAGCACGGTGCCGGGCCGATCGACCATCACGCCCACACCGCCGAACGACCGCACCTGCGGCGAGCCGAATGCCATCATGCCCAGATGCAGCCGCGCCGGGGCGCGAACTTCGACGGCAAAGACGGGGAGAGTCGTGGCGGGATCGGCTGGAGGCATGAGCGACATCATAAACGACGCGGCCGATCCGTCGCGGTGATTCGCTCGCGCAGCAGCCCGAACGCCTCGTGCTCCCGGCTGCCGCCGGTTTTTTCGACGAGCACGAAGAGCTCGTCGAGCCGCCGCCTCACCTCGTCGGCCCCGAGCAGATGCAGCCGTGTGACCAGGATCGCCCCCTCGATCACGGCGTGGGCCGCCCGGTTGAACCCGATGAACGGTCGCCCCGTGTGCTCGGCCACGACGCGAGCCTCCAGCCGAAAGCGGTCCTGCGAGGCGTCGACGGCGTCGGCCCGAAACTCGTAGGCCCGGCAGGCATCCGCGAGCACCCACCCGCGCACGGCTTCCGCCAGCCGGGCCGGCGGCGGCTCGTGGCCGCCCACCACGGTGCGGGCCAACAGCAGCACGTCGTCCACCAGGTGAAACACCCCTTCGGGCCGGGCCGCCAGATGCACGGCCGTCTGGCTCGTGCCGAACGGCCGCAGCACGAGCCGCGTGATCCGGCCGGCATACCGCTCCGCCTCGTCCACCCACGGCCCCATCGCCGCGACGTGCATCCGCCCGGCCTCATCCGTCGTCGTCACGATGCCTTCGAGAATCATGCGATTGAATGTATCCGAGACCACTTTCCTCCATAAAAGCCCCCAGGCGCGAGCCGGGGGATAATACGTTTCGCCTCGGCTTCGACGCCGTGTTGTCTGCTTGCGCCCGCACTATCCCCCTGCTTGCGCATGGGGGCTTCTATTCCCAATGCCATAAGGAAGCCCCC
>CAZXIG010000246.1:0-4569 GCA_964640405.1 uncultured Candidatus Kuenenia sp.
GGCAGATGCGTTGGCGGTAGATCGCCAGGCCGTGGGCGGAGTGGTAGAGGGCGCCGCATTCGACGTCGACGTCGGCGGTCTGCTCCAGGAGCGTCGTCAGCCGGTCGGCCGCCCGCGTGACCCACGGCTCGGCGAGCCGCTCGTCGTCGAGCGCCAGCGCCACCACCTCGAACACGTGCCCCGTGGCGCCGAGCCGGGCGAACACGTCGGGCGACGTGCCCGGCCGCTCGAACGAGTGCACCGAGAAGCTGCCGTCGGCCTGCTGAAACCGCCGGGCGCGGTCGATGCAGTCTTCGAGCACGGCCTCGGCCATCGCCCAGCCACTGTCGGCGGCTGCGGGCTTCGCCCCGGCCCGCCGTCGGGCATCGAGCGCGCAGGCGAGGCCGTAGAGGCGATGGGCTCCGCCGCAGGCGGCGGAAAAAATGTCGGCGTCGGCCTCCATCGCCACGACCCGCTCCACGCTCCAGGGCGAGCCGTTGCCTGCTTGCCAGGTGGCGTCGGGCGGGAGCCAGGTGGAGAGTGCCATGAGGGTCCAGGTCGCCTCCTGCCCCGGGCGGATGTCCCGCTGCGCGCGGGCGAGCAGGTCGGCGAGCGTGTAGTCGCGGCCGGCGACGCGGAGCGGCGTGGTGAGCGGCATGCCGGCCCCGCGGCCGTCGGCGACGCCGCACTGCGAGAGGTAGCCGAGCCACTGGTCGGGGTGGCCCTGGCCCATCGTGCTGCCGGGCTCGATCACGGCGAGCGGACCCGGTGTGCCCGGCCGCAGAATCCAGCCCGTGAGCCGACCGCCGTCGAGCAGATAGTCGAGGGCCGACGACTCTTGCCCGTCGTGA
Organism: uncultured Candidatus Kuenenia sp.; assembly: GCA_964640405.1. Taxonomy (GTDB): domain Bacteria; phylum Planctomycetota; class Planctomycetia; order Pirellulales; family UBA1268; genus QWPN01. The sequence continues at coordinate 831 of CAZXIG010000246.1, forward strand.
ACGAGCGGGAAGTCGGGGCCGAAGGCGAGGATGCCGTGGACGACCTGCCAGGCGCCGTGCACCCCGGCGTCGAGCCGGCGGGCGTCGCGGGCGTGGGCGAGCACGGCGTCGATCCGCCCGCAGAGGGCGGCCCGGTCGATGGCGGCGGGGGCCGACAATTCGACCGAAGGGCTCGGCCGGCAGCCTGCCGCGAGGACCCAGAGCAGCAGGAGCGTGCAGCACCGGAATCGGTGGCGCCCGGGAACAACGGGGGTTCGGATTGCGTACAACAGGCGAGTGTCGGGCAGAGGCATGCGTCTAGAATAGCTTCGGTAATCCGAGGCAGATTGCGGCCACCCGTCAGGAGAAGATCGTCACCATGCCAGTCTTCTATTTCGACCCCTATTACACGCTCGCCATCATGCCCGCGGTGCTCCTCGCCATGTGGGCGCAGTGGCGGGTGCATTCGGCGTTTACGGCGGCCTCGCAGGAGCCGGCCCCGCTCTCCGGGGCGGCGGCGGCGCGGCACATCCTCGACTCGGCCGGGGCCACCGACGTGCGGATCGAGACCATGCCCGGCCACCTCACCGACCATTACGACCCACGGGAGAAGGTGCTACGGCTGTCGCAGGACGTCTACTCGGCGAAGTCGCTGGCGGCTGTCGGCATCGCGGCCCACGAGGCGGGCCATGCATTGCAGGACGCCCAGAGCTTCTCGCTGATGGCGATCCGCAACGCGGCCGTCGGCGTGGCGAACCTCGGCAGCGGCGCGGGGCTGCTCGTGTTCATGATCGGCCTCGGCTTCGCGCTCAAGCCGCTGGCCTGGCTGGGCATCGCGCTCTTCGCGGGCACGGTGTTCTTCCAACTCGTCAACCTGCCGGTGGAACTCGATGCGAGCAACCGTGCGAAGGCGTCGCTCGTCGATCTCGGCATCGTGCCCGCAGCCGACATGCCGGCGGTGAACTCGGTGCTCAACGCGGCCGCCTGGACCTACGTGGCCGGGACGCTGCAGAGCATCCTCACGCTGCTCTACTACGCGAGCTACCTCACCAGCGGCTCGAACGACGACCGCAGTTACTAGACGGGTTGTCAGTGATTGAGTGAATAGAGCAGGACGTTGAGGGCGATCTTCTCGGCGTCCTCGCGGTCGTAGCCGGTGCACTCCATCGAGTTCTGCTTCTCGAGCGCACACGAGAGATCGAACGGCGAGAAGATCACGGCCCAGCGGTCGCCGATCCGGATGCCCTCGAGCTGCGGCGGCAGCCGCCGTTTCCGCACGCCCAGCCTGCCCTCCGCCCCGGCGGGCTCCCGCAGCGTCACCTCGCGGATGTCGTAGCCGCCATAGCCGGCCTTGGTGAAGATCGGGTCGTCGGCGGGAATCGCTTCGAGCTTGGAGTCGGGAAGAATGCGGGCGATCTCGGCCCGGAAGGCCTGCGTGAATCCGGCCGCCGCGCAGACGCTGTCGGTGAGCAGCATGCCCCCGCGGTCGAGAAACGTGGCCAGCGCCTTCCGCTGCGGGTCGGTCCAGGCGAAGCCCTGCCGCCCGTGCATGAACACGAGGTGGTGCTCGAAGAGCCGCGGGTCGGCCGGATCGATCTGCTGCGGCGTGTCGTCCACCCGCACGCCCAGCTCCCGGGCGGCGGACCGCAGGATGTTGGCGAGCGCCGCGGGGGCTGCGTCGCAGAGGCCGGCGTGCTTGAGCTTGGCGATCGTGAGCTGACCGCGGACGCGATCCTCCGGCTTGCCGTCGTCGGTCGGCGCGATCGCGAACAGCTGATCCTTGCTCTTGAGTTCGCGGTTGGTGGCATAGGCGAGCACGTTCGTGCCGATCGCCAAGGCCGCCTCCACCTCGCGGCGGACGGCGGGCGCGAGGCGAGCCCGGGCCGGTCCGCCCAATTCCCAGAGGCAGGAGAGGCTCGGCATCGCGTCGCGGCCGTCGTCGGGAGGGGCGTAGACGAGGCAGGTGCGGCAGCCGTAGTCGACGCCCAAGAGCGGCCGGTGCAGCTCCGGCGGCACGATCTCCTCGGCATGCCAGGCCGGGTGCTCGGGGGGCAAGAGGTTGAGCCGGTATTCGGGCTCGGGGAAGATCTCCTCGACGAGCTGGCGGAGCCGCTTGTCGAACTCGCCGCTCTCGGGGCAGCAGGCCTCCGCGAAGATGAAGCCCCCTTCGTCGATGTAGCGCCGCAGCCGCGGGCCGGCGTCGGGGCCGAGGTCGAACGCCTTCTGGCCCGAGAGCCAGAACACGGGGGCCTGCAGCAGGTCTTCCCGCCCGGCGGCGGCCGTGTCGAGAACGTGCCAGGAGAGGCCGGCCGGATAGTTCTCCCGCCAGCGTGCTTCGACGTGCTCGACGAGGTGGGCGATGTCGTGGCCGTGCTGGTTCCAGTCGGCCCGCGGGGCGTGACGGCTCTTGGCCACGATCACCGGCCGACGTCCCTTGGCGAGAAACAGCAGGGCGAAGCTCGTGGCCACGATCGGGTCTTCGAGCCGCGGTGCGTTGAACCGGCCCGTGAGCCGATCCTGCACCCGCACGAACATCTCCGCCCCCTCCAGATACCAGTCGTGCTCGCCGATGAATCGCCGCGCCGTGAATCGCCCCACCCGTTCAAGGCCGTAGAGATAGTAGAAGAGCCAGGTCTGGCCGCCGGTGCCGGGGTTCTCCTGGACGGAGAAGCGGTTGCCGAGCCACTTGAGGCCGCGTTCGAGCACGTCGGGCGAGCCTCCCCCACCGCAGCAGGAAACGGCGTCGGCCGCCGCCCGTGCGTCGGGCGCGCCCACGTGCTCGGCCGTGATCCAGACGCTGGCGATCCCCGCGCAGGTCATGCTGCCGGAGCCGCCGAGGTTGCCGATCGTGTAGCCCCACGAGCCGTCGGGATTCGCGCAGCCCACCCAATACTGCTGGGCGCGGAGCCAGGTCTCGTCCTTCACCTTCACGCCCGCCCGCGCGGCCTCGTGGAGCGCGAGCAGGGCGAACTGGGAATTCGAGTTGTCCCCCTCGGCCCGCTTCTGGTCGTAGCTCCACGAGCCCTGCGTCGCCCCCTGCTTCACCTGGGCGAGTTCGAGCCACTCGACGTTCCGCTCGAGGATCGCCCGGTCGCGTTCGGGGGCGAGCATCGCCAGGGCCATCGTCTGAAGCGACACGGAATAGGTGTCGGACGGCTGCTGGGCTCGCATCCAGTCGAGGGCCCGCCGCATCTCCGGGTTGTCGGCGGTAATTCCCGCATTGCCGAGCGCCAGCATGACGAGGCCCGTCGGCCCCACGTTGTCGGCGCCCCCCCGCATCGCGCTCACCCACGCGCCGTCGGGTCGCTGCTGCTTGAGCAGCCAGCCGCGGGCCTTTTCGATCGCCTGCTGGATGGCGTCGGCAGGCAGCGGGGCCGCGATGGCAGGGGACGGACGAGCGACCGCCGCCCAGAGGGCCAGCGCCACAGCCACGGCTCGGGCAGAACGCGAAATGACGAACAGCGACGGCATGAACTGATCGTACCACGCGCCGCCAAAACGACCGGCGGCCGACGCATGGGTTTGCCGCCCTGCGGGGCACAGCCGATACTGACGGGTGTCTTTCCGCATTCCGGCAGCAAGGATGGTTCCGTGTCCACAGCCTCCCGCCCCAAGTCGCTCGACGAGATCCTCCAGGAGTTCGCCCAGCACCGGCGGCTGATGCAGGAGGAGCTGCAGAAGGTGATCGTCGGCCAGGCCGACGTGATCGAGCAGCTCTTCGCGGCGATCTTCACCCGCGGCCATTGCCTGCTCGAGGGCG
>CAZXIG010000247.1:0-4548 GCA_964640405.1 uncultured Candidatus Kuenenia sp.
GGCTTTTATTCGCTCCCGTCCCTGTTTTTCCATTCGGCGAGCCGCTGCATGAGCACGTAGAACACCGGCACGAAGAAGACCGCGAGGACGGTCGCGGCGATCATCCCGCCGAACACGGCCGTGCCCAGCGACCGCCGGCTCGCGGCGCCGGCCCCGGTGGCATAGAGCAGCGGCACGATGCCGAGGATGAAGGCGAACGAGGTCATCAGGATCGGCCGAAACCGCAGCCGTGAGGCCTCGACCGCCGCCTCCGTGATCGACCGGCCCTTGCCCCGCAGCTCGCGGGCGAACTCCACGATCAAAATCGCATTCTTGCTGGCCAGCGCGATGATCAGCACGATCCCGATCTGGGTGTAGATGTTGTTGTCCATGCCGCGGGCCGCGACGGCCGCGACCGTGCCCAGGAGCGCCAGCGGCACCACCATGATCACCGCCGCCGGCATCAACCAACTCTCATACTGCGCGGCGAGCACGAGATAGACCATCACGACGGCCAACGCGAACACGTAGGCCGCCTGGGAGCCGACCCGCTTCTCCTGAAACGCCATGCCCGTCCACTCATAGCCCATCGACTGCGGCAGCTGGCTGGCGGCGAGCTGCTCCATGAGCGCGAGCGCCTCGCCAGAGCTGACGCCGGGGGCCGCCGCACCCGTGATCGTGGCCGAGGGCGAAAGGTTGTAGCGGGGCACGATCTGCGGCCCGAGCGTCTGGTGCACCGTGGCCAGCGTGCCGAGCGGAATCATCGCACCGGCGCGGTTGCGGACCTCGAGCCGGCGGATGTCCTCGGGCCGGAGGCGGAACCGCTGGTCGGCCTGCACCCGCACCTGATAGGTCTTGCCGAACTTGTTGAAGTCGTTGACGTAGGCCGAGCCGAGCGAGGCCTGCATCGTGTTGAAGATCGTGTCGAGCGGCACGCCGAGGCTCTTGGCCTTCACCCGGTCGATGTCCACGAAGAGCTGCGGCACGCCCGCCCGAAAGGTCGACTGCACGCCGGCCAGGCTCGTCTGCCCTCTCGCCGCGGCCACCATGCCGCTCACCACCTGCTGCAGCTCCGGCAGGCCCACGCCCATGCGGTCCTGAACCTTCATCTCGAAGCCGCCGGCCACGCCCAAGCCGCGGATGCCCGGCGGTGGAAACGCGAACACCACCGCCTCGCGGATCGCCTGGAAGCGGCCCATGAGCCCGCCCAGAATCGCCTCCTGGGAGAGCGCGGGATTGCCGACCCGCTGCGAGAACGGCTCGTACGTGAGAAACATCGTGGCGGCGTTCGACGCCACCGCCGAGTCGAGCAGCGACGTGCCCCCGAGCAGGAACCACGATTCGATGCCGGGCGTGTCGGCGAGGATCGCGTTGATCTGTTTCGTGACGCCGCGGGTGCGTTCCTGTGACGCGGCGTCGGGCAGCTGCACGACCACGATCGCATAGCCCTGGTCCTCCGTGGGCACGAAGCCCGTCGGCAGCCGCACGAACCACCAGCCGGTGAAGGCCACGAGGCCAAGGAACAGGAGCATCACGAGGGCCGTCTGCCGCACCGCAACGCTCACGATCGCGGTGTAGACGGCCTCGCACCAGTCGTAGACGCGGTTGAAGCCCCGATAGAAGAGGTTCTTCTTCTCGGGCGTGGGCCGCAGCCAGACGGCGCACTGGGCGGGCTTGAGCGTGACGGCGTTGACGGCGCTGATCAGGGCCGTGGCGGCGATCGTGAGGGCGAACTGCCGGTAGAGCTGGCCGGTGATGCCGCCGAGGAAGGCCGTCGGCAGAAACACCGCCAGGAGCACGAGCGTGATCCCCATCACCGGGCCGATCACCTCGCCCATCGCCTTGATCGTGGCCGACTTGGGATCGAGGCCGCCGCGGTCGATGTGGTGCACGGCGTTTTCCACGATCACGATCGCGTCGTCCACCACGATGCCGATCGCGAGCACGAGCCCGAAGAGCGTGAGCATGTTGATCGAGAAGCCGAGGGCCGCCATCGCGGCGAAGGCCCCGATGATCGTCACGGGCACGGTGGTGGCCGGGATGAGCGTGGCCCGCCAGTCCTGCAGAAACACGAGGATCACCACGAGCACGAGCACGCCCGCCTCGAACAGCGTCTTGTAGACCTCGTGGATCGACTCCTCGACGAAGAGCGTGGTGTCGAAGGGAATCTTCGCCTCGATGCCCGGCGGGAAGTCCTTCTCCAGCTCGTGCAGCGTGTGCTTCACCCGCTCGGCCACGTCGAGCGCGTTGGCCCCCGGCAGCTGGTAGACGAGCAGGCTGGCGGCCGGCAGCCCGCCGATCTCGCACCACTGGTCGTAGCTCTGGGAGCCGAGCTCGACGCGGGCCACGTCGCGAACCCGCGTCACCCGCATGCCCGACCGCTCGTCCTCCACCGTCTTGATGATGATCGCTCCGAACTGCTCGGGATCGGAGAGCCGTCCCTGCACCGAGACGTTGAACTGAAAGGCTTGGTCGCGGGGCGCGGGAGCCTGCCCGATCCGGCCGGCGGCCACCTGCACGTTCTGCTCGCGGATCGCGGCGAGCACGTCTTCCATCGTGAGGTTGCGGGCCTTGAGCGTGTCGGGGTCGACCCACACCCGCATCCCGTAGATGCCGCCGCCGATCACCTGCACGTCGCCCACGCCCGGCACTCGCGCCAGCGAGTCCTTCACCCGCAGCGAGGCGAAGTTGCTCAGGTAGAGATCGTCGTAGCGGCCGTCGGGGGCGAGGAGCGAGGCGACGAGCGTGATGTTGGTGGACTGCTTCTTCGTGGTCACACCCTGCCGCTGCACCTCCTGCGGGAGCCGCGGCATGGCCACGGCGACGCGGTTCTGCACGAGCACCTGCGCCTCGTCGAGGTCGGTGCCCACCTCGAAGGTGACGGTGAGCGTGTAGGAGCCGTCGCTCGAGCAGGTGGAGGCCATCGAGATCATGTTCTCGACGCCGTTGATCTCCTGCTCGATCGGGCCGGCGACCGTGTCGGAGAGCACCTCGGCGCTGGCCCCCGGATACGCTGCCGCCACCTGCACCGTCGGCGGCGTAATCTCGGGATACTGCTCGACGGGCAGCACCTGGAGCGCGACGACGCCCACGAGGATCGTCACGATCGCGATCACGTTGGCGAAGATCGGCCGCTCGATGAAGAACTTCGAGAACACGGCGGCAGGCCTCGCTTACTCGGCGGCAGCGGCGGGCGCGGGAGTTGCGGGAGCAGACGGCGCGGGAGCTTCCGCCGGCGTGGCGACGACGCGGCCGCCAGGCCGGGCCCGCAGGAGCCCCTCGACGATGATCTGGTCGGCGGGGCCGATCTTGCCCGTCACTACTCGCAGATCGCCCAGGGCCACGCCCGTGCGAACCGGGCGGGACGACACGGTTCCGTCGGCTTCGACCACGAGCAGGTAGGACCCCGACTGGTCGAGGCCCAGGGCCCGTTCCGGCACGAGCAGGGCATCGGGTACCTCGGCCACGGCGATCCGCATCCGCACGAACATGCCCGGCACGAGCTGGCGATCCTCGTTGGCAAACACGCCCCGCACCCGGAGCGTGCCGGTGCCGGGATCGAAGCCGGGATCGGTGTAGTCGATCACGCCCGTGCAGGGATAGTCGTCGTGGCCGGCCGTGCCGAGCTCGACGGGGATGCCTGCGGCTGGGGTGTTTGCGCCTGCAGCGCTGGAGTCTTGCTCACTTGCCCCGAGCAGCCGCAGTGCCGGCACACGCAGCGCGTCGGCCTCGCTGATCGTGGCATAGGCGTAGATCGGCGATGCCTTCACGATCGTGGCCAGCACCGACGCCCCGGCATCGCCGACGAGGTTGCCGATGTCGAACTTCACGCGGCTGATCCGCCCGTCGATCGGCGCATGCATGCGGCAGTAGCCGAGGTTGAGTCGGGCCTCCTCGACGGCCGTCTTCGCCGTTTCCACGTGGGCTTCGGCAGTGAGGATCGTCGTGTCGTAGGTGGCGTTGGCCTGCTCGAGATTGGCGCGGGCCGACTCGACCTCGGCGGCCCGGGTCTTGAGCGTGGCCTGGGCCTGATCGAGCTCCGACTTCGTCGCCACCTGCCGCTGATGGAGGCTGCTGATCCGCTGCTCCTCCTGCTGCGAGAGCAGGAGCTGCGACTCGGCGAGCCGCACCTGGGCCTGGGCCACCTCACGGGCCTTCGACACCTTCGCCTGCCGCAGCGCCGCCTCGGCCTCCTGGAGATGCGTCTCGGCGGCCTTGAGCTGGATGCGAAACGGCTCCTCGTCGATCACGAACAGGAGCTGTCCCTGCTTCACGTCGGCTCCTTCGGTGAAGTGCCGCTCGTTCAAGAAGCCCCTCACGCGGGCCCGGATCTCGACCGTCTCCATCGGCTGGGCGAGGCCGGTGAACTCGAGATACTCCGTGACCGGCCGCTGCACGGGCCTGGTCACGGTCACCGCGGGGGGCGGCGGGGCCACGTAGGCATTGGGTTTGCCGCAGCCCCCGGCGCAGGCCGCCGCCAGGCAGAGCAGGGCGAACGACGGGAGACAGGAGCGGGCAGACATGGCAACCCGCCAATCATAGTTCGCGAAACGCGGCCGCGTTTCCATA
>CAZXIG010000248.1:0-4524 GCA_964640405.1 uncultured Candidatus Kuenenia sp.
GCTTCCTTGGTGGCTTCCACCGCTCCTTCGACGACTGAACGCAAACGCTTGTTGGCCTTGGCCATGGCGATCTCCTACGTCAACAGGGAGGCCAGCATCCGGTTGGGCATCGTCTGCCGCATGAGCGAGGGCATGATGGCCGGTCTGGTGAATCCCATGTCGTTGGTGCCGGGCGAGAGTTTCTGGGAGGCCCGGCGCATCCGCTCGAGGATCTCCGCCGCGCTTTGGCCCTGCGTGGCCGGCGCGGTGCGCTCGTAGGCTGGGGGCGGCGTCGCGCCCTGCTCCTCGAGCATCCGCATGCCCTCGGGGTTGCGTTGGTACCGGGCGCCCATCTCGCGGTTGGCCCGGAAGTAGTTCTCCGGGGGCGATGCCGAGGCGCTCTCCATCGCGTACTGGATCTGCGGCAGGAGTCGCTCGCGAGCCGCAGCGCGGAGGTAGGGCTGCTCCGCGAGGAACCCGCTTTGGGAGATGATCGTGTCGAGAACCTGGTCCGGCGTGAACGGGGCATCGACCACTCGCCCGCCCACCGCCTGCTGCGTCGTTCCCCGCCACCAGGGAGCGATGGCGTCCAGGTCCATCGGATGCTCGACCTGCTTGAGATCGTCGAGTTGCCGCATGTCCCGGATCGTGTCCATGCGGTCCGAAGCGGTCGGATAGCCAAACGCCCGGTGGTAAAGTTCCTCTTGGACCTTCTCGATCTGCGGCTTCATCTGCAGCGCCACGAGCGGGTCCGTGACGTTGGGATCGGGACTGGTCCGCATGACATCCGGGCTGTAGTCCCGCAGGTTCCCGAGGATCGGGGCGAGCTGCGGGTCGCCGCCGCGGTTGGCGATGGCGTAGTACTGACCCATCAGTTCCTCGCCGATCCGGCGGGGATCGGGCTCGGTTTCGTACCGCAGGTCGGCCGCCTTCTGCCGGCCCGTGTAGGTGGCGAGTTTCTCGGGCGTGGGGAACTGATCCCGGGACATGAACACGCCCGGGCCGGGCCGCGCGGCCGGTAATTCGGCGTCCGCCAGCGTGGCGTCCATGACGTCCTCGGGATCCAGCCCGTAGTCGTCGATGAGAGAGCCGAGGATCAAGTCCTGCCGGCGGCCACGGGTGGACGCGTCGTAGGGCATGGCCGAGGCCAGGGGCATCGTCCGCCCGTCGAAGTTGCCCGCGTTGTACTCGTCCTCGTCGGCACGTCGGTCGATGGCCGCCGCCCGGGCCTCCCGCAACCCCGGCTGTGCGGCCGAGGGGGTGGGCTGCATGAACGGCAGGGGCTTCTGCTCGAGCGGGTTGAAGAACGCATCGAGTTCCCCTGCCCGTTCGCCGGCGAACTGTTGCAGGACGGCCCGCTGCTCGGGTGACTGATTCCGGTACGCCTGACTGTAGGCTCCCACGACTTCGTCGAAATTGGCGGCGTCATCGGGCGTGAGGTTGCGCTTCGACTCGTCGATCACCTGGAGCATGCTCTGCGCCAAATCGCGCAGCACCGGCACCTTGGCCGGGTCTTTCGGGTTCAGCCCCATCTGCTTGGAGAGTTCCTCGCCGACGGTCTGGAACGTCTCCGTGGCCCGGTTCGCAGGAATCGGCGGCAGGATGTCATCCTCGCTGATGCCGCGGGCGTGCTGCCGGATCAGCTCGGCAAACGAGCCCTTGCCGGCCGGCGCCTCACCGACGCCGCCGCGCACCGCACGAGCCTCGACGCTCGATTTCTTACGACCCTTTGCCATGCTTGCGGCCCCTGTATTTCGCGACTTTCGTCCCCCGCGGAAGGTCCGCGGTCGTGACGGTGGGCAGATTGGGTTTCACGCCGCCCCGGTGCATCTGCACGTTGGCGTCATTGCCGTCTTCTTCGTCCTCGGTTTCACGCTCCTCGTAGGCTCGTCTCGCCGCCGCACGCTTGCCGGCGGGCATCGAGTTGAGCCGCTGCTGCCGCAGGGCGTCCTTGAGCAGCCGGCGAACCGCGTCGTCGGTCAGGTCGGTCAACTCGATCTCGAATGAGGATTCCATCAGACGATGTCCAGGAGGGTTGACAGGAAACTCGAACGCCTCTGCTTCGCTGCCTGGTACGCCTCGGCGTCGAGCCGCCGCCTGAACAGGTCGGCATCGAAGCGGTCGCCGCGGAGCGTGAGGTCGAAGTTCTGGTCGATCCGATTGCGATCCAGCATCAAAGCCCGCAGCCGATTGAGTTCGTCGGCCTGGTTGCTCTGGTACTGAAAGCGGCTCTCGGCGTTGTCGGCGAGGTTCTCAAAGAGCGACTGCTGGGCACGGCCGTACTGCTCCGCCGTGCGGCGGTCGGCCTCGAGGCCCGCCCGGTAGCGATTCATGCGGCTGCCGGCGCCGACCCCGCCGACCTGCGGCATGAAGGCCCGCGGCTGCCCCGCGAAAGCGGCCATCGCCCGGGCGTCGTTGCGTGCCCGACGGACGTTCTCTCCGGAGGCCAGGATCGGCCCGGAGTAGGTCGACTCGAACGTGCCGCTGGCGAACATCACACTCCTCCCATGAGCATGCTCAGGAGCCCACCGCGGCCGGCGCTGCCGTAACTGCCCCAGTTGAGACCGGTGGAAAGCCCGGCCAGGGGCCGCGCGCCGCCGGCGAGAGCGGTACCGATCAGCGGCGCGGTGTTCATGGCGTTGTTCGTGCCGAACACGGCGCCGATGGCGTCGTTGAGGAGTTGCTGCTCCGCCTGCTTGCGGGCGAGCGAGCGGAACTGCTGGACCTGCTCCCGTCCTTGGCCCATCGCCTGATCCTGCTGCCGCGTCAGTTGCGTTCGGCCGCGGTCGAGTTCGTATTGGCCCTGCTGCAATCCGCGTTGGGTGAGCAGGTCGCCAGACCGGGCCTGTTCGGCCCGTTTCTGGTACTGCTGGCGGTACTGGTCGAGCGTCGTGGCCATGGTGTTGCGGCTCATGTCGGCCATGGCCCGGGAATAGGCGTCTCTGGTCCGGTCCTCCGCCCCCCGAAACGCCTGGGGATGCAGCGCCGCGGCTCGCTTTTGCGAGCCGGAGAGGGGGTCAGCGGTGGATATGAGCGACTGAAACATGGCCTCGGGATATTTATGGGGGGCTCGCCTCGATTTCGGACTATGTGGCCGCCCGGTAGGTGCAAGAAAAAATCATGTCGGCCGTGGCACTGAGATTGGCCTGCGTCAGCAGGGCAATCGTCGTGGGGGTGTGGTACGAGAGCACGAGGTTCGTGCCGGCCGGCTCGGTGTACAGGCACTCGGGCCCCTGGGTGATCCAGCCGGTCTTGTAGCCAACGACCCCGGCCGCATGCCCCGGCTGGCCCGCCAGGACCGTAAACGGCAGGCCTGAGACGGCGAGGATGCCGTTGCCGGCGCTCGTCATCGCCGTGAGGGCGACCCGGCCCGTCACATGCACCAGGTCGCCGATCCGCGCCCAGCGGCCCACGGTGAACGACGCGTTGTAGGTGACCGTGGGACTCAAAGACCCGGTGCCGATCATCGCGAACCCGGGCGTCCACGAGCCGGTCGAGTAGGCGGCTGCGCCCAGCGCCGCGAGGACGTCGGCCCCCGTGCTCTTGTTGAGCAGGTTCTGCTGCACCCAAGGGGTGAAGATCGTCGCGGATGGGACGGTGCCGTTGATCCAGCCGAGGAGCCCCCGGCTCGTGCCGTCTGCCTGGAGGACCGTGACGGGTTTGAGCCCCCGTACCGCCAGCTCAACCGCCGTGGCGTCGTTTCGTTCGGTGACGTCGGCCGTGACGAGCCCTTGGGGCGAACCGAAGGCCAGGGGCACGGCCTCGACCGAGTTGGTTGCCGGGTTGATGCGCAGGTGCGTGCCGGGTCGCGCGCTGAGCTTGAGGTTCACCGTGGCCAAGGGCGCGCCGTCCTGCACCGTGTTGTCGACGCTGACGTACGCGCCGCCGGTGATCGACGCTTTCGACAATGGAGGCACAGGGGCCACCGGCTGGGCGTCCTTGTAGGGGTGGTCGCTCGCGCTCGAGAGGTACTGGCCCGGGTTCGTTCGCAGCCGCCGCTGGAACGGCTCCTCGGTGCTGAAGTCGAGGTTCGTGAACTGATACTTCCGCGTGTCGCGGTCGATCATGCGGAGCGATGCGGCGGGGGTTTGGTCGGACAGGTCGCGGGATTGCGAGAACTGCGGCGTGTCCGCATTGGCCAGGGCGTTGGCGATGACCCGCGCGGCCGCCGGCTGCACGCCGCCGTCGATGAGCGCCTGCACGAGTTGGCCGCTGTTAGTTGCCATCCATGACCCCCGCGACTTCGAGTCCGTAGAAGAGAGGCTGGGATGGCGTCGGATCGCCGGCGTTGGCCGGCACGGCAGGACAGGTCAGTTCGACCGCGACGTGGCGATCCGCCCCGGCGTTGTCGGAGTAGTTCCGCCCAGCGAACTGTGCCTTGGCGACTCCGGTGGCCAGCCCAAGTGCAGACCGCGTCGACACCATGTCGAGCGTCGTCCGGGCGCCGTCCGTGTCGTGAACGAACCCGGTTCCCCGGTCCCGCGGCATGACGTTGGATCGTGGCGCACTGGAGTTGTTGAAGTACTCCCGCAGGTGGAGCACGTT
>CAZXIG010000249.1:0-4467 GCA_964640405.1 uncultured Candidatus Kuenenia sp.
AGGCCGGTCGCTTCCTCAAGTTCTACGAGGAAGGCCTCGGGGGCTACACGTATCTCGAGGAGCCGGGCTAGTCGGCTGTGGGAAAAGCCGCACTCGCCCAACCCGGCTCCGGCCCGCACATGCCCTCTCGCGGACGTTCGCTCCGGACATCCTGTCCTTCGCTCACTGCATGTCCGCTTCGCTTCGGCATCCTGCCTGCGCTCGCTTCCATAGCCCGCGAGAGGGCATGTGCGGGCCGGAGCCTCCGTGCAGCGAGAGGGCAGTTGGCAACCCCGACGCACGCGATGACCAGGTATCATGAGTCGTCGATCGGCGGCGATTGCCCGAAGCGGGCAGCCCCGAACCCCCGCCAGTTGACCCGACTGAGGCCTCCATGCATTTGATCCGTGTCGGCGGTGCGGCGCTCAACCAGACGCCGCTCGACTGGAACGGCAACCGCGACCGGATCGTGGCGGCGATCGCCGCCGCCCGTGCGGCGGGCGTGTCGATCCTCTGCCTGCCGGAACTCTGCATCAGCGGCTACGGCTGCGAGGATGCGTTCCTCTCGCCGGGCGTGCAGCGGATGGCCTGGCGCGTGCTCGGCGAGATCCTGCCTCACACTGCCGGCATGGTCGTGGCGGTCGGCCTGCCCGTGCGGTTCGAGAACGCGGTCTACGACGCGGCGGCGCTCGTGGCCGACGGCCGGCTGGCGGGGATCGTCTGCAAGCAGCATCTCGCCGGCGAGGGCATCCACTACGAGCCGCGGTGGTTTCGCGCGTGGCCGCGGGGCCGCATCGACCGGCTCACGATCGAGGGGGAATCGGTCCCGATCGGCGACCTGCGGTTCGACTGCGGCGGCGTGCGGATCGGGTTCGAGATCTGCGAGGACGCCTGGGTGGCCAGCCGGCCGGGGGCGAGCCTGGCGGCCCGGGGGATCGACGTGATCCTCAATCCGTCGGCCAGCCACTTCGCCTTCGGCAAGGACGAGATCCGTCGCCGGTTCGTCACCGAGGGCTCGCGGGCCTTCGGTGCGGCCTACGTGTATGCCAATCTCGCCGGCAACGAGGCGGGGCGGGCGATCTACGACGGCGGTGTGATCGTGGCGTCGGCGGGTGCGATCGTGGCCGCGGGCCGCCGCTTCCCCTTCGCCGATCATGCCCTCACGACGGCCGTGGTCGACATCGACGCCAATCGGCTCGCCCAGGCGCGGGCGCCGGCCGCGGCGATCGACGACGGCGAGGCCTGCGTGCCGGTCGCCTTCGCACCGCCGCCGCTCGCCCCGGCCCGTGGCGAGCCGGGCGACCGCCGCGACGCCTGGGAGCGCGGGCCGCACGTCAAGGAGGAGGAGTTCGCGCGGGGGGTGGCCCTCGGCCTGTTCGACTACCTCCGCAAGAGCCGGTCGCGCGGGTTCGTGGTGTCGGCCAGCGGCGGGGCCGATTCCTCGGCGGTGGCCTGTCTCGTGGCCCTCGCGATGCGGCTGGCGAGCCGCGAGCTGACCGCAGCCGGCGCGGCGGCCCGGCTGGGCAGGAGCGACGTGGCCTGCGCCACCGTGGAGCCCCTCATCGCCGCGACGCTCATGTGCGTCTACCAATCGACCGCCAATTCCGGGCCGGTCACGCGGGCGGCGGCTCGCGGGCTGGCGGAGGCGCTCGGCGCGACCTTCCACGAGTTCGACGTGGAGTCGCTCGTGCGGGGCTACGAGGCACTCGTGGCGAAGGCCATCGGCCGGCCGCTCGCGTGGGATCGCGACGACGTGGCGCTGCAGAACATCCAGGCCCGCGTCCGCGCCCCCGGTGTGTGGATGCTCGCCAACATCACCGGCGGACTGCTCGTCTCCACGAGCAATCGCTCCGAGGCGGCGGTGGGGTATGCCACGATGGACGGTGACACCTCCGGCGGCATCGCGCCGATCGCGGGGATCGACAAGGCCTATCTCCGCCGCTGGCTCGCGTGGCTGGAGCGACAAGGCCCCGAGGGCATCGGCCCCGTGCCGGCGCTCGCGGCGGTGAACGTGCAGGCTCCCACGGCCGAACTGCGGCCGCCGGCATCGGGCCAGACCGACGAGGCCGACCTCATGCCCTACGACGTGCTCGATGCCGTGGAGCGGTTCGCGATCCGTGACAAGCAGACGCCGCTCGAGGCCTGGCAGCGGTTGGTCGTGGAGTTTCCCGGGCACCCGCCGCGGCAGCTCGCCCTCTGGACGGAGCGGTTCTTCGTGCTCTGGAGCCGCAACCAGTGGAAGCGGGAGCGGTATGCCCCGTCGTTCCACCTCGACGACGAGAACCTCGATCCCAAGACCTGGTGTCGGTTTCCCATTCTCTCCGGCGGATTCGCGCGGGAGCTCGAGGAATTGCGATCCGCCGCGGGGCTGGAGCGGCCAAAATAGGCCTCGTTCGCGGTCGGCGATCCTGCTACGGTTGCGGTGGATTCCGCCCTGAGCCCCGGTAGGATTCGCGATGCCTGGTCGCCTCACGCTGCTCGTTCTGGCCCTGTTGCTCGCCGCCGCGCCGGTCGCGGCACAGCCGCCTGCCCAGCCCCGGGTCGCGACCGCGCCGCAGCAGCCGCAGGCGGCTCAGCCCCAGCGGGCCGCGCAGCCACCGGCTCAGCCCCAGCCCGTACAACCCCCCGCGCTCTCGCCGCAGGAGCAGGCTGCGCTCGACCAGCTCTTGGCCGCCTGGGAGACCCGCAACAACGCCGTCCGCACCTGGTCGTGCACGTTCCGGAAGTGGGAATACAACGCCTGGAGCCCGGCCGACGCCGGGGGCGACCGGCTGGCCTTCGCCGAGAGCACGGGCGAGCTGAAGTATGCGGCCCCCGACAAGGGGCTCTTCCGTGTGAAGGAATCGAAGCAGTGGAGCCCGGAGCAGCGGCGGTATGAGACCCGCAGCGGCGACGCAGGCGAGCACTGGGTGTGCAACGGCGAGAGCATCTACGAGTTTCGGCACGGCGAGCGGCAGCTCCGTGAGACCAAGCTGCCGCCGGAGATGCGGGGCAAGGCGATCAGCGACGGTCCGCTGCCGTTCGTGTTCGGGGCCAAGGCCGAGACGCTCAAGAAGCGGTACTGGCTGCGGATCATCACGCCGCCGGGCGTGCGGGATCAGATCTGGCTCGAGGCGCTGCCCCGCTACCAGGTCGATGCGGCCAACTTCTCGAAGGTGGAGCTGATCCTACAGAGCCGCGACCTGATGCCCTTCGCGATCCAGATGTTCAAGCCGGGCGGGCAGGACCGTGACGTCTACCAGTTCGATCCCAACACCAACCTGATCGACAAGGGCCTCGACCTGATCCGCGATTTTGCCAAGCCCGTCACGCCCTTCGGCTACACCTACATCCTCGAGGACGGCCGCGGCCAGCCGTAAAGTCGAGGCGGAGGGGTTATACTCAGGCCCTCCCGATTCCCGAGGCGCCGATGTCGTTCGTCGATCCGAAACACCCGCTCTTCCAACTCCTCAATCGCGATCCGCGATACACGCTCGAGGCGTATCTCTTCGTGCTCGAGGCCCTGTCGTTCGCCCAGGAGTCGCTGGGCATGGGAGAGGAGCCGGCGCTCGAGGAGCTGGAGCCGATGCGGAGCGCCGAGGCCGAGCCGGCGGCCAGGCCGCGGCAACGGGCCGGCAAACGTCGCCGGCAGGCGGAACGGCACGTGTCCGGGCAGCAGCTCTGCGAGGCGGCGCGGCGTTACGGCCTGCAGCAGTACGGCTATCTCGCGCCGAAGGTGCTCTCCACGTGGGGCGTTCGCACGACGGCCGATTTCGGCGAGATCGTGTTCAACATGATCGACATCGGTCAGATGCGCAAGACCCGCGCCGACAAGCGGGAAGACTTTCACGATGTCTACGAGTTCGGCGAGGCGTTCTCGCGCGACCTGTCGTTCGTGGTTCCCGACTCGGTGTGACACGAGGCCTGTCGTGACGCTCGATGCCCGCCTGGCCTTCTCCGTCGCGCTCGTGATCGAAGCGGGCTGGCTGGCGTTGCTCGCCTGGCTGGCCTGGCGGGCCGTTTGAGCCGCACGATGCCATTCGAATCGACCATCCCGCTCTGGGCCGTACTGCTTCCGCCGGGCGTCTACCTGCTGGTCGTGGGGCTTCTGAACCTGCGGCGGCGTCCGGTCGCGATCGCCGGCGGCTGGGATCTGGCGCTGCTCGCCGCCGCCGTCGCCGGGCCTGCGATCGCCGGGCCGCTCGACATCCTCCAGCCGGCCGGCACGACCTGGCCGTGGCGGCTCGTGGTTCCGCTCGTCTGTTTCACGTTTCTCACGGCGCTCGTGCTTCTGGCCACGCGGCCGCGGCTCGTCGTCTACAACATCTCGCTCGATCAACTGCGGCCGGTCGTGGCCGAGATCGCCTCCCGGCTCGATCCGACGGCGCGGTGGGCCGGCGAGACGGTGGCCCTGCCCGGTCGGGGCGTGCAGGTGCATCTCGACGGCCGCGGAGCCCTGCGGAGCATGAGCCTCGTCGCGGTCGGGGCGAAGACGTCGCCCGAGGGCTG
>CAZXIG010000250.1:0-4445 GCA_964640405.1 uncultured Candidatus Kuenenia sp.
ACGACGGGCTCGACGCCCTCGACGTTCCGCTCGTTGATCACGTACGTCGCGCCCTGATGGTCGGGCAGGTCGAACATGATGTCGAGCATCACGTCTTCCATGATCGACCGCAGGCCACGGGCGCCCGTGTCCTTCTTCATCGCCTTGCGGGCGATCGCCGAGAGCGCCTCGTCGGTGAACTCGAGCTGGCAGCTCTCCAGCCCGAACATCTTCTGGTACTGCTTGACGAGCGCGTTCTTCGGCTCCTTGAGCACCTTCACGAGCGCCTGCTCGTCGAGCGGTTGGAGCGACGAGATCACCGGCAGACGGCCGACGAGCTCGGGGATCAGGCCGAACTCGAGGATGTCGTCGGAATCGACCTGCGGCAGGAGTTCGGCCAGGTCGGCGTCACCCCGATGGCCGGTCGGCTGACCGAACCCGATGGTCCGCTTGCCAAGCCGCTTGGCGATGATCTTGTCGATGCCCACGAACGTTCCGCCGCAAATGAAGAGGATGTTCGAGGTGTCGATCTGGATGTACTGCTGCTCTGGATGCTTGCGGCCTCCCTGCGGCGGCACGTTGGCCACGGTGCCCTCGAGCATCTTGAGCAGGGCCTGCTGCACGCCCTCGCCCGACACGTCGCGAGTGATCGACACGTTCTGGCTCGTCTTGCCGATCTTGTCGATCTCGTCGATGTAGAGCACGCCCCGCTGGGCCGCCTCGATGTCGAAGTCGGCCGCGTTGAGCAGCTTGAGGAGCAGGTTTTCGACGTCCTCGCCCACGTAGCCCGCCTCGGTGAGCGTCGTCGCATCGCCGATGGCGAAGGGCACGTCGAGGATCCGGGCCAGCGTGCGGGCGAGCAGCGTCTTGCCCGAGCCGGTCGGCCCGAGCAGGAGAATGTTCGACTTGTCGACCTCGACGTCGCTCCCCTCGCTGCCGAGGTTGAGCCGCTTGTAGTGCGTGTGCACCGCGACGGCGAGCACCCGCTTCGCATGGTGCTGGCCGATCACGTACTGATCGAGGTGCTTGACGATCTCGCGGGGCGAGGGGATCGCGGTGAAGAGCTGCTTGCTCGTGCCGCGCCGGCGCTTCTCCTGCTCGAGAATCGACTGGCAGAGTTCGATGCACTCGCCACAGATGTAGACGTCGCCCGGGCCTTCCACGAGCGGCCCCACGTCACGGTAGCTCTTGCGACAGAACGAACAGAAGGCGTTCTTCTTGGTCGTCCCGCCGGCACCGCGCCGTCCCAGGCCGCCGCCGACGTCTTTCCCTGTTGGCATGAATTACTTCCTCTCGTGGTCCAGACCGATGCCGCCCCGCAGTCGCGGTTCGACGAGCGTTCTTATTTTTCGGTATTCCTCTTCGCTGAGCACACCCTCGTCGCGGAGATTTTTGTAGTCCGCCAGCGTCTTTACCCAATCGCCACGATCGTCACCCGTCTTCAGCCACCACGAGCGGATCGCGACGACGGCCCCGACGCCGGCGGCGACGAGCAGCACGAGGGCCACCAGGCTGACAAGGAGCGACGGCACGGCATCGGCCGGCACCGAGCCGGCTCCCTCACTGGCTGTGGAAAAAGCTCTCCCGACAGCCCAACGGCGGGAAAAGTCGACCGCCATTATGGACGCCCAACGCCGTGGCGGTCCAGCAATGTGGCTTGCCCAGACCTCCCTGCCCGCCCCGCCGCTTTCATTCGCCCGGTGCCGAAGTGCCGATGGGGCAAAAAGGTCCGTTGATTCCGATTCTGATGAAAATGAGTGACTTTTCCGCCGTTGGCGGCCGATGAAAGGGGTATGGGTGTTTTCCCGCTTTCCGACCAGTCCTGCGTGCGGCCCACATGGAGCCGTTTTGGCCGGCTTGCAGCCGTCGCGCTGGGATTGTGCGCCGGCGGCCTGATGGCGGCACCGCCGGAGCCGTCGGGGCTGCCGGAACTCGTCCGCACGAAGCATCGCACGTTCGCGATCCCCTTCCGCCTTCCCGCGTCGCAGGATCCCGACGCGACCGCGGCGGCGGAGCGGGTGCTGCTGCACGTGTCGAAGGATCTCGGAGGCGTCTGGGAGCAGGCCGGCGAGACGGCGCCGACGACCGGATCGTTCACCTACACGGCCGACGTGGACGGCGAATATTGGTTCCGCCTCCGGGCCGTCGATCGTAAGGGGCGCGCCCGAGGCGGCGAGGGGCCCGACATGCGGGTGCTCGTCGACGCCGCCGGCCCCCGACTCGCGGCCCGAGTGTGGAAGGGCGTCGACGGCGAGATCGTCTGCCGTTACGCGGCCGTCGACGATTCCATCAAGGTCGAGTCGCTCAAGGTCGAGTATCGTGGCGCCGGAGTGCCGGGATGGAAGACGGTGGCCGCCGAGGGAATCCTGGCCCGCGAGTCGCCGGCACATCTCGTCGGTGAGGAGATCTGGTGGGCCGGCGAGAAGGTCGATTCGCTCACGGTCAAGATCACCGTCGCCGACTCGTCGGGCAACCAGACCGTGAAGCAGTTCACGCTCGAGGCGACCGATCCGCGGATCGACCAGGCGACACTGGCGACGGAACTTGGAGTGCCTCCGCTGCCTGCCCAGGGAGATGCGCCGGCCACCTACGCGACCGCGGAGCCGCCATCGACGGCCGTCTCCGCTCCGGCCACGACCGACAGCGGCGATGCGCCGGCATCCGGCTGGACACGGGAGACGGCCCAATGGCGGCCGGATGGCAGCCAGCCCCCCGCCGCCGGCACCGCGGCTGGTCGCGGCCGCAGCGTGCTCGTAAAGCGATCGCTCGATGCCGCGCCCGACGGCGTTCCGCCGGCTGCTCCGGCGGCCGCGAGCGGCATCTCGGGGGGCAGCGGCGCCCTCGAATACCGCGGCAAGCCGCTTCACCTTTCGCGGTCGCGACGGTTCCAGTGGGACTACGAGATGCCCGCTGCATCGACGCCCGCAACCGCGCTTCGGGCCGAGCTCTGGAGCACGCGCGATGGTGGCGTCACCTGGCAGCGCACCGCCATCGACGACGACGGCCGCAGCCCCATCCAAGTCGAGTTGCCGGCAGCGGGGCTATACGGATTCCGGCTCGAAGTCTCCGCGAACGGCGCCGTGGGGCCACGGTCGGGCGATGCACCGGAATCCTGGGTCGGCATCGACGAGGAGCCGCCGCAGGTCGAACTCATCGACGTGGCGGGCGACGGCACGGGACCGGGGGCGATGCTCGTGATTCGCTACGCGGCCCGCGATCCGCTGCTGGCCCCGAACGGCACCCGCATCCTCTATTCACCCAATGCCGACGGTCCCTGGGCGACGATCGCCACCGGCCGCGACAACCAAGGCGAGTATCGCTGGCAACCCGACCAGGGCGTGCCCGCGCGGGTGTTCGTCAGGGTCGAGGTGACTGATGCGGCCGGCAACACCGGCACGGCGACGTCGAACGAGGCAGTGGCCGTCGCCCAGTCGAAATTCACCGGACGGCTCGGCGGCCTGCGGCCGCTGCCGTAGCCCGCACGGCGGTGGTCTCATGAACTTTCCCACGCTGCCTCCGTCGTTCGGGTGGCTCGATTGGCGCCGGACGGGGCCCCTGCCCGGGCTCATCATTCCCGGTGCGATGAAGGCGGGCACGACCTCGCTCTTCCGTTACCTGGAGGGCCATCCACAGCTGGCCCCGGCGCCGCGCAAGGAAGTGCATTACTTCGACCGGCGGTTCCATCGGGGCGCCGACTGGTATCGCCGCCAGTTCACCCACCGACGCCGCTGCGGCGCGGCCGGGCACGCGATCGCCTGCGAGTCGAGCCCCTATTACATGTTCGAGCCCCGGGTGCCGGGGAGGATTCGCGATCTGGTTCCCGACGTGAAGCTCGTGTTCCTGCTCCGTGATCCGGTGGAGCGTGCCTTCTCGCACTACCACAACAACCGACGGCTCGGCCGCGAGCCTCTCGACTTCCTCTCGGCTCTTGCTGCCGAGGACGACCGGACGCTCGCGGAGGAGGAGCGGCTGCTCGCCGAACCGGCGCACGTGAGCATGCCCCATCGGCACTATTCCTACCGCCGCCGCGGACTCTACGCCGAGCAGCTGCTCCGCTGGCGCAGGTTCTTTCCACAGGAACAGATGCTCGTCGTCGATTCGGCACGACTGTTCGCCGCACCGGCCGACGTGGTGGCCGACGTCCTGCGATTCGTCGGGCTCGACGCCTGGCAGCCACGGAGCTTCGCAGCCAAAAACGAGGGCCGTCACGACAAGGCGATGCCGGCGGCCGCCCGCCACCGACTGGAGGCCTTCTTCGCGCCGCACGAGGAGCGGCTCCGCCGGCTCATCGGGTGGTGCCCGTCCCAGAGCGACCGCAGCCTCCGCCGCCGCGCCGCCTGACGCGTGGGCGCCGGCTTCGGGTGACCCGTACCCCTCTCGCCGGACGCTCGCTTCGGGCATCCATGCCCTGCGCTCGCTCGATGGCGGCTGCGCTCTCGGCATCCTGCCTTCGCTTGCCGCCAACG
>CAZXIG010000251.1:0-4441 GCA_964640405.1 uncultured Candidatus Kuenenia sp.
GGATCACCTTCACCTCGTCGCGGGTCCGCTCGATCTCCACCTTCGGGATCGCGGCGGCGCGATACTTCGTCTTCAGGAACTTCCGCACCCGCACGTCCTCGAGCAGCAGCGCCTTGAAGTCCTTCTTCGCGGCATACCAACGGCTCTTCCACGGCTCCGTGATGCCGGTGCGAAACCCGACGGGATGAACTTTCTGGCCCATGCTAGTGCTTCCTGAGTTGCCTCACTCCGCGGCGGGAGCAGTGGTTTCCGGGGACACGGAGTCGAGCTTGACCTTGATGTGCGACATCCGCCGCTTGATCCCGAAGGCCATGCCACGGGCACGGGGCCGAATCCGCTTGAACATCGGGCCGCCATCGACGCGGGCATCGACGACGACGAGGTCGTCGACACCGGGCGCCTGCTGATGCTCGGCGTTGCCGAGGGCGCTCTTGATCACCTTCTCGAGCATGCGAGCACCGCGGTGCGGCTGGAACCGCAGGATGTCGAGCGCCTCGTCGGCGAACTTGCCGCGGACGAGATCGGCCAGCGCCCGCACCTTGCGGGGACTGATCCGGGCGTACTTGTGGGTTGCCGTGTATGCCATGATTCACCTCGACCGGCCGTCAGGCCGGCTGACGTCACTTGCCCGCCGGGGCCGCTTCCTTCACCTTGCCGCCGTGACCGCGGAACGTCCGCGTCGGGGCGAACTCGCCGAGCTTGTGGCCGACCATGTCTTCGGTCACGAACACCTTCAGGTGCTGCTTGCCGTTGTGCACCATGAACGTGAGGCCGATGAACTCGGGCACGATCGTGCACGAGCGCGACCAGGTCTTGATCGGGTCGCGCTTGCCGGAGGCAAGTTGCGACTCGACCTTCTCGAACACCCGCGGGTCGACGTACGGCCCCTTTTTTGCACTGCGTCCCATCGTTGATTACCTCAGCTTCAGCTGGCCGTAACGCTTGCTCTTTCGCCGCCGGATGATGGCGGCCCCCGACGGCTTGCGCGGCTTCCGCGTGCCGCCACCCTTGGCACTCTTGCCCGTCGGGCTCACCGGATGACGGCCACCCTTGGTACGACCTTCGCCACCACCGTGCGGATGGTCGATCGGATTCATCGCCGTGCCGCGGACGTGAGGACGGATGCCCATCCACCGACTGCGGCCGGCCTTGCCGAGCCGGATGTTCATGTGCTCGCCGTTGCCGATCGCACCGATCGTCGCCCGACAGGCGGCAGGCACGCGGCGAATTTCGCCGGACGGCAGCGTGATCTGGGCCCACTGGGCCTCACGGGCCACGAGCACGGCGGAGGAACCGGCCGACCGACAGAGGCGACCACCGCGGCCGGCCTGCATCTCGATGTTGTGAATCTGCATGCCGAGCGGGATCGCCGACATCGGCAGGCAATTGCCCACCTCCGGCGGAGCCTGCTCGCCGCTCTGGACGGTCGCCCCGACCACGAGCCCTTCGGGAGCGAGAATGAATCGCTTCTCGCCGTCGACATAGTTGACCAGCGCCACGCGGCAGGTGCGATTCGGATCGTACTGGATCGAGTGCACCTTCCCGGGCACGCCGTCCTTGTTCCGCCGGAAATCGATCAGCCGGTAGTGCTGCTTGTGGCCGCCACCCCGGTGCCGCGCGGTGATCTTGCCCTGGTTGTTGCGACCGCCGGTCTTCCGCTTGCGATAGCGAAGCCCCTTCGGCACTTCCGCGCCGGGCGTCAGCTCCGCGAAGTCCGACACGCTCGCGCCGCGGCGGCCGGGACTGGTCGGGTTGTAGGTGCGAATGCCCATGATGAGTCGGTTTCTAGAAGAGGTTGATCTTGAAGTCGGGCTTCAGCTTCACGACGGCCTTCTTCCAGGCCTTCGTGCTCGTCCGCCGCATCCGGCTGCGGCGCATCTTGCCGATCCGGTTCTGCACGGCGACCTTGTCGACCTTGACGTTGAACAGCTCCTCGACGGCCCG
Source organism: uncultured Candidatus Kuenenia sp. (assembly GCA_964640405.1). Taxonomy (GTDB): domain Bacteria; phylum Planctomycetota; class Planctomycetia; order Pirellulales; family UBA1268; genus QWPN01. Next base: position 1,945 of record CAZXIG010000251.1, read on the forward strand.
GCGAATGTCGGCCTTCGTCGCCTCGACCACGACCTCGAACGAGTAGGCGTTGTGGCGGTTGGCGCGGTGCATGCCCTTCTCGGTGACGAGCGGGCGGAGGATCACCTGGTGCGGCGCGAGCCGCGGCGACAACGACGGTGCGGGGGGAACGGGGACAGCCATGACTTTCCTTACGCCTCCTTCGCGGCCTTCTTGGTCGCCCGACGGGCCACGGCCGGCTTGGCCGACTTCTTCGCGGCAGCCTTCGCGGCGGGCTTCGCGGCAGCCTTTGCGGTCGCCCGGAACGCGTCGATCGCCGCCGTCGTCATCACGATCGAACGCGGCTTCAGGATCGCCCACGCATTGAGCTCGGCGACCGGGGCCACCGACACGCCCTCGATGTTGCGGGCACTCTTCCAGAAGTTGGCGTCGTGCTTCTCGGGAGCCACGAGCACCGTCTTCTCACCGAGCCCGAGCGACTTGAGCAGCTTGGCAACGACCGCGGTCTTCGGCGCGGCAACAGGCAACCCCTGCACCAGCTTCACCTCGTCGTCGGCAATCCGCGCCGCGAGGGCCATGCGGGTCGCCGCCTGCAGCGCCTTGCGGGGCATCCGCCAGCCGAAGTCGCGCGGCCGCTTGGCGAAGATGTGGCCGCCGCCCCGCCGCGTGCCGCTCCGCCGCGCACCGGCACGGGCATTACCCGTGCCCTTCTGACGGTAGAGCTTGCGGGTGGAGCCGGCCACCTCGCCACGAGTCTTCGTCTTTTGCGTACCCTGCCGCTGATTGGCCTGATACATGACGACCGCGTCATGCAGCAGCTGCTTGCTCACCGTGGGGGCGAGCTCGGCGGGATCGATCTCGTAGGAGCCGACCTGCTTGCCGGCGATGTCGTAGACCGCGAGGTTCACTTCGCACCAGCCTTCTTCTTACCGGCCGGAGCAGCCGCCCCGACCTTCTTGATCTTGTTGGTCTGCCGCACGACGACGTAGCCGCCATTGGCCCCGGGCACGGCCCCGCGCACGAGAAGCAGATTGTTGCCCTTGTCGATGCCGACGAGCTTCACGTTCCGCATCGTCGACCGCTCGTTGCCGTAGCGGCCGGCCATTCGCTTGCCCTTGAAGACACGGGCCGGCGAGGTGTTCATGCTCGTGCCGCCTTGATGGCGATGCACCTTCTTCACGCCGTGGCTGGCACGCTGGCCCTTGAAGCCGTGCCGCTTCATGACGCCCGCCGTACCCCGCCCCTTCGTCGTGCCGGTGACGTCGACGAAGTCGACGCCCTCGAACAGCTCGACGGTGAGCACCTGCCCGACCTCGGCCCCCTCGTACACACCACGCAGTTCGCAGACGAACCGTTGGGGCTCGCAATTGGCCTTGGCAACGGCCGCGACGCCAGCCTCGGCGAGCTTCTTCGACCGGCGACCGTCGAGCTTGGCCACCTGGCCACGCACCGCCCGACTGGCGAGACGCCGCGGCTTATCCTTGAACCCGAGCTGCACGGCGGCATAGCCGTCTCGCTCGGGCGACCGCACGAGCGTGATCGGGCACGGACCCGCCTCGATCACCGTGACGGGCACCACGACGCCGTCGGCGTCGAAGATCTGGGTCATGCCGACCTTGCGGCCCAGCAGACCCTTCCGCCCAGCCTTGTCCGGCACTGACTTCGTCGTTGCAGCCATGATTGTGTTGGTCGTAAGGGAGTTCATGGCCGGAGAAAACGGATGCTTCCGACGCCCGCCCACGCGAACGCCGCTCGCATCTGCCTTCGATCACGCTCGAAGCCGTGGGCTGCGGGAGCACCCCGAACCACCATTCACCCCTGCGGATGAGATGGCCTGGGCCTTACCCACAACGCCTTCCAAGCATGCCGTGCCGTGCGCTCCAAAAATGCCTTGCTGAACCGTTCGTTGGCGTGCGGCGGCCACCCGCCAGCACCGCCTCGTTACCTCGATGATGCCTTGATCTTGATGTCGACGCCCGCAGGCAGGCTCAGTTTGTTGAGCGCCTCGATCGTCTTCGCGGTCGCCTGCACGATGTCGATCACCCGCTTGTGGGTGCGGATCTCGTACTGCTGCCGCGCCTTCTTGTCGATGTGGGGGCTGGAAAGCACCGTGTACCGCTCGACCCGCGTGGGGAGCGGAATGGGGCCGTGCACCTCGGAGTTGGTCCGCTTGGCCGTATCGACGATCTCCGCCGCGCTCTGATCGAGCACGGCGTGGTCGTAGGCCTCCATGCGGATGCGAATGATCTCTTGTGTCGGACCGGCCACGGCATGCACTCCAGTTCACGATCCGGATGACTGCCTCGATCGACAGCCCGAACCCGGCTCGCATCCATCGTTCGCAGCCAGCCTCGGACAAACGCCGAACTGACCGAAAAGAAGCCCCGTGAAGGGCTCTGTTCCAGCCCGCCGAAGCCCGTCCGGGGAGGACAGGCGGCCGGGCCGCGTGTGGGTCGTGGAATCTAAATGTCGTCCGGCACGCTGTCAACATGCTGGAATTTTCCGGCCCGCCGGCATA
>CAZXIG010000252.1:0-4432 GCA_964640405.1 uncultured Candidatus Kuenenia sp.
TTCAGGTCGACGAGGAAGTTCTGGCCGCGGCGGGCGTCGATCGTGAACCCGACCTCGCTGAAGAGCTTCTTGAGGTAGGCGGTGGTCTGCCGGGGCGGGGGGGGCGCCGCTCCGGTCGGTTCGTGCGTCATGTCGCCTCCGGAACACCGACAGGCAGCCGCGATTCGAGCAGGCGGGCCACGTACTTGAAGACCAGGTCGGTCTCGAGGTTCACGCCGCCTCCGCTGGCGAGGCTGCCGAGCGTCGTGCAGGCGAGCGTGTGAGGAATCAAGGCGACGCTGAATTCCGCGGCGGTCACGTCCACCACCGTCAGGCTCACGCCGTCGACGGTCACGGATCCCTTCGGGGCCATCTGGGCCAGCAGGCCCGCCGGGGCGGCGAACCGGCAGGTCACCCAGTCCCCCTCCTGCACCCGCTCGGCAAGCGAGCCGACGCCATCCACGTGGCCGGTGACGAGGTGTCCCCCCAGCCGGTCGTCGAACCGCAGCGATCGCTCGAGGTTCACCTGCCCTCCGGCCGTCAGGCGGCCGAGCGTGGTGCGGGCGAGCGTTTCGGGGCCGAGCTGGAAATCGAGCCGGCTCCCGTCGATCCGCACGATCGAGAGGCAGCAGCCGCTCACGCAGACGCTGTCGCCGAGCTTCGCGTCGGCCGCGATCGCCGCCGCCTCGACTGTCAGCCGCATCCCCGGCGGCTCCGGAACCGCCGCCACGACGCGGCCGAGCGATTCGACGAGGCCGGTGAACATGCGGTTGAAGCCCGGGGGTGAACGGTGCGGAAATGGCGGGAAGGACTCCGCAAAGATAGCACGGGGTCGCGGGGGCCTGGCGCCGGGCGAATTGTGACCGATCTGGCGTCTTTGGCGCCGCCGCGGCATCATGCTGACGAAATTCCCGGTTCCTGATCCCCCATCCCACCCCGAGGCCCTGCATGTCCACGATCGTCGACGTCCACGCCCGCCAGATTCTCGACAGCCGCGGTAACCCCACGATCGAGGTCGATGTCACGCTGGCCGACGGCGCCTTCGGCCGCGCCGCCGTGCCCTCCGGGGCGAGCACCGGCGCCCACGAGGCCTGGGAAAAGCGGGACGGCGACAAGGGCGTCTACCTCGGCAAGGGCGTGCTGGAGGCGGTCGAGAACGTCAACACGCGGATCGCCGAGGAACTGGAGGGCATCGACGCCCTCGACCAGACGACGGTGGACGAGCTGATGCTCGAACTCGACGGCACGCCCAACAAGAAGGAGCTGGGCGCCAACGCGATCCTCGGCGTGTCGATGGCGGTGGCCCACGCGGCCGCCGAGCACTGCGGGCTGCCGCTCTACCGCTACCTCGGCGGCGCCACGGCCCGGCTGCTGCCCGCCCCGATGATGAACATCATCAACGGCGGCGCGCATGCCGACAACCCGCTCGACGTCCAGGAATTCATGGTGATGCCGCTGGGCTTCGACACGTTCGACGACGCCCTCCGCGCCGGCGTCGAGACATTTCACGCCCTGAAGAAGGTGCTCAAGGACAAGAAGCTGGCCACGGCCGTGGGTGACGAAGGGGGCTTCGCGCCGCACATCGGCACCTGCGCCGAGGCCCTCGAGGTGATCCTGGCCGCGATCGGCAACGCCGGCTACAAGCCCGGCGAGCAGATCGCCATCGCGCTCGACGTGGCCGCGACGGAACTCTACGACGCGAAGTCTGGCACCTACACGATCGAGGGCAAGAAGCTCGACTCGGCGGGCATGGTGAACTTCTTCGCCGACCTTGCCGGGAAGTATCCGATCGTGTCGATCGAGGACGGCTGCTCCGAGGACGACTGGAAGGGCTGGAAGCTGATCAGCGAGAAGCTCGGCGACAAGGTGCAGCTCGTGGGTGACGACCTGTTCGTCACCAATTCCGAGCGGCTCTCCCGCGGCATCGCCGAGGGCGTGGCCAACAGCATCCTCGTGAAGGTCAACCAGATCGGCACGCTCACCGAGACGATCGCCGCGGTCTCGCTCGCCCACCGGTCGGGCTACACGTCGATCTCGAGCCACCGCAGCGGCGAGACGGAGGATGCCACGATCGCCGACCTCGCCGTCGGGCTCTCGACGGGCCAGATCAAGACCGGCTCGGCGTCGCGGAGCGACCGGATCGCGAAGTACAACCAGCTCCTGCGGATCGCGGAGTCGCTCGGCGACGGGGCGATCTATGCCGGCAAGGACGTGCAGGCCCGCTGGCCCGGGCTCGCCTGAGGCAGCCGCGGGAAGCTCGTCCGCATCACGTCGAGGAATTCCTCCCGCGTCGTGACCCGCGACACCTTGCCCCGGAAGTCGCGGGCGCCGGGGAGGCCCTGCGCGTAGGAGCAGGCGAACTTCCGCATCAGGAGCGTGCCCTGCTCGACGCCGAAGCGGCGGCAGACGAGGTCGTAGTGGTGCAGCACGATCTCCCGCTGCTCGTCGAGCGTGGGATCGGGCGGGGGCGTTTCGCCGCGGAGCAGGGCGGCGGCCTGGGCGAAGATCCACGGCTTCGCCAGGGCCTCCCGCGCGATCATCACGCCGTCCACACCGCTCGTCCGCAGCCGCATCACGGCGGTCTCGGCCGAGTCGATGTCGCCGTTGCCCACCACCGGCATCCGCGACACGCTCCGCTTCACCGCGGCGATCGCCTCCCAGTCGGCGGAGCCCGTGAAGAATTGCGCCGCCACGCGTCCGTGCACCGTGAGGCAGGAGGCGCCGGCCTCCTCGATCCGTTGTGCCACCTCGATGGCCGTGCGGCAGTGATCGGCGCATCCGAGGCGAATCTTGGCGGTGACCGGCACGCCGTCGCAGGCCTCGACCACACGGCGGACGATCGTGCCCACGCGGTCGGGGTCGCGGAGCAGCCAGGACCCGCTGTGGGCCTTTTCCGTCACCTGGCGAACGGGGCAGCCGAAGTTGAGATCGACGACGCTCACCCGAAACTCGGTGGCGAGCCGGCGGCCCACCTGGGCCAGGTTGTCGGGGTCGTTGTCCCACATCTGCACGGCCAGTGGCCGCGGCTCGTCACGGACGCCCCAGAGCCGGTCGGGGTGTTCGCCGCGGTGGGTTTCGAGCCACTGGGCGCTGCGGGCGGCGATCATTTCCGTGGCGAGCAGGCCCGCGCCGCCGAACTCCCGCACCACCTGCCGGTAGGCGTAATTGGTGTAGCCCGCCATCGGGGCCTGGAGCACCGGCGGATCGACCACGACCGGGCCGATGTGGAGCGGGGCAGGGGGGGGCGGGGAGGCTGTGGTCATTGACGAATCGTACCACCGCCGTCGGCCGTCGGCCGCCACTGGATCGGCGTGCCGATCAGCATCGACACGAAGCGGTCGTCGGGCACCGAGAGGTCGGCGACCGCCATCGCATACTCGGCGATGTCGAGGTTGTAGGCACGGGTGGCCTGCAGGAACTCCCGCTGCTGATCGACGAGGGCGTCGTGGGCCGCGACCACCGCCTCGATCGGCCGCTTGCCTTTGGCATGATCGGCTTCGGCCATGGTCATCGCCTGCTCGGCGGCCCGCACGGCGGCAGCCCGCGACTCGATGGCCTCGTGCCGCGGGGAGAGCGTGCGGGCGATCGCCCGCACGCGGCCGGTGGCCACGCGATTGGCGAAGATCGCGTCGAAGTGGGTTTCGTAAGGACTCGCCAGCGGCCGATCGACCGGCCATGGGGGCGGATCGGTGAGCGGCAGCCTCGCCAGATCGACCAGTTCCTGCTGCGCGATGCCGAGCTGGGCCTTCGCCTCGGCGAGATCGGCGCGGGCGGCGGCCGTGGCCACGTCGAGCGTGGCGCGATCGTGAGGGTCGCCGCCGGGGGCGATGAGTTCGAGCCGCTCGATCGCTTCGGTGGCCGCCCGGACTCCGGCGAACGCGGCCGACACCTTCCAATAGGCCTGCACGATCCAGAGCCGCCGCGCCCGGTCGCCGGAACGCTCCAAGGCTTCGAGCAGCGGCAAGGGCCGCGTGTAGAGCTGCGCATCGGCTGGAATGGCGGCTCGGGCGGCGAGTGGCTCGAGCATCGATGCGAGGAGTTCGCCGGCGCCTGTGAGCGGTGGGGTCGAAGGAGAACTCGCCGTGGGGGGTGGGGCGTTCGGAACCGTGGGTGCCGCGGTGGCCGCAGCGACGGGGGCCGCCGGCGGCTCGGCTGGCACGACCACCGATGTCGTGCCATCCGCGGCAGGCGCCTGCGTCGGCGGCTCGTCGGCGCGTCCGAGAGACGCACAGGCGATGGCAACGGTGGCGGAAATGGCGACGAAAAGGGGCGTCCGCATGGCGAATAGCGTCACACAGAGCACGTGCCGCCGTCAATCGCGATCAAGACAGCGAAGTGGCTTCCAGACGCAAATTCGGGGCACGTGTTTTTTCATAGAAGCCCCAGACGCGCATGAAGAGCACGTGTTTTTTCATGCAAGCCCCAGGCGCAACATCTGGGGCGATTGTTTTTT
>CAZXIG010000253.1:0-4414 GCA_964640405.1 uncultured Candidatus Kuenenia sp.
CCGCCGGCACGACCCCGCAAGACGCCGCCGCCTGGACGCTCGTCTCGCGCGTGCTGCTCAACCTCGACGAAACCGTCACGAAAAATTGACCTGGAAGCCCCTCGCGGAAGCGGGGGGATGACGCCTCCCACCCCAACAACGCCCTGAACGAGGTGCCCCATGATCAATCGCGACATCCAAGCCGCCCGGGCCCGGTTGCTCTCGCGCCGCTGGTTCTTCGGCGACTGCGGCGTCGGCCTGGCCGGCATCGCCGCGGGCGCGCTTGCCGCGCGTGAATCGACCGCGGGCATCGCGCCGCCATCCCCCTTGGCCGTGAAGCAGCCCCACTACGCCCCGAAGGCGAAGCGGGTGGTCTACATGTTTCAAGCCGGCGCCCCGAGCCACCTCGAGCTTTTCGACTGGAAGCCGGAGCTCGCCAAGCACGACGGCAAGCTGCCCCCGGGCGATCTGCTCAAGGGCTATCGGGCGGCCTTCATCAATCCGAATTCGGCGCTCCTCGGCCCCAAATACAAGTTTCAGCCCTACGGCAAGGCGGGCATCGAGATGAGCGAACTCGTGCCGCACATCGGCGGCATCGCCGACGAGATCTGCCTCGTGCGCTCGATGCAGACCGACGCCGTCAACCATGCTCCCGCCCAGATCCTGATGAACACGGGCTCGCAGCAGTTCGGCCGGCCGAGCTTCGGCGCCTGGACGCTCTACGGCCTCGGTAGCGAGGCCGAGGATCTGCCCGGCTTCGTCGTGCTCACGAGCGCGAAGGGCACGAGTGGCGGCGCGAGCAACTACGGCTCGGGCTTCCTGCCCACGTCCTACGGCGGCATTCCGCTCCGCAGCAGCGGCGATCCGGTGCTCTATCTCTCGAATCCCCGCGGCGTTGACCGCGAAACGCAGCGGGCCTCGCTCGACACGCTCGGGCGGCTGAACGAGATGGCGGTGAGCCGGTTCGGCGATCCCGAGACGGCGTCGCGCATCCAGGCCTATGAGATGGCCTACAAGCTGCAGTCGAGCGCTCCCGAGCTCATGAACCTCGCCGACGAATCGCCGGAGACGCTCGCCCGCTACGGCATCACCGATCCGAAGCAGGCGGGCTATGCCCGCAACTGCCTGCTCGCGCGGCGGCTCTTGGAGCGCGGCGTCAGGTTCGTGCAGCTCTTCCACGAGGCCTGGGACCAGCACGGCAACCTCACGAAGGGCGTCAAGGACAACTGCCTCGCCACCGAGCAGGCCTCGGCGGCCCTCGTGATGGACTTGAAGGAGCGGGGCCTCTTGGACGACACGATCGTGATCTGGGGGGGCGAATTCGGCCGCACGCCGATGGTGCAGGGCGGCAACGACGGCCGCGACCACCACAACCGCGCCTTCACGATGTGGCTGGCCGGCGGCGGCATCAAGGCCGGCCACGTGCACGGCAAGACCGACGACTTCGGGTTCAACGTGGTCGAGGACGCGGTGCACGTGCACGATTTGAATGCCACGCTTCTCCACCTCCTCGGCTTCGACCACACGAAGCTCACGTACCGCTTCCAGGGCCGCGATTACCGTCTCACCGATGTGCACGGGCATCTGGTGAAGGGAATCCTCGCCTGACGGCTTCCGCCACCACGCAGAGTCCCCCGGCTTCCGCCGGGGGCTTGTGGACACCGGAAGCCCGGGGGACATGCCCCAAAAGCCCCTCGCGGCAGCGAGCGGGATGACGCTCGCCATCACCATCCGGGCTCTTCGCAGCGAGTCAGCGGTATTCCGCCCGGCCCCACGTGGCCGCACGCTCCCACGAGTAGATCCGCGGCGGCTCCTCGAGATTGCGAACCTCCACGATCTGGGTCCGCCACAGGCGGCCCCCCTCGTCGCTGAAGAGCACCTGCCACGATGCCGCCAGGTTGTCGCCCGGCTGCGGCGGATCGGATTCGCAGTTGAGCAGCCGCCACGGGATCGCATATTCCATCACGTATCCCCGGCCGTCGGCGGCGCGGGTGTAGGCGCCCTTGAACCCGCTGGGGTTCACATTGAGACCATCGCTCGGCGTGGTCATCATGCCGTGGGCGATCGTCAGGCAGGGCGTGGCGGTCTTCGCACAAAACCACATGGTGAGGTGCGAAAGCTGCGGATTGCCCGCCGCCTGCTTCTGCTCGGGCGTGGCTTCGCTGCGGCGCATTTTGTAATAGTTCGGGGCGTTGGCGTTTACCGGCCAGCCGAGAGTGCGGTCGGTCGAGAGTCGCACCTGCACGGCGCCGCCCCGCCAGCCGTCATCGGCGTCGAGCGTCGGATCGATCGCGCTTGCCAGCGGATGGGGGTCGCCCACGCGGGCCGCGATGTAGAGGTTTTCGGCGTCATACATCATCCTGCCGTCCATCCATTCGGCGGCGGCGGGATCGCGGTTGAGCGACGCCATCACGCCCGGGGCCGAAGCCCACTCGTCGAGCCGGCCGTCGATCGTCACGGGGCCGGCGGCGCGGGCCACCACGATCGCCTCCGCCTGCGGGCGGCCAAACTGCTGGGTCTGCCCGGCGGCGATCGCGGCGGGGCTGGCCTTTCCCACGTGGTGCTCGATTCCGATGTCGTTCGGCAGCCGCCTGACGAACCGGTCTTTGCGATAGGGAAGCGTCATCGGCTCGTCGGACGTCATCGCCACGAACCGCGCGGCCTCTCCGGCCTCGAGCCGCTTGGGAAACCGCCCCGCACTTTCGCCCAGCCGCCCCGTGGCGATCACCGCGCCGTCATACACCTGCACGTCGGTCGCGGAGTCGGCCCCATACTTCACGGCGAATTCGGTGCCGAGATCGAGCACCTCGGTGGATGGCGTCAGGAGGCGAAACCCGTGCATGCCCTTCGGCATCCGCACCACCGCCGTGCCGCCGTGGAGAAACGCCTCGAGTTCGCCGATCAGTTCCAAATCACCGGGGCCTTCGAGGAGGATCTCAACGCCGTTGCGGAGGGTGAGTTCGATTGCTCCGCCGAGGATCCTCAACCGGCCCGCCTCGATCGGCTGGCCGGGAGCGAGATTCGTTACTGCGTCGGCCTCGCTTGCGAAGCGGCTTTTGGTCACGGTGGCCAGCGGCGACGGCACCGGGCTGGCTGCGGCTGCCGACTCAACGCTGCGATCATCCCGGGAGTTGGCACCCAGCGGCATCGTCATGAAGGCGACCGCCGCCGCGGCGCCGGAGAGGATCGCGCCGGCCAGCAACGTCGCGATCCACCGGCCGCGCGACACCTGCGATCGCCTGCCGGCTGGGGGGTCGCCGCCCGGCGGCAGGCCATGGTTGGCGACGGCCGCGTAGTCCCATTGGAGCGACGCGTGAAGCGACACAAACTCGCGATACGCCCGGCGGGCCGCGGGATCGTCACGGAGCAGGTCGAGGAGCTGATCTGCGTCGTCGGCGGTTGCGAGGCCGTCGGCGAACCGGTTGAAGAGCTCTTCCCAGCCAGGTTCGAAGCCGGCGAGGTGACGGGCATTAGCGGGGTTCATGCGAAAGACTCCTCGGCGAGAGTCTTGCGGACGCATTGGAGGAGCGTGTGGCGGATCCGCCGCAGCCGCTCGGAGAGGGCCTTGGGCGCGATCTTGGCGGCGGCAGCCATCTGGGCCACGGTGGCATCGGGCTCATAGCGTCGCCAGACGAGTTCGCGCTGTCGGGCGGTGAGCTTCTGCAGGCAGTTGGCCAACGCGATCCGCCGCACCTCGTAGACGCGTTCCTCGGCCGCCGCCTCGTCGGCCATGATCTTCGCCAGGTCGTCGTCAATCAGGAGTCGGCCGTGCTGCCGTTGCGACCGCTTGAGGTGGGCCAGCGCCTGAAACTGGGCAAACCGAATCGCCCAGGGCAGAAAGGGGCGCGATTCGTCGAATTCCGCCGCCTTCTGCCAGAGCACGAGATTGGTCTCCTGGAGCACGTCGTCGGCTTCCACCGGGTGCCAGACCATCGACAGCACGAAGGCGTGCAATTGCCGCTGGTTCCGGGTGATCTCGGCGATGAATTTGGCGGACGCGGACATAGCGCTCTCGGCCTTTTGAATCCGACCCTCTATCTAGTCTTAGCCCTGGGCCGCCGAATCCCACGGGAGATGGCTATTTCCGCGGAATTTCGGGGGTTTGGCCACGTGGACGGATGGTGATGGGGGGCGTCATCCCCTCGCTTCCGCGAGGGGCTTTGGGTGAGGGCGATTGACGTGAGTGGTGGTCGTGCGTACAGTACTCGCATGCCGGCCATCAGCACGTTTTTCGGTATCGTGATCGAGATGTTTTGGCGCGAGCATGGCCCGCCGCATTTTCATGCGACGTACGGCGAGTACGAGGCGGTGATTGCGATCGATACGCTCGATATACTGAGAGGAGAGTTGCCGAGACGGGCCAAAGGCCTGGTGATGGAATGGGCCAACGACCATCGCGACGCCCTTCAGAAAAATTGGGATTTATGCAGCCGGC
>CAZXIG010000254.1:0-4401 GCA_964640405.1 uncultured Candidatus Kuenenia sp.
CCTGCAGGTTGCGGTTCGAGAAGTTGACACCCACGAACTTCGTGAGCTGGAACTCGACGTTGCGGACCTCGGCGGTCGTGATCGCACCGGCCGTGGTGCCCGTGCCCGTGGCGTTCGCGAGGGTAACCGAGGTGCGGTCGGTGCCCGCGTCATAGGAACCGCTGATCACATTGGTGAACACCGGCGTGCCGGCACTCGGCAGCAGCGGAGTCGCCACGACGAACTCACCCAGCGTGCCTGCGCCGGTGAGGTCGCCGGCGAGGGTTATGTTCGCCGTGCCGACATCACCACCGGACTGCGTGAAACCATAGGGCGTGTAGGCGACGGCCACGTTCGTGGCCGGGCCGCGGACCGTGTTGATGCCGCGGATCACGTTGTTCGTCGTGATCGTGCCGAGCTGGATGATGCCGTCCGAGCCGTAGGGCACGGGGTTGGCCGTGCGGATCGTGCCGTTGAACGTCATCTGGAAGTCGGGGCTCGCATCGACGATCTCGATCGTCTGGATGTCGGTGCCGTCGATGACGCCCTTGCCGCCGTTGAAGATCACCGTGCCGCGGGTGCCCTCGATGCTCACGGTGACGAAGTCGCCGATGTTGCCGGGGCCGGTCGGGGTGTCGGTGAACGAGCCGACTGTGGTGCCGCCGATCGAGAGGTCCGTGGTGATCGCGAGGGCCAGACGGCTCTCGAGCTGATCGATCGCGGTGCGAAGACGGCGGTCTTGGTCACGACGGCTCCGCTTGGAGGCCGACTTGCGACGGAGACCACGGGCGAGCGAGCCGGCGCGATCGAACAGCGAAACCATGATCAGTGCCTCCTTGGCGAGCGATGGAGTTTGCGGGTTTGCAAGCTCTGAAACACACGATGCGTTTTTTGACAAAACGCGTTTGGACAGAAAGCGGGACTGACAGCCCCACCCCTAGTTAAGGGGTTCGTCGCGAAAAGGTACCCCATTGCAAAGCAAATGCAAGTCTGCGGGTTAGGAAAAATATGCGGGCCGGTCAGCCGCCACGCAAGGCCGCGGCCATTTCCGCAAATACACCGGCCCAATCCCCCGCCGCCGGCTGCCGGAAGACCCGCATCGCCGGATACCACGGCGAGGCATCGCCCCGGTCGAGCCACCGAAAATCCGGGTTGGCCCCCAGGGCCAGCCAGACGGGCGCGCCCAGCCCGCCGGCCAGATGCGGGATCGACGTGTCGGAGCTGATCACGAGGTCGAGCCCCCGCATGATCGCGGCCGTGTCCATGAAGGCACCGGCCGTCGTATCGACCTCCGGCCCGGGATCGACGACCGGAAACGCCGGCCGCGTGGCCGGGTCGGCCCGCCATGCCTCGCCCGCTCCCTGCTGCAGGCTCACGAGCGTGATGCCCGGCACCGCGGCCAGCGGGGCAAACGCCCCCAGCGGCACCGAGCGAAAGAGATCTCGCTTGTATTTCGGATTCCCCTGCCAGGCGATCCCGATCTTCTTGCCCGGCAGCCCGTCGAGAAACGCCCGCCACTTCGCCACGAGCGCGGGATCGGCCGAGAGATACGCCCCGGCTCCCGCCAGCTGCGCGCCGCCGAGGCCGAGCACATGCGGCAGGCTCAAGAGCGAGACCTGCACGTCGTGAGCGGGCAGGTCGTCGCCCTTCGCCACCAGGCCGTCGATGAACTCGCAGCGTGAGACGAGCGGCATGAGCGGCCGCTGACACTCCACTATCACGCGGCCCAACCGCTGCCGTGCCTCCCGCACGAACCGGATGAACTGCAGCGTGTCGCCCAGCCCCTGCTCCGCGTGCACCAAGAGCGTGGCGCCGGGCATCATCTGCCCCTGCCACTCCGGCCGGTCCCACTGCCGGCGGGGGGCGGACGGCAGCTTCTTCCGCCATTCCCACTCGGCCAGCCCCCGCTCCCAGTCGCCCCGGAGCATCCAGGCCTGCGAGCGGTTGAAGTGGGCCCAGGCATGGGCCGGATCGCAGGCGAGGGCCTGTTCGTAGGCGGCCAGGGCGGCGTCGGTCTGGCCAAGCACGGCGAGCGAGGCGCCGAGCGAATTGTGGTATTCGGCCACATCGGCCTCGAGGGCGATCGCCGCGTGGAAATCGGGGATCGCCTCGTCGTGGCGGTGCATGTCGGCGAGCACGGCGCCGCGGTTGTGGCGGGCGTCGGGGAATCGCGGGTCGAGCCGCAGGGCCTCCTCGAAGCAGGCAAACGCCTCTTCGCTGCGGCCCGTGTCGGCGAGCAGGATGCCGAGGTTGTTGTGGGCTGCGGCGAAGCGGGGGGCCATCGCGATCGCCTGCCGGTAGCAGGCCTCGCTTTCGGCGAACTGGCCGACATCCTTGAGGGCCACGCCGAGGTTGACTCGCGCCCGCGGGTCGTCGGGTGCGGCGGCCAACGCCTTGCGAAACCAGTCCACCGCCTCGGCCAGGCGGCCCGCGGCATGGGCGGCGATCCCCTGCTGCATGAACGGCGATTGCGGCCGCGGCGCGGTGCCTGCGGCCGCTGCCGGCGGATCGAGGTCCGGCGGCTCGGCAGGCTCGGGTAGATCGTGCCCCTCGAGCGCGGCGGCCAGCGGCCCGAGGTGCGGCTCATACCGCTTCCATCGCGCCACCGACGACGAGTAGATCGGCTTCCGCACCTGCAGGTTGCTCGCCGTCTTCACGCGGCGTTCGAGCCGGTGAAAGTCGAGGCAGCGGTCCGACCACTCGAGCCCCACGTGGTCGAGCATCTTCCGCGTCCACGACTCGACATCGGCGACGAGCGCTTCATACGGCACATCGAGGATCACGCCCGGCAGCACCGCACGCCAGTGGGCCATGAGTCGGTCCTTGAGCCGCAGCACGAGCCCGAGGTCGCCGAGGTCGTTGGTGAAGTTGAGGCCGATGCCGTTGAAGTTGTGGAACAGGCACGACACGGCGGTGTCGCGCGGGTCGCGAAGCGTGTGGATGATCCGGGCCCGCGGAAAGAGGGCGTGGATCAGGCCGACGTGATGGAAGTTGATCGTGGTCTTGTCGACGATCCGCGCGGGCCAGTCGGGGGCCGCCGCGGCGGGACGGGCTTTCGCGGCCAGCTCACGGTAGGTCGCGAGCACCTTCTCGGCCGCGGCTGCGAGCTGCGACCGCGAGCGGCCGGCGACCGCGCGGGGATACGCCGCCGGATCGTCGCCGTCGAACCGCTCGCCACCGAGGAGCGCGGCGGCCAGCGCGATCGTGTCGGCCTCGCCGGCGCCGAACGCGAGCGGATGGCTCGCGAGGATCTGCTCCACGAGCGTGGTGCCGCTGCGGGGCATGCCGACGACGAACACGGGCTGTTGCGTGTCGAGGCCCGACGACGGCAGGGCCGCAGCCACCGGGAAGGTCTCGATCAGGGCCTCCACGTAGCGGGCGTGGTGGTCGCGGTGGAAGCCGCGGCCGGCGCGGCGATCGAGGGCCCGGCGCAGGCTGCCGGAGGCGACCGCGTGGCGGATGCCGGTGTCGTGGTCGCCGCGGCGGTCGCGGGCCGCGGCGGCGGCCATGTGGAGCAGCTGCCGGGCCTCGCCGTGTGTGCCGGGCTGGGCGAGCAGGCCGTCGATCTTCGCGAGCGCCGCGTCGTCGAGCGGGTGGTCGGTGACGGTGGCGAGCGCGTAGAGCGCGGGGAGGTTCGCGGGATCGCGGTCGAGCACCTCCAGAAACCGGGCCACGCCTTCGGCCACGCGGCCGACGGCGACGAGGTTGTTGCCGAGGTTGTGGATCGCGGGGAGGTAGCGCGGGTTGAGGGCGAGGGCCGCCTCGAGGTGAGGCGTGGCCTCCTCTTCGCGGCCCAGGGCCTTGAGCGCGAGCGCGAGATTGTTGCGGGCCTCGGGCGACCGCGGCGCCACCTGCACGGCCCGCTCGAGCAGCGGCAGCGCCTCTGTGGCACGGCCGTCGGCCACGAGCAGATCGCCGAGGTTCACGAGCAGGCCGGTGTCTGCAGGGGCCTTGGCGAGCCCGCGGCGGAGGAGCGGCTCACCTTCGCGTTGGCGGCCGAGTTGCTTGAGCAGCACGGCGTAGTTGTTGAGCAGATCGACGTCGTCGCCGCCGACGGCGAGGGCGGCGTGAAACACCCGCTCGGCATCGGCGAGCCGGCGGAGATCCATGAGCACGAGGCCGAGGCTGTTGGCGATCGTCACCGAGCCCGGCGCGGCGGCCAGGCCCTGCCGGAGCACCTGCTCGGCCTCGGTGCGGCGGCCGAGCCCGCGGAGCACGAGGCCGAGGTTGTTGAGCGTGGGAACGTGGGAGGGGTCGAGCCGGACCGCGGCCTCCAGCGGCGCGACGGCCTCGGCGAACCGGCCGGCCTGGGCGAGCGCGAGCCCGCGCTGGCGGAGTGATTGGGCGTCGGCGGTGGAGGATGGTGGCTGCATGCGGAACATCATCCTCGTCATCAAAGCCCCCAGGCGCGAGCCGGGGGAT
>CAZXIG010000255.1:0-4354 GCA_964640405.1 uncultured Candidatus Kuenenia sp.
GTCGAGCGTCTCCAGGCGGCGCAGGAACTGCATCGTGCTCCAGCCCCCCTGCGACCAGCCCCACACGAAGAACTGGGGCGTCTTCTGGCCGAGCGACTCGAGCACGGCCCGCGACGCGAGGTAGTGGTCGAGCATCGACTGCGTGGTGCCCCGCGGCACGATGAAGCAGTTGGCCACCCGCGACGGACCGAGGCCGAAATAGTCGGCGGCGATCACCACGTAGCCTTGGCTGGCAAAGGCCGCGAGGGCCAGCTGCGTCTCGTACGAGTTGTCGGGACGGGACGGCACCTGGTCGCGACCGAAGACGGTGCCGTGCTGGTAGCTCACGAGCGGATGCGACGTCGCACCGTCGTCCGGAACGGCCAGCAGGCCGCTGCCCAGCGTGGGCTGGTTGTCCCATTCAGGAATGACGGAGTTGAACTGCACCTCATAGAGCGTCACGCCGTTCCGAGGCTCGGTGAACTTCGACTTGAAGTCGGTCGACTTCATGGTCGAGGCCTGCGACGGGTCGAAGCCCGCCATGAACGTATCGAGGCCGCGGTCGAGGATCGCGGCCAGCCGGGCCTCGTCGAAGACGCCGATCCTCCGGTACCGAACGCCCGCGGCGACGGGAGTGAACTCCTGCTGCGCCGAGGCGGTGCTCGACACGATGACCACGGCGGTGACGAACAGGCACGCGGCCGCAGAACGGATGCGAGAGACGGACATAGGCTGAATTCCCTTCATAAACCGGTGTTTCAGAGCCGGAAGATGCACCTCAAGAAACCCGGTCAATGGCACTTCCAGAACCACTGCCCGGCTCGTGAGCGACTCGTGATGACGTGATCCGCCAGGTGGGTCGCGATCCCCGCCGCGTGAAGAACTTCAAAGATAGGTCGGCCAACGGCACTTCGGCAAGCGGCGAGCGGGCGGAGCGGATCACGAGGAGCAACAGCCGAGGCTGGTCGGGCTGGATGCGGGCAGAACAGTCGGGTGACGCCTGAGAGATGCTGCGATTCGTCCGCGGACTGGACAAGCCCACGCACCCGCAGGAAAACCGCGGTTCGACGGCTGATGCCGGCGGGCCGTCGACCCCTGGAACACGAGCATGACCCCGATTGCGACCGCCGCCCTCGTCCTGGCCGTCACGTTTTCGGCCGCCCTGCTCGGCATCGCCGCGCAGCGGTAGCTCCCGGCGCAGCGACATCCTACGCTCTGGGCCGAAGACATCGGCGAGTGAGTTTTTTATGCCGCCTCAGACGTTTCTTCCCGGCCCGCGTCCCGACACGGTCCGCACGCCCCAGGGCCACGTGCTCGAAGTCCCGGATAACTGGGTGCTCCTGCCGCCCGGAGACGCTGCCCTGACTCGGCGTGTAAAGGCCGCCGGTGAGTTCTGGCTCGTCCAAGAGAAGGTCGGTCGGAGGGTGTTTTCGCGGGGGATCTGGGCCCCGCGGGAGACCATCGAGAAGGTTCAGCAAGACCTGACCGCTGAACGAGCCACCGACGCCTACTCTCGGCGCCGCGAGGCTGACTCGAAACGCCGTGAGGTCAAGCAAGCCGCGTACGTCGAAGACTTCCAGGCGGCTGTCGTGTCGTTCCTGGCGTTCCATGAGCGACACGCAGCGCTGGCCCTGAAACTCGCCGAGGCGGTCGCGAGCCACGCGACGCCCGTGGGCAGCGGCACGGTGGCCCGCACCCAGCGAATCCCGATCGAACGCCGGGCCGAGGCGGCGGTGATCGCCTGGATGCGGCACCAGACGACGGGCTACGACTCCATGAAGATCGCCCGCGTGAAGGGGCAACGTCGGGAAGTCCGCCGGATGCTCGCGGAGCGTTCTCGCGAACTGCTGAAGTCTTACAGGCGGGGTGAGTCCCCGAGCGATCTCTGCCCGCTGGCTCGGGCGATAGGCAGGCAGCCAGGCTGACGCATGCCATCCCGCTGCGCCCCGGCTATCCCGCTGCCGCCCTCAAGCTACGTGCCCGGGCACGGCTTGGCACATCCAGTCAACGACCCCGCCGGGCATCTCTACGGTGTCCAGCACGAGCCCCCGAACAACCCGCAGGACGGATGCCTGCGGGGTGCACGAGGAGCCGATCGGGCAGGAGGGATCACGGAAGAATGACGGCGTCGATCACGTGGATCACGCCGTTCTTCGCCTTGATGTCGGTCTTCACGACGTTGGCGGTTCCCGTGGCGGTGCCGACTTTGACGCCGCCCTCCGTGGAGATCTTCACCACCTTGCCGCCAGCGGTCTTGGCCTCGGTCAGCTTCACCACGTCCGCAGCGTAGACGCTCCCCGGGACGACGTGGAGAAGCAGGATTTCCTTGAGCTTTTCCTTGTTCTCCGGCTTCAGCAGGTTTTCCACGGTCCCGGCCGGCAGCTTGGCAAACGCCTCATCCGTCGGCGCGAAGACCGTGAAGGGACCATTCCCCTTCAACGTCGCGACCAAATCGGCTGCGCCCAGTGCGGCCGCGAGCGTCTTGAACGTCCCGGCACCGACGGCAGTATCCACGATGTCCTTGGGGGTTTCGGCATACGCCACCTGATGCACGACGTGCTCGGAGACGACCCGCTCGTGAATGACCGCAGGCTGCACGGCATGCATCCGGTGGGTGAAAGTCGTCGCGTTTCGCGAGCCCTTGCAGGGGGCTGCGGAAGCGATCGAACTCGACACGATCGTAAGCCCCACTGCGGTGGCGCCCATGACGAAAGGAAGCATTCGCATGTGTGATCTCCTGGAAAGCGATGGAATATTCAGTAGCGAGGAAACCCTAGGCGCATCGAACGAACAGGCAAGCAATGGCCGTTGTCGCGTGGTGTCTAGAGATGCGACAGTGGCCTTCGACGTGCCGAGACGAAACGATCCGCGGCTTGGGATGCGGCCGGTTCCGATCGGGAGTTCTTACGACGCCGGGACGCCCTCGGTGGCGGATATCGTTCGCCGCAGCGCGCCGCGGGCGAGCACGTGCACGAGAAATCCGACCGGACCGGCGAGGAACGTGAGCACGAGGGCCACGGTTCGGAGCGGCCACGGCATGCCGAGCCGCACGCTGTCGCGGGCGATCCAGGCGCCGACGACCATGTCGAAGACGAGGTAGTGGGTCCAGGCGGCCGCGAATACCCAGTCGTCACGAAATACGTCCCGCAGGCCCGCGATCGTCATCACGTCGCCTGGCGGCGGGCCATTCGCGGCGAGCTTCCAGCCGATCACGCCGGCGTAGCAGGCCGCCAGCAGGGCCGGGATGATCACGGCACAGAGCACGCTCGAGATCGGTTTCCTGCCCGGGAAAAGCAGAAGTGCGATCCAGGCCAGGAGCGCCAGCGTGTTGGTGGCCTGGAAGAATGATTCGGCCATGCGGGGAATCCCTTCTGTGGTGTCGAATTCGTTGTGGTTATAGATCAGGACGCTCATTTGCGATGCGCCGTGGCTACACTACGTCCATGAACGCCTCATCGTCACCGCCGCCCGGTCAGGTTTGTGCGACGTGCAGCTATTGGCGGCGGGAGGCGGTCGGTGAAAAGGTCGTCGGCTGGGGGCAGTGTCGGCGCATGCCCCCGGCGATGCCACCGATCCAGGACGACAAGCTCGTCCACGTCGGCGTATGGCCGCACACCCGGGAGCATGACTGGTGCGGCGAGTGGCAGGCCGAGGCGAGTGCCGGTCAGACTTGAACCGCCGCGACGAGCCAATTCGGCATCCCGCCAGCGGCGGCGGTTCCGCTCGGCCCGGCATCCGCCCCGTGGTTTCCGGCTTGGTTGCTCGCCGCCGTAGGATTCGGCATGCCCGACCTCAAGGCACTTCTGATCTGCGCGTCGGTCCACCACCACAATACGGCCCTGGTGGCCCGTCGCCTCGCCGACGTGCTTCAAGCCGACGTGCGGTCGCCCGCCGAGGTTCCGGCCTCGAGCCTGGCCGACTACGACCTCGTCGGGTTCGGCTCGGGCGTCTATTACGGGGGGTTTCACGAATCGCTGTGGGCGTGGGTGCGCCGCCTGCCGGATCAAGACCTCGACCGGAAGCCGGCCTTCGTGTTCTCCACGTCGGGGCTCTCGTTTCTCTGGAAGCTCTGGCACGGTCCCTTCACGAAGGAGCTCGCCCGCAAAGGCTTCGACGTCGTGGGTGAATTCCACTGCCAAGGCTTCGACAGCTGGGGCCCGCTGTGGCTCGCCGGCGGGATCAATCGCCGGCATCCCGACGATCGCGACCTGGAACGGGCCGCCGAATTCGCCGGCCGAGTGAAGGCGGCGGTCGTCGTTCGGAATCCTGGGTGACTCGCTCCTCGGGCGTGCGGTCGTCGGCAGGCTCGGCGCTCGACGAGGCCGCATCGTACCGCCGGTCACCCGGCTGCGACGACATCCCGCCCAGCTGTCTG
>CAZXIG010000256.1:0-4353 GCA_964640405.1 uncultured Candidatus Kuenenia sp.
CCGCTGCCAAGCCGGACTTCAACGACGACATCCGTCCGCTGCTCTCCGACCGATGCTTTCGCTGCCACGGCCTCGATGCCGGTTCCCGCGCGGCCGACCTGCGGCTCGACCGCCGCGAGGATGCGGTGGCCGCACGGGACGGCGGCGCCGCGATCGTGCCCGGCGACCCGGCGGCGAGCGTCGTCGTTGAGCGGATCACGTCGACCGACCCCGACCTGCAGATGCCGCCGCCCGATTCGGGCGCCGCGCTCTCCGCCGCCGAGCGTGAACTCTTCGTCGCCTGGATCGCCGCCGGCGCCGAATACGAGCCGCACTGGGCGTTCGTGCCCCCCGAGGCGGCCGAGCCCCCGGCCGTCCGCGACGAAGCGGCGATCCGTCATCAGGCCGACCGGTTCATACAGGCACGGCTCGAGGATCTCGGCATCACGCCCGAGCCCGAGGCCGATCCGGCCACGCTCTGCCGACGTCTCTACCTCGACATCGTGGGCCTGCCGCCCACGCCCGAGGAGGTGGAGGCTTTTGTTGCCGCCTACTCGCAGGCGTCGTCGCGCGAACAGGTCTACGCCGATCTCGTCGACCGGCTGCTCGCGTCGCCGCGTTACGGCGAGCGGATGGCCGGGCCGTGGCTGGATGCCGCCCGCTACGCCGACACCAACGGCTACCAAACCGACGGCCCGCGGCAGATGTGGCGGTATCGCGACTGGGTGATCGAGGCCTTCAATGCCAACCAGCCGTTTGATGATTTCACGATCGATCAACTGGCGGGGGATCTGCTCCCTGCTCCCACGCTCGCCCAGCGGATCGCGACCGGCTTCAACCGCAACCACCGGATGAACGCCGAGGGGGGCATCATCCCCGAGGAGTTTCTCGTGGAGTATGCCGTCGACCGCGTGGAGACGACCTGCACGGTCTGGATGGGGATCACCGCCGGCTGCGCCCGCTGCCACGACCATAAATACGATCCGCTCTCTCAGCGGGATTTCTTCCGGCTCTTCGACTTCTTCAACCGCGTGCCCGAGCCGGGGAAGGCGATGCGCGATACGAACTCGCCGCCCGTCATCCTCGCGCCGACGGCCGAGCAGGAGCGGCGGCTGGCGACGCTGTGTGTTGACGCCGATGCGGCGGCCCAAGATTGGACGCGGATGCAGGGGGACGTCGATGCCGCCCTCGCGGCATGGATCGCGGCCGACGCCGGGATCGCGGCCGATGCCGAACCGCAACGAGCTACGTCCCCCGCGGTGCCGATCGCCGAAGGGCTCACGCTGCGGCTGCCGCTCGACGAGCCGGCCGCGGTTCTCGACGGCTCGAGTCCGCGCCCCTTCCCGGACGTGCCCGCCTTCAGCACGGAAAAGCCCTTCTCCGCCGCGGTGCGGCTGCGGCCCGACGACGAGGCCGCGGCGATGACGGTCTGGGCCACGTGGGACGAGCTGCTGCTCGGCCGCGGCGTCGAGTTGCTGCTCGTGAATCGCCGGCCGCGAGTCGTGATCTCGCATCGTGTGCTCGACGACTCCGTGCAGGTGGAGACGCGGGAGCCGCTCGAGCCGGGCCGATGGAGCCACGTCACCTGGACCTACGACGGCTCGCGGCTCGCCGCGGGCGTGCGGATCCACGTCGACGGCGTCGCGGTCGCGACGCAAGTGGTGGCCGACGAGATGAACAACCAGTTTGTCTGCGAGAAGCCGCTCGTCGTGGGCGGCGGCGGCACGGCTGCGCCGTTCCGCGGGGCCCTCGCCGACCTGCGGTTCTACGACCGCATCCTCGAGCCCGACGAGTCGGCTGTCATCTCCTGCCCGCTCTCGCCCGCCGAGCTCGTGGCCAGGGCGCGGGCCGAACAACTGAAGAACCTCACGGCCATCGAGCGGCTGGCGATCCGCGAGCACTTCCTCGAGCACGCGGCGCCGGAGACGATCCGCTCGGCCCGCCTCCGCGACCGCGCCGCGCGGCGGGCCGTTGCCGCCTTCGAGCGGTCGCTGCCGACGACGATGGTGATGCAGGACGTGCCCGGGCTGCGAACGACTCGCGTTCTCCACCGCGGCGAATACGACAAGCCCGGCGAGGAGGTGACCGCCGGCGTGCCCGAGGCGTTTGGTCCGCCGCTCGCGGAATCGGCAGACGGGAAGGCCGCCGACCGGCTCGCGCTCGCCCGCTGGCTCGTCGATCCGCGGCATCCGCTCACGGCGCGCGTGTTTGTCAACCGCGTCTGGCAGCAGTTCTTCGGCATGGGCCTCGTGAAGACGGTCGAGGATTTCGGATTGCAGGGGGAGCCGCCTCCGCACCGGGCGCTGCTCGACTGGATGGCCGTGCGGTTTCGCGAGCGGTGGGACGTGAAGGGGCTCGTCCGCGACATCGTGACGACGGCGGCCTACCGCCGCGCCTCCCGCGTCGCACCCGCCGCGCTCGCGGCCGATCCCGACAACCGTCTCTTCGCCCGCGGGCCGCGGTTTCGCCTTTCGGCCGAGGCCGTCCGCGATGCGGCGCTTGCCGTCTCGGGGCTGCTCGTCGAGCGGGTGGGCGGGCCCTCGGTGAAGCCCTATCAGCCCGCGGGCTTGTGGGAAGAGTTGGCGGCGGGGCCGGCCGTCTACGAGCAGGATCATGGCGACGCGCTCTACCGTCGCAGCCTCTATGTCTATCGCAAGCGGACGGTGGCCGTGCCGATGTTCGCCACGTTCGACGCGGCGGGCCGCGAGACCTGCCAGGTGGTGCAGTCGCGAACGAACACGCCGCTCCAGGCCCTGAACCTGCTCAACGACGTCACCTTCGTGGAGGCGGCCCGCGGCCTCGCCGGGCGGATGATCCGCGAGGGGGGCGACGGCCCGGAGTCGCGGGTCGCCCGCGGCTTCATGCTCGTCACGTCGCGCGTGCCGCAACCCCGCGAGCTCGCCGTGCTCGTCGCCGGGTTTCGTCGGCGGCTCGACGCCTTCAAGGCCGATCCGGCCGCCGCGCGGGCCCTGCTCGCGCTCGGCGAGAGCGAAGCCGATCCGGCGGTCGATCCGGCGGAGCTGGCCGCCTACACGTCGGTCGGCAACGTGCTTCTGAATCTGGACGAGTTTCTCACCCGGGAGTGATCGCGATGCTGCGCCTGCCTGCCACGATCGACCGCCGTCGCCTGCTCGCCGGGGCAGGCCTCGGCCTGGGGCTGACGGCGCTCGGCACGCTGCTCGCCGACGAGACGGGCGAGGCGACGGGCACAGGCGGCCTGCCGGGGCTACCGCACGCGGCGCCGAAGGCGAAGCGGGTGATCTATCTTTTTCAGGCGGGCGGGCCCTCGCAGCTCGACCTCTTCGACCCGAAGCCCACGCTCGTCGCGCGGCATGGCGAGGATCTGCCCGAGAGCGTCCGCGGCGGCCAGCGGCTCACCGGCATGACGTCGCGGCAGGCGCGGTTTCCGCTCGTGTCGTCCCCGTATCGCTTCGCCCAGCATGGCCCGGGCGGCGCCTGGTTCAGCGAGCTCTTGCCCCACACGGCGGGCGTCGCCGACCGGCTGTGCGTCGTGAAGTCGGTGGTCACCGACGCCATCAACCACGATCCGGCGATCACGTTCATCACCACCGGCGCCCAGTTGGCCGGACGGCCGAGTCTCGGCGCGTGGCTCTCGTATGGCCTCGGCAGCGAGAACCGCGACCTGCCCGCCTTCGTGGCGATGACCTCCCGCGGCACCGGCAAGCCGCAGGACCAGCCGCTCTATGACCGGCTCTGGGGGAGCGGCTTCCTGCCGTCGCGGCACCAGGGAGTGAAGTTTCGCAGTCAGGGCGACCCGGTGCTCTATCTCTCGAATCCCGACGGCATCGACGCCCGCCGCCGTCGCGACATCCTCGACGACGTGCAGGCGCTCAACCGTCTCCACCACGACCGCGTCGGCGATCCCGAGATCGATACGCGGATCGCGCAATACGAGCTCGCCTTCCGGATGCAGTCGTCGGTTCCCGATCTCGTCGACATCTCGGCGGAGCCGCGGCACGTGCTCGATCTCTACGGCCCGGAGGTGACGAAGCCCGGCACGTTCGCGGCCAACTGCCTGCTCGCCCGCCGGCTCTCGGAGCGGGGCGTGCGGTTCGTGCAGCTCTTCCACATGGGCTGGGACCAGCATTCGAGCCTGCCGAAGCAGCTGCCGGGGCAGGCCCGCGACGTCGATCAGCCGGCGGCCGCGCTCGTTCGCGACCTCGAGCAGCGCGGCCTGCTCGACGAGACGCTCGTGGTGTGGGGGGGCGAGTTCGGTCGCACGTCGTATTGCCAGGGGGAGCTGACGCCCGAGGCGTTCGGCCGCGACCATCATCCGCGATGCTTCACGATGTGGCTGGCCGGCGGCGGCGTGCGGCCCGGGATCACGCACGGTTCGACCGACGACTTCTGCTA
>CAZXIG010000257.1:0-4221 GCA_964640405.1 uncultured Candidatus Kuenenia sp.
CGGGCGCCCTGACGCCCGACCCGCCGCGATGGTTTCTTCGGAGCTGGATTCAGCTTTCAGCCGGAATCAGCAGCCCTTCTTGCAGCCGAGGCCACAGCCCTTACGAGCCTTGCCGCAGCCACCGTTGCCGTTGCCGTTGCCGGCACCCAGCTCGTCGGCCGGCACCTGCTCCTCGACGCACTTGCGGACGGTGACGCACTGGGTCTTCGTCACCTTCTTCGGCACGCGGACCACGTACGACTCCGTCTTCGTCTCCGTGACGGTGTCGCTGGCGCACACGGTGTAGCTCTTGGTCCGCTGCTGCGGCACCATCACCGTGTAGCTCACTTCCTTCGACCGCTGCTCGGCGACGCTCCGGTTCACCGTGACCTCGCGGGTGCGGGTCTCGACGCGGCACTTGTTGACGCACACCGTCTTGGTCCGGGCTTCCGGAACCATCTTGGTGACGTGGTAGGTGCCCGACCGCTCCTCACACCGGCTCTTGTGCACGCAGACGGTCTTCGTCCGGGTCTCCGGAACCATCTTCGTGACATGGTAGGAGCGGGTCCGCTCCTCGCAACGGCTCTTGTGCACGCACACCGTCCGCGTCCGCTGCTCGGCGCGGAGCTTCTTCACGCAGTAGGTGTAGGGCACCTGCTCGCACTCGGTCTTCCACGTCGTGACCTCGATCTCCTTGGTCTCGCAGGTGGGAACCCACTTGCGGCAGCAGACGACCTTCGGGCAGCAGGGATTGCCTTCGGCGTCATACTTGCCGTTGGCCGAGATCTCCTTCGCCTCGGTCACCCAGTGGCCGCCGCGGCAGGTCACGGTCTTCGTGCCCTTGACCGCCACGCGCTTCGACACCGTGCGGGTGCCGGTCATCTCCTCGGTGTAGGGCACCATCACCGTGTAGGCCTGCTCGACCTGCTCGGTGTAGGGCACGTTCACCTTGTAGGTGGCCGTCCGCTCCTCCTTCACGGGCACCATCACCGTGTAGGTCTTCTCGACCTGCTCGGTGTAGGGCACGTTCACCTTCCACGTCCGGGTCCGCTCCTCCTTGACCGGCACCATCACCGTGTAGGACTTCTCGACCTGCTCGGTGTAGGGGACGTTGACCTTGTACTCGACGGTCTTCGTCTCCGGCACGTTGACGTTGACGGTGTACTCGACCGTCTTCGAACGCTGCTCCGGCACCATCACCGTGTAGGTCCGGGTCTTCTCCTCGAGACGCGGCACCTTCTTCGTGACCTGGAAGGACCGCTCGCGGACCTCCGTCGTCCACTCGGTGGCCTCGACCTCGCGGATCTCGGGCACCATCTTCCACACCTTCACCGTCTTCATGCACGGACCGGCCGCGGGGGCGGCAGCCTCGGCATGGGCTTCGGCAGCAGCCGGAGCAGCGGCGGCTTCACCGACGAGCACCGAGCCATCGGCCGCAGCGGCCGGGGCGGCATCCTCGCCATGGGCAAACCCGCCGCCGATGCAGACGCCGGCGGCCGCGGCCCAGGGCAGGAAGCTGAATGTCAAACGCTTCTTCACAGAAACCTCCAGAGGGATTGGGAAACACCACGTTTCGCGAAACAGTTCCCCGCTGCCGCACGGAGGCCATCTCCAGTCGGTGGCTGATCCGGCGCGGACGAGTCGGGAGAGCAAAGCCGGCACGCCTGCCCGGCCCGGACGCCCGCCTGACGGGATTCCGTGACCGGAAGGGTTTGCGCTGCCGGCAAACTCTCCTCAGAAGATCGTGCTTCGCCGCGCGAAAAACTCAGCCCGGCTTGTGATCGACGGATTGTTCCGTCGGTGCCGGTGGTGCGGCCGCACGGGGGCATTCGCCCGAGCCCATCGGCCCGCCTTCGCAGCAGGTCTCGAGGATCATCCCGCACTGCCGGCAGACGAGCTTCGCCCGGATCTCGTGCGTCTCGCCGAGGCAGACGGGGCAGCGGGGTGTCGACATCGCTTCCTCACCCCACCAGGACGACGAAGAGTTCCTTCGGCCCGTGGGCACCGAGCACGAGGATCCGCTCGATGTCGCCGGTGCGGCTCGGGCCGGTGATGAACGAGAGCATGCTCGGCATCCGGCCGGCATGGCGGTCGCGGGCCAGGTGCAGGGCGTCGCCGACCGTGGCGACGATTTGGTCGACCGTCGCCACGACGACGTGCACGTGGGGCAGGATCGAGAGGGCCCGGCCGCCGCAGGTGCGGCTCGACACGAGGATCGAGCCCGTCTGCGCGACCAGCGCCTCGCAGGCGGTGATCCCGGCATCGCAGGCCTCGAGCGCGTTTTTGTCGAAGCGGGCGGCCGCCTCGACACGGTGCACGGCGGAAGGCAGCGCCGTCAGCACCGGTTCGACGAGATCGTGCGCATGGCCGGCCACCCGTTGCCAGCCGCGCTCCCGCACCAGCACCTGGATCGCCGCGGCGGCGGCGGCCACGTCGGGCACGCGCAGCACCACGGCCCGCAGCTTTTCGAGGTTTTCCGTCAGGATTCGCACGCGTTCTGCGGACGTCTCACCACCGTCCGGCAGCCACGGCCGACCGACCTCCGCGGGCAGCACCGTGAGCGCAGGCAGGCCGGAGCCGGCGGCCGGCGCGACCGCCGCCTCGGCCGCGTGCGACTTGAGGTGGGGAAGCGGCGCCGGAATCCGGAGGGCCTCGCGGATTCGCGCCAGGATCACGTCGCCGGCGGTGCTGGTTTTCGGGGCGGGTGCGATCATCGGACGCTGGCCGGGTTGCTCCGGCCCTCCTGTCGGGCCGCCCACTGGGAACGAAAACTGCGTGCCGGGGCCGGCGGCAGGTCGCGGGTCGCGAGCCAGGCCTTCAAGAGCGGTGGCCGCAGGGCCTTGAGCACTCCGAGCGAGCGGCGAAACATCGCGCCCCCGGCGGCGAAGAGCCACGGCCGGCGGGCGGCGACGACGAACAGCCGGTGCCCGAGTTTCTCGAGGCGGCTGGGGGCCGTGCGGGCGGCATTCCGCCGATTGTGGAGCAGGTGATGATGGATGTCGATCCGCACCGGGCAGGCATCGGTGCAGGCACCGCAGAGCGAGCTCGCCCCGGAGAGGTGGTTCCAGTCGGCCAGGCCGCGGAGGTGGGGCGTGATCACCGAGCCGATCGGCCCCTGGTAGGTGGTGCCGTAGGTGAAGCCGCCGACGTTCTTGAAGATCGGGCAGACGTTGAGGCAGGCACCGCACCGGATGCAGTGCAGGCTATCCCGCTGCTCGGGGTCGGCGAGGATCGCCGTCCGCTGGTTGTCGAGCAGCACGAGGTGCATCTCCTCGGGCCCGTCGCACTCCCCCGGCTGCCGCGGGCCGGAGTAGAGCGTGTTGTAGCAGGTCATCGGCTGGCCGGCCCCGGCCGTGGCGAGCATCGGCAGGAGCACGGAGAGATCGTCGAGGTTCTCGATCACCTTCTCGATGCCGGAGATCGAGATGTGAATCCGCGGCAGAGCCGCCGTGAGCCGGGCGTTGCCCTCGTTCTCGGTGATCGAAATCTGCCCCGTCTCGGCGACGAGGAAGTTGGCCCCCGTGATGCCGACGTCGGCATCGACGTAGAGCCGCCGCATGTGGCGGCGGGCGATCATCGTCAGCTCCTCGGGGCTGTCGGTGGGGGCCGAGCCGAGGTGCTTCCCGAAGAGATCGCTGATCTCGTCGCGCCGGACGTGCATGCACGGGAAGACGAAGTGGTAAGGGGGCTCTCCGCGGAGCTGCTGGATGAACTCGCCGAGGTCGCTTTCCACCACGCCGTACCCGTCCTTTTCCATGGCGGCGTTGAGGTGGATCTCCTCGCTCGTCATGCACTTGCTCTTGATGATCGCCTTCGCCTTGGCGGCGCGGAGCAAGTCGAGGACGATCGTGCGGGCCTCCTCGGCGTCGCGGGCCCAGTGCACCTGCCCGCCGTTGGCCTCGAAATTGGCCACGAACCTGGGCAACAATTCGTCGAGCCGATTGACGGCCGACCACTTGGCGAGGCTCGCGGCGTCGCGGGCGTGCTCCCAGTCGCGATACCTCGCCTTCTGCAGATCGCGATTCGTGTAGTAGCCACCGAGCGCCTTCCGTACGAAGGAGCGGTGGCCCGTGTCGCGGACGTGCGCGGCGGCGTCCCGGAGAAACTGTTTCTTGGCGAGCATTATTACAGGATAGTCGCTTTGCGAGCCGGGTAGCAGGTGCGTTCGGGCAACCGGACGCCCGCCGCTCAGGAGACGGTGCCGGCGAGAATCTCGGCGAGGTGGATGGTGCGGGGCCTGCG